>WSZJ01000169.1 GCA_009773755.1 Planctomycetota bacterium | reverse complement strand
GCTCGGCCGCCGCGCGCCCGGCGACGCTCTCGCGCGAATCCGTGAAGAACTTGACCGGGCTCCCCTGGAGGACCGCGCGCCGTGGATCGCGGCGCTCGGGTTCGTCCGCATCGAGCGCGCGATTCCGCCGCTGGTCGCCCTGCTCCCGTCCCGCGACGCCGACGCCGCGATGGCCGCGCTCCGGCGACTCACCACGCTTTCATTCACCGAGCCGCGCGACTGGAATTTCTGGTGGGACCGCCACCGCGACGACTCCCTCGAGGAAATCGTGCGCGACGCGGCCCGCCGGCTGCGCGAGGAGAACACATCTCTCCGCGCGGCGCTCGACCGCCAGACCGCAAGGGCGAACGATCTCGAGAAATCCGGCCTCACCGACCGCCTCCGCGCCGCTCGCGACAGGAAAGACTCGGCAGCCGAGAAAGCTCTTCTCGAAAAGCAGCTCGCAAGCGCCCATCCAGCCCTTCGCGCCTGGGCCGTCGAAGAAACCCGCCTCGCCCTTCAGCCCTCTGATTTTCTCCCCGCCGTCCTCCGCCTCCTCGCGGAAGACCCGGCCCTCCCCGTCCGCGTCGCCGCGGCGAAATCCGCCGGCGCGATCGGCAAGGGCAAGGCCGTCCAGCACCTCCGGCGGTGCCTCGAGGACGTCGCCCCGGCGGTCCGCGTGGCCGCCATCGACGCCCTCGCCGAAGCCGACGGCGACAAGGCCGCCGCCGATATCCAGCGCATGCTCGCGCCCGAACAGCCGAGAGCCGTGCGTGAAGCGGCGATTGCGGCGCTCAAGGGACTGAAACCGAAGGGGTTCGCCGCCGCCGCAGCGGCCCTTCTCGAGTCCGAAATCGGCCGCCCCGCGCCTGAAAGCGTCGCCGCCGGGCTCATCGAGCTCCTCGGCGCCCTCCGCGACGAGGCCGGCATCGACGTTCTCGTGAAGGTCCTGCGCGCCCCGACCGACAAGTCCATCCGCTTCCGCGTCGTCAAATCCCTCGGCGAAATCGGCACGCCGGGCGCCGCCGCGCCGCTCATCGCCGAACTCGACCGGCCGCACGCGGAGCAGGAGAAGGACATCGTGGCGGAAGCGGTGACGGCGCTCGCGCAGGTCGGCGGCGACGCGGCGCGCGCGCGGCTGGAGAAGGCGCTCGGGGAGTTCCGCGATCAGGATTACCCTAACCCGAAGGCCCGCGAAAACGCGGCCCGCGGCCTCGGACGCGCGGGGACTCTCGCCTCCGTGGACCCGCTTCTCCAGTGCGCCAAGTCCGACCCCGACGCGGCCGTGCGCAAGGAGGCATGGACCGCGGCGCTCGCCCTGTCGGACGCCGCCGCGGCGCGGCTCGACGCGCTCGTGGCGCTTCTCGCGAAAATCGGCGACGCGGAGGGCGATGCGACCTGGCGGATCGTGGCGCGCGGGATCCTGGCGAAGCCTGGGAACTTCGAAGCGGCACGCGTCAAGGGGCACCTGAAGCCGCTGGCGGACGACTACTTCCTGCAGAAGGACTGGGCGAACGCGTTGAAATGGTACGGCGAGGCGGTGGCCGCGGCGCCTGAGGACACGGCTTCGGCCGCGCGTGTGGTGACGTGCCGGGTCCGGGCGGCGGATCTTCCCGGCGCGGTGGCCGCCGGAGAACCGCTGGTGGCGCGGCTCGCGCCGGGAGCGCCGGGATATGCGGAGGCCCGGCTCGCGCTCATCGAGGCACGCTGCGCGCGCAACGAACCGGGGCGGGCGCGTTCGCTCTGCCCTGACGACGGGGCGCTCGCCGTGCTTCCCGCCGCGGACCGCGTCGCTCTGGCAGCCGAGCGGACGCGACTCGATGGCGTTTGCGCGCGGATTCTCACGGACGTGGAGAACCTCTTCACCTCCATCGCCTTGAAGCCGGAAGAAGGCTGGAAAGAGTACGTCGAACTTCTGAAGTCCGCGCCGCCGGCCGGTGCCGTGGAATTCCTGCTGGGCAAGGCGGAAGGCGCGGACGCATCGCAAAAGGCCGCCGCGGCCCGCTCGCTCGAAGCGCTGACGGGGATCGCCATCCCCGCCGAGGACGGCGAGGCGCGGAAAGCCGCGCTGGCGGAGGCGAAGGCGTGGCCCGGAAAACTGACTCCCTGACGGAGGTGGACGGATGCTCAAGGCGATGCTCGTGACGACGACGGCGTTTCTCGCGATTCCGGCGGAAGCGGAGGAGTCGAAGACCCTTCGTCGCGAAGTCCTCGACAACGGCGCGGTCGTGATCGTGAAGGAAGACCACAACATGCCCGTGGTCACGCTTCAGGCCTGGTTTCCCGTCGGATCGACGACCGAGGGCGAGAATCTCGGGCAGGGGTTGTCGCACTACGTCGAGCACATGATTTTCAAGGGGACCGGGAAGCAGGCGCCCGGCGATTTCGCGCGCCAGGTCAAGGCCGGCGGCGGCGACCTGAACGCCTACACGGCGTTCGACAGGACGGTCTTTCATTGCATCGTCCGCAGCCGGCATTTCGACCGCATGCTCGAATCGTTCAGCGACGTGATCATCAATTCGAAGATGGACCCGGAAGAGGCTCGCAAGGAGCAGCAGGTCATCGTGAACGAACTGAAGGTGTACCTGGACGACCCGAGCCGTCTGATCCAGTACGCGTTCAACGAGACGGCGTGGCGCGTCCATCCCGCGAGGCACCCGATCGGCGGGTACCTCGACCAGTTCCTGAAATTGAAAGCGGAGGACGTCGGCGACTACTTCCGCCGCTGGTACGTCCCCAACAACATGATTTTCCTCTGCGTCGGCGACGTCGACGGAGCCGCGGCTGCCGGGGCGATCCGCAAGGCCTTCGCGCCGTGGGATCGCAAGGCGATCCCGCCGGTCGTCCTCCCCGAGGAGCCCCCGCAGACTGCGCCGAGGCGCGAACGGCGGAGCTACCCGGTCGCCAAGGGCGCCCCTTCGCGCGGCTCGCGCCTGAAGATCGGGTGGCCGGGGGTGAGCTGCTACCACGGGGACGTGACAGCGCTGGACATGGCGGGCCTGGTTCTCGCCTATGGGGACTCGAGCCGGCTGACGCGGGCGCTGAAAAACGAGAAGGGGCTGGTGCAATCCGTGTTTGCGCGCAACGACACGCCCGCCTACCGCGGAGTGTTCGCGATTACGGCGACGCTGGAGGCGAAGCATCTGGAGGCGGCGGAAGCGGCGGTTCTCACGGAGGTGAAGAAGCTGCAGGAAGCGCCTGTGACCGACGCGGAGCTGGCGCGCGTTCGCGCGGCGGTGGTCGCATGGAACGTCATCGGCCGGCAGGACGTGATGAGCCAGGCCAACGTCTGCGGCGAGGGCGAGATGTACCACGGCAATCCGGCCTACGAGGGTCGGTATCTCGAAAGGCTCAAGGCCGTGACGGCCGACGACATCCTCCGCGTCGCGCGCGCGTACCTGCTTCCCGAGACGATGACCGTCGCCATCGTCGTTCCGCGCGAGGCGGGCGAGGGCGATCCCGGTTCCGGCGCCGTTACGGCCGCCACGTTCGAGCCGCAAATCGACGAGTTCACCCTCGACAACGGGATGCGCGTCGTTTTCCGCCGCAACCCGAACGCCGCTTCTTTCGCCTTCACGATCACGTTCATGGCCGGGAATCGCCTGGAAGACCCGGAAAAACCCGGGGTCGCGAATCTCACCGGGGAAATGCTGCTCCGGGGCACGACGAACCGGAGCGCGGCGCAGCTCGCCGAGGAAATCAACGGGACGGGCGGCACCTTCAAGGTCCAGGGCGGCCGTAACACTCTCCTGCTCAATGCGGAGATGCTCACGCGGGACTTCGGGAAGGCGCTGGACCTCGCCGTCGATGTCCTCATGAACCCGGCGTTCGCCCCCGGAGAACTCGACAGGGTCAGGTCTCTGGCGCGCGCCCAGCTCGAAAACCTGATGGGCAACCCGACGGGCGCGACGTCGCTCCGCTTCCACAAGGGGATGTACGGCGACCATCCTTATGGACGGCTTCCGCTCGGCACCGCGGAGTCGATCGCCGCAATCTCCCCGGACGACCTCCGCGCGTTTCATGCCCGCTTCATCCACGCCGGAAACGGCGTCATCGCCGTGGTCGGGGACCTCGAGCTTTCAGAGGTGAAGGCGGCGCTGAACAAGGCGCTGGGAGGATTCCGGAAGAGCGCCGGGAAGCTCCCTGAGGTAAAACCCCCGGGAGACCTGAAAAACGGATGGAGCGACGACGTGAACGACCCGACGAAGAACATGGGCGTCGCGCTGATCGGTTTTCCGACGGTCGCGATGCACGAGGCGGACCGATGGCCGCTTCAGGTCATCGACAAGATCATGGGCGGCATGGGAGGACGCGTGTGGGACGCTGTGCGCGAGAAGCGCAATCTCGCCTACAACGCGTGGGCCACGAACGTGACGATGTTCGAGCGCGGGTACTTCCAGTTCGGCGCGCAGGTGCAGCTCGAAAATCTGGACCCCGCGGTGACGGTGCTCAAGGAGGAGATCCGGAAGATCCGCGAGGAAGAGATCTCCGCGGAAGAGCTCGAGCGGGCGAAGAACGGGGTGATCGGCGAGATGCTCATCGAGCTGCAGAAGAACTCCGCTCAATCACAGCAACTCGCGCTGGACACGATCTACGGGCTCGGTCCGCGGTTCGTGTTCGATGCGCCGGCGAAAGTCGAGAAGCTGACGGCGGCCGACATCCAGGCGGCCGCGAAGAAGTACTTCGACCCGGACAGGGCCGTGATCGCGATCACAAGGCCGGGGAAATAGCGTTTGAACATCAGCCTCAACGAACTGCTGGGGAAAAAAGCCTTCGGGCTCGTCAGCTTCCTGATTGTCGCGTGGCCATGGCTCTACGCCTCGCTGCTCGCGGTCCTGGCGGCAGGGACCGGCGTCTTCTGGTGGCTTGACCGGCTCTCAGAAACCAGGTATCCGCGCGAACTGCCGCCGCGGCGGAGGAGCATCTACCTGTCCTACCGGCTTGTTCTGCTCGCGTCCCGGTATCGCTTTCAGTTCCTGATGCTCGTCGGCACGGCGGCGCTCTACGCGATGTTCCTCCAGGGCCGCCTCGCCTTTCTGCCGCCGGTCATGGACGTGATGCAAGGCAAGCGGCCGTTCGACTCGCTCTGGCCGCTGCTGTTCATCGGCTTGCTGTACATTCCGATGGGCGCGATCTGCGATTTCTTCATGAACTACTTCGAGCGCCTGATGAACCTGCGCGTCATCGTGGCGATGCGCAACGAAGCCGTCGCTCACCTGCTCAAGCTCTCGCTTCGCTTCTTCGGCCAGCGCCGCGCGGGGGACCTGTACTCCAGAATCACCAACGATGTCCAGGTCGCCCAGAACGCCCTCGGCGCCATGTACGGAGACCTGGTCCAGCAGCCGATGCAGATCGTCGCGCTCGTCGTCCTCGCCTTCGTCTTCTCCTGGAAGCTCTCCCTGCTTCTCTTCGTCGGCCTCCCCCTGTTCGCCTGGCCTCTCCTCAAGCTCGGCCGGCGGATCAAGAAGTCCCAGAAGCGGACCCTGGGAACGCTGGGCGAACTGACGGAGCAGATCCACCAGATGTTCTCGGGAATCCGGACGGTCAAGGCGTTCCGAATGGAGACGGCGGAAGAACGCGAGATGGAGAAGGTCAGCCACTCGTGGATGAAGAAGTACATGAAGGTCATCGTCGCGAAGGCAACGTCGAGCAGCGTGCATGAACTCCTGCAGGGTTACGCCGTCATTGCCATGCTCGCCGCGATCATCTGTCTCAAACGCTGGAACGTCCTGGACGCGAACAGCGGCGACCTAGTGGGATTCGTCCTGTGCTGCGTGTCGTTCAACCGCCCCATCCGGCAGCTCACGAAGGCCTGGAACACCCTCCAGGAATCGATCGCCGGCTGCGAGCGCGTCTTCGAGCTCACGGAATTCCCGCCCGAAATCGTCGACTCGCCCGGCGCCATCGACCTGCCGCCGCTCAGGGACTCGATCCGCTTCCGCAACGTGTCGTTCGCCTACGCCGACGAACCGGTCCTGCGCGAAGTGGACGTCGAAATCCGAAGAGGCCAGGTCGTCGCCATCGTCGGCCCGTCCGGCGCGGGGAAATCGACCTTCCTCGACCTCCTCTGCCGCTTCTATGACCCCTCCTCCGGCTCGATCGAAATGGACGGGCTGGACATCCGGCGGGTGAAGCGCGACTCGCTGCTCTCGCGGGTCGCCGTCGTGTCGCAGGAGAACTTCCTGTTCCACGACACCATCGCGCAGAACATCCGATACGGCCGCCCGGGCGCCTCCGACGCGGAGGTCGAAGCTGCGGCGAAGTCGGCCAACATCCACGACATGATTTCGCGCCTGCCGATGGGATACCGGACCGATGTCGGCGAACGGGGAGCGATGCTCTCGGGCGGAGAACGGCAGCGGATGGCTATCGCCCGCGCGATCGTCCGCAACCCGTCGCTGCTTCTGCTGGACGAAGCGACGAGCGCCCTCGACTCGCAGAATGAAAAACTGGTGCAGGGGGCGCTCGACCTGATGATGCACGAGGGCGGGAGGACGACGTTTGTCGTGGCTCACCGGCTGTCGACGGTCCAGGGGGCGGACCTGATCCTGGTGCTCGAAAAGGGGTGCCTGGTCGAAAGCGGGACTCACGCCGAACTCATGGCGAAGGAGGGGTTGTACGCCCGGCTGCACCGGTCGCAATTCGGCGGTCGGACGGAAGCCGTTCCGGCGGCCAAGTAGGCCGGGCCTTACTTTTCGTTTTTAGTTTTTTGTTTTTCGTTTTTCCTTTCGTTGTTGCCATTCTCGTCGTTGCCCTTCGTTCCTCCCCGCTCGCCCGGAGTCGACTCCATGTGCGGAATAGCTGGTCTCGTCCGGCTCGACGGCGCCCGCGCCAGCGCGGCAACCGCCGGCGCCATGACCGCTTCGCTGGCACACCGCGGCCCTGACGGCACCGGCCTCTGGGTGGACGGTCCGTGCGCGCTGGGGCACCGGCGGCTGGCGGTGATCGACCTTTCCCCCGCCGGCCACCAGCCGATCGTGAACGAGGACGCCAGCGTCGCCGTGACGTTCAACGGCGAGATCTACAACTTCGCGGAGCTGCGCCGGGACCTAGAGAAGAAGGGGCACGTCTTCAAATCGAAATGCGACGCCGAGGTCATCGTCCACCAGTACGAGGACGACGGCGACCGCTGCGTCGAAAAATTCCGGGGCATGTTCGCGTTCGCGCTGTGGGACAAGAAGAAACAGCGGCTGCTGGCGGCGCGCGACCGCGCGGGGAAAAAACCGTTCTTCTACTCCGCGGCCGAAGGCACTTTCCGCTTCGCCAGCGAACTGCAGGCGCTCCTCTCCGACCCCGGGTTCCCGCGCCGCCTCGACCCGCAGGCCGTCGACCACTACTTCCATTACCAGTACATCCCCGCGCCGCTCACCATCTGGCAGGACGTCCGAAAACTGCCGGCCGGCTACTCGCTCGTCCTCGAGGGCGGGCAGGTGAAGACGTCCCAATACTGGGAACTCGATTTCAGGCTCAAGGACTTCTACGTCAATTCCGAAGCGGCGGAAGAGCGCTTCCGCCAGCTCTTCGACGAATGCGTCAAGTCGCGCCTGGTTTCCGACGTTCCGCTCGGCGCGTTCCTTTCCGGCGGGATCGACTCTTCCGCTGTTGTCGAAGCGATGACGCGGCTCGCAGGCGGAAAGGTGAAGACGTTCACGATCGGCTTCGAGGAAGCGGCGTACAGCGAGCTGGACGCGGCGAGGCTGTTCGCGCGGCAGCTGGGCACGGAGCATCACGAGGAGATCGTGCGGCCGAGGGCACTCGAAGTCCTCCCTGAGCTCGTGAAGCATTACGGCGAGCCGTTTGCCGACTCGAGCGCGATCCCGACGTACTACCTCGCGAAGATGACGCGCCAGCACGTCACGGTCGCGCTCTCCGGCGACGGCGGCGACGAGTCGTTCCTCGGCTACGCGCGCGTCGCGGCGATTCACCAGGCGGAGCGGCTCACCAGGATTCCGGCGCCGGCGCGGGGCCTGCTCGCGCGGTTCGCGGGGATGCTCCCCGGCGGCGGCGGCCCGCGCTCGTTGACGCGCCGCGTCAAACGATTCGCGACGATGGAAGGCAACACCGCGGCCGAACATTTCACCGAGCTCGTCGCGTACTTCGGCCGTTCCCGCCGCAAGGCGCTCTACGAGCCCGCCTTCGCTTCGCAGCTCCAGGGCGACGCCTCGGAGTTCATGCTCAGGCTGTTCAAGGACGCGCCCGCCGACGACATCACCGAAAAGGCGCTCTTCGTCGAGGCCCGCTCCTACCTCCCCGAAGACCTCCAGCCGAAAGTCGACGTCGCCTCGATGATGTCCGCCCTCGAAGTCCGCTCCCCCTTCCTGGATCACAACCTCATGGAATTCGCGTCGCGCCTCCCGCTGAGATTCAAGCAGGAAGGCCTCAGCACCAAGGTCTTCCTCAAGCGCGCGCTCGCGAAGCGGTTGCTTTCTGAGGTGCTCGACCGCCCGAAGCAGGGGTTCGCACTGCCGCTGGAAAACTGGTTCCGCGGCGAACTTCGCGAGCCGGCGCGGGACCTTCTGCTCTCCAGGGAGGCGCGTGAGCGCGGGATGTTCAAGGAGAGCGAGGTGAAGCGGTATCTCGACGAGCACCAGGCCGGGCAGGACCACTCGTCACGGCTGTGGGCGCTGATGTTCTTCGAGACGTGGGCGAGAGAGTGGCTCGACAGGGACAAACCCGCGGGGTTCTGAGAACGCGAGCAGAAACCTCCCTGCGGCGCGCGGCGCAGGTCCGACCGGCGCG
Source organism: Planctomycetota bacterium (assembly GCA_009773755.1). Lineage (GTDB taxonomy): Bacteria > Planctomycetota > MHYJ01 > WSZJ01 > WSZJ01 > WSZJ01. Next base: position 62 of record WSZJ01000169.1, on the reverse strand, counting down.
CGACGAGGCTTTTGGCCGTGGCGAGGCTGATGACGCGCGCCGCCCGGACCCGCGCCGCGCGT
>WSZJ01000168.1 GCA_009773755.1 Planctomycetota bacterium | reverse complement strand
GGACCGCCGGGGCCGCGCGGACCGCCGGGACCACGCGGACCGCCAGGGCCGCGAGGACCGCCGGGACCACGGGGACCGCCAGGGCCGCGATCCGATCCACGGTCCATGCCGCCCATCGGGCGAGCCGACATCGGCCGCGGAGGTTTCGGCGGCGCGGGCGCCTGCAAACCCGTCCGCTTCTTCGCGTCCGGAAGCATCTCGCCCTTGTAAATCCACGTCTTCACGCCGATCGTTCCCTTCGTATGCACCGCCGTCGCGCGGCCATAGTCGAGAATCGCGCGAAGAGTATGCAGCGGCACGCTGCCGAGCGAGAGCGTCTCGGACCGCGCGATTTCGGCGCCGCCGATGCGGCCGGCAACCGTGATCTTGATCCCGCGCGCCCCCGCTTTCAGCGTCACCTCGGCCGCCTTGCGCATCGCCCGGCGGAACGGAGCGCGCTTCTGCAACTGCTCCGCAATCTGCTCCGCCACGAGCGTCGCAGACAGCTCAGGCGTGTCGATTTCCTTGATCTTCAACTCAACCTTGTGCCCGGTCAGCTTCTCCAGCTGCCCCTGCAGTTCCTCAACCTTCGCCCCGCGGCGCCCGATGATCACCCCGGGACTCCCCGCGTGCACGATCACCGTCGTCGTCTCGCGCGTCCGCTCAATCTCGATCTTCGGAATCTGCGCGAAGGCGTAGTTTTTCTTGATGAAGCGCCGGATTTTCTGGTCCTCGACGAGGAACTTGCCGAACTCCTTTTTCGTCGCGAACCAGCGGCTGCGCCACTCCTCGGTGATGCCGAGGCGGAACCCGATCGGGTTGATCTTCTGACCCATGGTCGACTATCCCTTCTTCTTGTCAGGGGGCGGCTTGTGGCCCTTTTCGTGCTGGCCGCCGTGCTTGTGATCGGGTTCGTGCCTGTGCTGATGGTCGTGGTGCTGGTGGTGCCCCTCAGGGTGCTCGTGCCCGTGCTCGTGAGCCTGGCCTTCCTTGCCGTGCGAGTGTTCGTGAGCCGGAGCCACAGCGGGCCCGGAACCGGCCTTCTCGGCCTTCGCCGCCTTCTTCCCCGTCGTCGCACGCCTTTCCTTCTTCGGTTCGTCCGGATTCGGCCCGAGCACCAGCGTAATGTGGCTCGTCCTCTTCAGGATCGGCACCGCGCGCCCCTGCGGCGCCGTCCGCCACCGCTTGAGCGAAACGCCGCCGTCGATCATCAGCGTCTCAATCCGCAACTCCTCCACGTCGATGTCCAGGTTCCGGTCGCTCGTGATTGACTCCGCATTCGCAATCGCGCTCTTCAGCAGCTTGTGCAGAAACCGCGCCCCACGCCGGTTCGTCGCCTGCAGGATCTCCAGCGCACGGTTCACGTTCTGCCCGCGGATCACCGTCGCAACGTAACGGACCTTCTGCGGGCTGATCCGCGCGTGGCGCAGCTTCGCGGTAAACCGCTGTTCGGGAAGTGTCGTCGTGTCAGCCATGTTTCAGCCTAGCCTTTCTTCTCGCCGCCGGCCGGGGCAGCGGCAGGAGCGGCCGCACCGCCGGTAAGGCCCGCGGTCTTGATGTCCTTGGCCTTCGCGCCGCTGTGGCCGCGGAACGTCCGCGTCGCCGCGAACTCGCCCAGCTTGTGCCCGACCATGTCCTCCGTCACATACAGCTTCAGGTGCGTCTTGCCGTTGTGGACGAGGAAGTTGTGCCCGATGAACTCGGGCACAATCGTGCAGCGCCGCGCCCAGGTCTTGATCGGGTCCTTGTCGCCCTTCTTCTTCTGCTTCTCCACCTTCTCGAGAAGCTTCCCGTCCACAAACGGGCCTTTCTTCATCGAACGGCTCATCGTCTCTCCTTACGTCTGCTGGAAGCGGCCCTTCTTGCGGCCGCGGATAATGAACTTGGACGAGTTCTTCCTCTTCTTGCGCGTCTTGCCGCCCTTGGCGAGCTTGCCCCAGGGCGAACAGGGGTGACGTCCACCGCCCGACCGGCCTTCACCGCCGCCCATCGGGTGGCTCACGGGGTTCTGCGCCGTGCCGCGGTTCGTCGGCCTCACACCAAGCCAGCGCTTCCGCCCCGCCTTGCCGAGCCAGATCGAACCCGCCTCGATGTTGCCGAGCTGGCCGATCGTCGCCCGGCACGCGAGCGGAATCATCCGCATTTCGCCCGACGGAAACTGCAGATGGGCGTAGTTGCCTTCCTTGGCCATGACCTGCGCGAAGCACCCCGCCGAGCGAACGATCTGCGCGCCACGGCCCGGAACCAGCTCGACACAATGAATGAGGTGGCCCAGCGGCACGCTGCGAAGCGGCATGTTGTTTCCGGGCTTCGGGTCCGGCTTCTCGCCGGCAATCAGGATCTCGCCCTTCTTCAGGTCCTTCGGCGCCACGATGTACCGGCGCTCGCCGTCCTTGTACAACAGACGCGCGATCCGCACATTCCGGTTCGGGTCGTACTCGATCTCCTCAACCTTCGCGGAAATCTCCAGCTTGTTCCGCTTCCAGTCGATCACCCGGTACATCTTCTTGTTCCCGCCGCCGTGGTGCCAGCAGGTGATCGAGCCGCTGTTGTTGCGGCCGCCGGTCTTGCGAAGCGCCTCAAGCAGCGGCTTGTGCGGCTTCTTCGCGGTGAGATCCTTGAAGTCGCTGGTCGTCGCAAAACGGCGACCGGCGCTCGTGGGCTTGTAGGCTCGCAGACCCATGGCTATTCCTTCCTCTGAACGTTTTGCATAACTTCACTTGCCCTTGCACAACGGATCCGGCTCGGCTCAGAATCCTTCGATCGGCTTCGATTCTTCCTTCAGCGTGACGATGGCCTTCTTCCAGTCGTTCTGGTACCCCAGCCGGGCCTTGAACCGGCGGGACTTGCCTTTCACCAGCATGGTGCGCACGTGACTGACCTTCACGCCGTTGTAGATGCTCTGGATGGCGTTGCGAATCTCGATCTTGTTCGCGTCCTTGCGGACGACGAACGAATAGGCGCGGGAGCGGCCCATGGAGCCCATGGACTTTTCGGTCTGAAGCGGTTCGACGACGATCGAGCGGGGTTCGCGCATTTAGTTGCCCTCCTTCGGCGGGGCACCCTTCGACTCGGCGCCTCCGGCGCCTCGCTCAGGGCCTGCGGGGGGCTTCGGCTGCACAGGCTTGGGCGCTCCCTTCGACTCGGCGCCTGCGGCGCCTCGCTCAGGGCCTCCGGACGGCTTGCCTTCGCCTTTCGGCTTCTGCTCACCCGCCGGAGCGCCCGGCTTGCCCTCGCCCTTCGGCTTCTGCTCGCCGGCGGGGGCCCCCTGGGCTTTCGCTTCGGGAGGAGGAGCCTTCGGCTTCTTCGGCTTCGCGGCTTTCGCCGCGGCGGCCTTCGCAATTTTCGCCGCAGCGGCCTTCAACCGCGCTTCCTTTTCGCCCTTGACCAGCTCGGCGGGCTTCCCGCGCGATTTCCGGTTCGGATGGGTGTACTCGATGGCGGCCGGGTTTTTCGATTTCGGCACAGGCAGGTCGACCCCGTCGCGGCGGTTCTTGACGAGCGCCGTAAACGCGTCCTTCGTGAGGAGCAGCCTCTTGTACTTCAGCACGTCCAGCGCGTTCAGGTCCGCGACCGGCAGCGAATGCACGCGCGGAAGATTCCTCGCGCTCAGGTAGACCATCCGGCCCGCCGCGTCCGCCTGCTCGATGGAAATCAGGCACGATTCCTTGATCCCGATCGCCTCCAGCGCTCCCGCTACCGCCGACGTCTGCGGCTTCGCCAGCTTCAGCGAATCCACCAGCGCCGCTTCCCCATCCTGGAACTTCGACAGAAGCGCGCTGTCCAGCGCCGCACGCTTCATCTGCTTCGGCAACGCGCCCGAATAATCCCGCGGATGCGGCCCGAACACGATGCCTCCATGCCGCCAGATCGGGCTCCGCTTCGTCCCGACCCGCGCCCGCCCCGTGTGCTTCTGCTTCCAGGGCTTCTTCTTCGAGCCCGCGACCTCGCCGCGCTCCTTGACCTTGTGGGTCCCGGCGCGCTGGTTGTTCTGGTAAATGACCGCCGCGTCGTGGACGAGCCGGCGGCGGACGATCCCCCCGAACCACTGGGGGTCGACCTTTTCCGCGCCCAGCTTCTTCCCGGCGACATCGAAAACAGGGACTTCCAGCATCTCAACCGCTCCTTATGGTTCGATTCGCCCGATTCTGCTGGCGCAGAATCGAGGCTCCCTCACCATCGATTACTTGCCCGCAAGCTTCGCGAGCGCTTTCTTCGGGTCCTTTGAAGCCTTCGGGTCCTTCTTTTCCGGGCCCAGCGTCACCGGCACATGCTGGTTCGCCGATTTCTCGATGATCACGAAATTGCCGTTCGGGCCGGGGATCGCCCCGCGCACGAGTAGCAGGTTGCGCGCCTCGTCGCATTTCACGATGACGAGATTTTTCTGCGTGAAGCGGTCCATACCCATGTGACCCGGACGCATCGTGCCAGGACGGATGTGCCCCGGATCCTCGGCCGCCGACGCCGAACCTACCATGCGCTGGAACATCGAGCCGTGTGTCTTCGGGCCGCAGTTCTTGTGCCAGCGCTTGATGACGCCCTGAAACCCTTTGCCCTTCGTAATGCCGATCACGTCCACCTTCTTGATCCCGTCCAGAATCTTGAGCGTCACCGAGTCGCCCGCCTTCTGCGTCGGTTCCGCCTGGACCCGGAACTCGCGGATGTAGTGCACCGGATCCTTGACGCCGGACTTCGCGAGATGCCCGGCGACCGGCTTCGTCACCCGCTTCCGCTTCGCAAACCCCAGCTGCACCGCGTTGTACCCGTCGGTCTTCACCGTCTTCACCTGCGTGACCGGACACGGGCCCGCTTCGATCACAGTGACGCCGACCCAGCGTCCCTGTTCGTCGAAGATCTGGGTCATGCCGAGCTTGCGCCCGAGAATGCCCTGAAGCATGTCGTGCCTCCTCTACTGTTCTGTCTCCTGCCGTCTTACCACGCCGGCAGGATTCTTCACCGTTTCCCGTCTCAAGGCGGCATCGTTGCCTTGAGCGAGCAAAGCGAGTCGAAAGGCTCTGCGGGGACACTCCCCCCCGCGGGGGACACGGCAACCGGAACCTTTCCCCGCGGGCGGCTGGCGGAGCACTCGGCTCACAGGCGCGGCGGGGGAAATGATCGTCGTTGAAGTGTCAATTGACTGTCTTCGAGAGAAGGCCGGGCGCCGTCGGGTGTCGGACCTCCGGGCGCTACGCGCCCTTCGCCCCGACCCCTCGCCGTCACCCGGCCTTCTCTCGAAGACAAGGGACAGCAAGCGACGACCAGACCACTCCCCTTACGACATCCGGTCTTTCGACCGGCCAGGATTTCAGGTTAGGACTACGACTTTTCGGTCAGAACTTTCACCCGGATGTTCACGCCCGCCGGGAGATTGTTGAGGTTCTTGAGCGCGTCGACGGTCTTGCCGGTCGGCTCGCTGATGTCGATGACGCGCTTGTGCGTCCGGATCTCGAACTGTTCGCGGGATTTCTTGTCGACGTGCGGCGAGCGCAGCACCGTGTAGCGCTCGATCCGCGTCGGAATCGGGATCGGCCCGACGACTTTCGCGCCCGTTTTCTTGGCGGTATCGACGATCTCGGTGACCGACTGGTCGATCACCTGGTGGTCGTATCCTTCGATGCGAATCCGGATCTTCTGGCCTTTCATCGTCTTCCTTCCGTCTCTGTGGGCTTTCTTGAGGGGCGGGCATTGTACGGATGGCCGAAGTGATGTCAACGGAGAACGCGAACAAACCGGCCCCGACTGGCCGCCATATGAATCCTTGATTCGGCAGCGGCGGGAGGCAGAATCCGGCCTGTGGAGATGCGAACCCTGCTGGACGCATTCCGGGGGATCGGCGAAGCGGCGCTTTCGAGCCATCCGCTTCCGGAAGCGCTCTACATCGCGCTTCGCGCCATCAGACCGCTTTTTCCGTCGACCGCGTCGTCGATCATGATTCTGGACGCTGAATCGTCGGACCTGATCGTCGTCGCCAGCGAGGGACTCGACCTGTCGGAGATGCGGTTGCGGTTCCGCGTGGGCGAGGGGCTCGCCGGCTGGGTCGCCAGGGAGCGGCGCTTCGCCCTCGTGAAGGACGCGGCCTCGGACCCGCGCTACGTTTCGAAGTCCGGTCAGTCGACGTCCATCCGGTCGATCATGTGCGCGCCGCTTTTTGCGAGCGGAAATCTTGTGGGTGTGCTGAGCGTGCACAGCGGGACGAGGGAATTGACGGCGCAGGAGGCCGAACTGTGCGAGCTGGTGGCGACGCTCGTATCGGCCGAGATCCAGCGCCACCGGCTGGAGCAGCTCGCGTTGACCGACAGCCTGACGGGGCTGGGGAACCGGCGATGCCAGGACCAGTCGCTCGCTGTCGAAGTCGCCCGCGCCGCCCGATACGGCCACGACCTTTCCCTGATCGTGCTCGACGTGGATTCCCTGAAATCCGTGAACGACTCGCGCGGACACCAGGCGGGCGACGCCGTGTTGCGGACGTTCGGCCGGCGCCTGCGCGAAATGGTGCGCAGGCCGGACCATCTCTGCCGCACCGGCGGGGACGAATTTGCCATTCTTCTCCCGGAAACCGACGTCGAAGGAGCCCGCGTCCTCGCAGAAAGAGCCCGCGTCCTCGCCTCCGACTGGAAGCCGGACGGCCCGCTTCAGGGCGTCGCCCTCACCGCCAGCTTCGGCGTCGCCGCATGGCGGAAGGGCGAAACGGCCGAAGAGCTCGTCGGTCGCGCCGACCGGGCGATGTACGAGGCGAAACGCTCCGGCCGGAATCGTGTCGAGGCGGGGCGGTAGAGAGACGCCGGATCCGGCTGCCTACTTCCTTTCGAAGCGCACTACCAGCCGCGCGACCTCTCCCGTCGGGGCCTTGATGTAAAAGTCCTGGGACCTCCCGGGGAGAAGCTCAACTTCCTGCGCTTCTGAAGCGCCCCCCAGATCGCGGCCGTCCTCGGAGATAAAGGCCGGGATCGCACGGACTTTCACGTTTTCCTTTTCGTTGTTCGTCAGCCTGAAAGACCAGGCGCGGAGGCTCTTGCTTTCGCGGCGATCTTTCAGGCCGGACAGCAGGAGGGAAATGCCGAGGATGTCCTGGGCCTTGTCGGAAGTGGCGATGGAGACTTCCTGGACGCGGTCACCTGAAGAGGAGCAGGCAGGCAAAGCAACGAGCGCAAGTAACAGGGGAAGAGCTGAAATTGCGCCGGCCGCGGTCGGTCGAGCGAGCGCAGCGAGCGAGGTCTGGACGGGCCGTAGATCGACTTTCGTGCGTGCGCTCATGTGTCACTCCCGAACAGGTGTTTGGCGACGTGCTCCGGCACGGGCCGGTAGTCGTGAGGTTCGAGGCTCGACGTGCCGCGCCCCTGGGTGAGGGAGCGCAACGCGTTCGCGTAGCCGAACATTTCCGCGATCGGCGTGAGTCCGGTGACTTTGCGCCGGTCGTCCTCCTGTTCGACGTTGTGGATGTCGGCGCGGCGGCGGTTCAGGTCGTCGATGACGTCGCCGACGTTTCCCACCGGGGTGACCACGTCGAATTTCATGATCGGCTCGAGAACGACGCCGCCGGCTTTCTGCGCGGCCTTCTGGAACGCCATGACCGCGGCCGCGTTGTAGGCGCCTTCGTGCCCGTCGGTCGGATGCGTCGAGCCCCCCGTCACCGTCGCCTTGACGTAGACCATCGGGTAACCGGCGACAGAACCCGTCAACGCCGCCGACTTGATCCCGTCCTCAATCGACGGCCAGAACAACTTCGGGAATGACCCTTCCGGCGCCGCGTTCGTCACCTGCACCCCGGCTTTCCCGGGGTCCGGCTCGATCCGCAGCTTCACGTGCCCGTATTGCCCCTTCCCCTCCGTCACTTTCCGGATGAACTCCGCTTCCCCGTCCGCCGCCTTCGAAATGGTCTCACGGTAGGCGACGCGCGGCTCGCCGACGTTCGCGTCGAGCTTGTACATGTGCTTCATCCGGTTCTTGATGATGTCGAGGTGAAGCTCGCCCATGCCCGACACGATCGTCTGGCCGGTTTCCTCGTCGACCCTCATGTGGAACGTCGGGTCGTCGCGCTCCATCTTCGTCAGCGTTTCGGACAGCTTGTCCTTGTCCGCCGTGTTCTTCGGCTCGATCGCCATCGAAACCACCGGCTCCGGAAACGTCATCGCTTCCAGCGCCACCGGGTATTTCTGGTCGCACAGCGAATCCGACGTCCGCGCCGTCTTCAGCCCGACCACCGTCACGATCTCCCCCGGCCCCGCGCTGTCCACCGCTTCACGCGCCTGCCCGTGCATCAGGTTGAGGCGCGTCACGCGCTCGCGCTTGCCAAGCCGCGGGTTCCAGACGACTTCGCCCGATCTCAAGGTCCCCGAATAAATCCGGACGTAGACCAGCTCGCTGAACTCGTCGGTGAAGATCTTGAAGACGAGCGCCGACAGCGAGTCGTTCGGGTCGGGCTTCCTCGTCACCGGCTTCCCGGTCTCCGGATGGGTCCCCCGCACCGGAGGCATGTCGAGCGGGCTCGGGAGATAGTGGATGACGCCGTCGAGAAGCGGCTGTACGCCTTTGTTGCGGAGGCTCGTGCCGCCGAAGACCGGGACGATCCGGCGCGCGATCGTGTTCTCGCGGAGGCCCTTTCGGATCTCGTCGTTCGTGAAAACACGCCCGGACAGGAAGCCCTCTTCCATCCACGGCGTGATGTTCGCCACGGACTCGACCATCTCGGCGCGCGCGACCTCGGCCTCGTCGCGCAGCTCCGGCGGGATTTCCTCGACGGTGACCGTCGCGCCGTCGTCCTCTTCGCTGAAGTACATCGCCTTGCGCTCAATCAGGTCGATCACCCCGCGAAATTCCGCTTCCTCGCCGATCGGCCACGTCACCGCCACCGCGTTCGCCTTGAGTTTCGTCCGGATCTGCTCGACGACCTTCGCGAAATTCGACCCGACCCGGTCGAGCTTGTTGACGAACGCGAGCCTCGGGACGCTGTACCGGTCAGCCTGCCGCCAGACAGTTTCACTCTGAGGCTCCACGCCGCCGACGCCGCAGAAGACGCCGATCGCGCCGTCGAGCACGCGAAGAGACCGCTCGACCTCCGCCGTGAAATCGACGTGCCCCGGCGTGTCGATCAGGTTGATCCGGTGCCCGCGCCAGTAGCAAGTCGTCGCGGCCGAGAAGATCGAGATCCCGCGCTCGCGCTCTTCGAAATACCAGTCGGTCGTCGTCGTCCCTTCGTCCACGTTCCCCAGCTTGTGCTCGCGCCCCGTGTAGAACAGGATCCGCTCTGACGTGGTGGTCTTCCCCGCGTCGATGTGCGCGATGATTCCGAGGTTGCGTATCCTGTCGAGGGTGACGGCGGGCATGGGTGGGCGGGGATTTAAGCATTCTCGCCTCCGCATGGCGAAGGTTCGAAAAGCATGCGTACAATGCGCCCTCACCCCGATGAGCGCCGACCGCGAATCCTCCGCCTCGATCCCCACCAAACGCTGGGTGCGGGAAACTCCGGGCGGCGGAGGCGGGCAGGGATCGGTCCTCGTCGCGGATCCTGACGCCGCGCGTCGCACCGCGTACGCCAAAGCGCTGGGCGAGCTCGGCTTCGCGACGCACTCGACGGGGTCGGGGCGCGAAGCGCTTGACTCGCTGCTCGAGCCCGGCCGCTACGACGCCGCGGTGCTGGACATGGAGCTTCGCGACCAGACGGCGATCCAGATCCTGGGCGGCCTTCTGAAGCGCAAATCGGTCATCCCCGCGGTGATCACCGGAAAGTCGGCGAACCAGCACGAGTTCGAGGTCCAGCAATACCCTCGCAAGACGTTCCTGCAGGTGCGCGACCCGGACCTCGTCGCGCTCGCGGTCCGGCAGCTCGTCCCGCCGCGCCGTCCGGCGGTGACCCGCCTGGAGCACGATCTTTCCGGCGAAGAACGGGCGCGCTGCCGCGAAATCCAGGAGATGCTGGTCGTCCAGGAGCTTCCGGATTTCCCGGGCTGGGACTCCGCCGCGCTCTACCAGCCCTGCTCCGTCGTCGGCGGCGACTACCTCGACATCTTCAACCTCCCCAACGGCCGTGTCGGCCTCGTCGTCGGCGACGTCTCCGGCCACGGCTTCCCGGGCGCCCTCATCATGGTCATGGTGCGCACCGCCTTCCGCCTCATCGCCCCGCACCACTCGCCGCGCGACACCGTCCTCGAGGTGAACAAGTTCGTCACGGCGGACATCAAGAAGCGGATGTTCGTCTCCGCCGCCTACGCCGTTCTCGATCCCTCGACCGGCGATCTCGAGATCATCAACTGCGGCCAGAACCCGCCGATCCTGGTCTCCGCCTCCCGCGGCGCCCACTTCATCCCCGCTTCCGGCCTCGCCATGGGCCTCAACGCCGGCACCGTTTTCGAGCGGGAGCTCCGGATCCAGCATCTTCCGATCGAGATCGGCGACCGGCTCCTGCTCTACACGGATGGGGTGCCGGAAGCGAAGAATGCCGACGGGGAGGATCTGGGGGAGGAAGCGCTGATTCGCATTTCGGGGGAGCAGCAGAAAGAGGGGAATTCGCAGGATCTGGTGGATTCGATCGCGGAGGCGATTGTGGATCATCGGGGAGCCTCGCTGCAGAGTGATGACATTACGATTGTGTCGTTTCGGAGGCTGGCGTTTATCGGGAGCGCGGATTCGGAGACGTTGCTGGATCACCTTGAGTAAAGGAAGAGCGGGCCGGCTTCGCCGTCCCGCAAATCCCAACTCCAACTCCAACCCCAACTCCAAAACAGCTCCTGCTCACGGTTGCATGAGCTGGATCATGCGGCTGAGGATGAGAATCAACTCCGTTGCCTCGGCGATGTCCGCCTTCACGTCGAGGTGTTGTTTCCAATGCAGGTAGATCAGGCGAAGCCACCAGCGTGACTCGCGTGCCTCTTTTCGCGACGTGACCAGGCTCTTCTTCTTGTCCGCCCGAGTTTCGGCTCCATCGGCCTCTTCATAATTTGCGCCGATCGAGGTCCCCGCCGAGACGATTTGCTCGCGAACTTTCCCGACGCCCCGAGCCGACGGCAGATCCTCCGCGATGTACAGCACCCGGTCAGCAAAGAGCAGCAATCTCTCGCTCATGTCATAAGGCTTCGCACCGCCGTTCGCCTTCTTGGGGTTGGGGTTGGAGTTGGAATTTGGGATTTGCCGTGGCTCTTTTGCCTTTTCCCAGCCTTCCTCCATCATGTCCCTCATAGCTTCTTCCCTTTCGTTTCTTGTTTTTTCAATCCCGCCTTTGTCCATCTCCCTCCCCGTTGCTAACATTCCCCTAACATGAAGTCAATCCTCCACCTCAACCTCACCTCCTTCCCCATCTCCACCGAGCGCGCCCTCAACCCCCGCGCCCTCGGCGGCCGCCCCCTCGCCGTCGCCATCCCCACCGCCCGCGCCACCCTCCTCGACGTCTCCTCCGAAGCCCGCCTCGCCGGCCTCCACCGCGGCATGCTCCTCTCCCTCGCCGAAAAACTCTGCCCCGACCTCCTCGTCCTCCCCCCCCGCCCCGAACTCTACGACCGCGCCACCGCCGCCTTCGCCCGCGTCCTCGCCACCTTCTCCCCGCTCTGCGAACTCGCCGGCCCCGGCCACGCATGGCTCGACCTCACCGGCACTTCACGCCTCTGGGGCCCCCCCGCCGACGCCGCCGCCCGCGTCCGCCTCGCCCTCGGCCGCGAACTCCGCCTCTGGCCCGCC
>WSZJ01000167.1 GCA_009773755.1 Planctomycetota bacterium | reverse complement strand
GGGCGCTCGCCCTTCAGCGCCAGGCTGGAAACCGCAGGCTGGAGGGCGTCGCGCTCGGGCAGCTCGGCGAGGTCCAGCGCGTCTCGGGACACTCGGCTGAGGCTGGGAGCTCCTTTGAAGCGGCGCTGGCGATCCACCGCGAGACCGGCGACCGCCGGTCGGAGCGCGCGACGATTGGAAACCTGGCCAACCTCTACCGGGACGCGTCGCGCGTGGAGCCGGCCGAAAGGGCCATGCGCCAGATGCTCGCGTGGTTGAAGGAAACAGGCGACCGGCGCGGCGAGGGAGTGACCCTCGGAAATCTCGCGGCGCTGCTGATGGAAACCGGCCGGCTGGACGAAGCGGAGCAGCGCTTCCGCGACGCTCTGGCGCTCCTTCGCGCGGCAGGCGACCGCCGCTCGGAGGGCAACGTGCTGGGGAACCTCGCGGGCCTGATCCGCGACCTCGGCCGCCTCGACGAGGCCGAGCGCTGCGCCGAGGCCGCCGTCGCGATCCAGCGCGAGGTCGGAAACCGCCGCTTCGAGGGCATCGCGCTCGGAAACCTCGCCGCAAGCCACCGCAGGGCAGGCCGGATCGAAGCGGCGGCGCGCACCTATGAAGAAGCGCTCGCCCTCTTCCGCGAACTCGGCGACAGGCGCTTCGAGGGCATCACGCTCGGCAACTACGCCGGGCTCCAGATGGAGAGGGGCGACCTCGGCCGGTCGGAGGCGTTTCTGAAAGCGGCCATCGCGCTCCACCGGGAGGCCGGCAACCGGCGCCATGAGGGGTCGCACCTCTGCGCCTGGTCCGTGCTTCTCCTTTCTCTGGGGCAGGCGGACGCGGCTCGCGACCGGTGGCGGGAAGGCGCGGCGATTCTCCGGCAGATAGGGGACACGGGCGCACTCGCCATGCGGCAATCGGAGCTGCGGGAGGCGTGCGTCCGGGCGGGCGTTCCTGTCTTCGAGGAGGCGACGGCGTGAACGCGGAATCGGCATATCTATTCCGTCACGCCCTGCTGCGCGATGCGGCGTACCAGCTCCAGCTCCCCGGCGACCGCGCGCGGCTGCACGGGCTGGCATTCGAGGCGATCGAAGCGCTTGCCGGCGGGCGGCCGCCGGAGCCGGCGCCGCTTGACTCAATGGAGTCGCCGGCGTTCCGGCCGCACTCGACCGACGTTTTCGCCGCGGAGCTCGCCCTGCACGCGCAGTTCGTGGAGCCCGAAGCCGCGGCCGCGCCGCTTCGCAGGCTCTACCTCCGAAGGGCCGCGGACGTGTGCGTGCGCATGTCCCGATATGGCGAAGCGCGGATTTTCTGGGAGGAGTTTGCGGCGCTCGCCGGCGAAGGAGAGCGCGGGGAAGCGCTGAGATGGTCGGCGGTCATGGAGGAACACGCCGGCCGGCCGCGGGCCGCGGAGCAGCTTCATCGGCGGGCTCTGGAGATTCATCGCCAGTCCGGCGTTCGCCACCTCGAGGCACGCGCATTGGGGTCCCTCGGCTCCTGGTACTACGAATCGGGCCGAGTGGCGGAGGCCGAAAGGAGCTACACGGAGGCGCTCGCCCTTCATCGGAAGGCCGGCGACGTTCGCCGTGAAGGCGAACAGCTCGGCAACCTCGCGGGGCTGTGGCTGAGCATCGGACGCGCTGAAGACGCCGCTTCCGCTTATCGCCAGGCGATCGCCATTCACCAGCGCATCGGAAACCCGCGAGCCGAAGCCATTCACCTCGGAAATTTCGCCACGGCCCTCAAGCAACAGGGCCGCATCGCCGACGCCGAGCGAACGTATCGCCGCGCGCTCGCTCTTCACAGACGCGCCCGAAACCGGCGGCACGAGGGACTGACTCTCGCGAATCTGGGGACGCTCCGTATGGACACGGGCAGGCTGGCTTCGGCCGAGCGGCTTTACGACGAGGCGCTGGTAGCGCACCGCGAGGCCTGCGATCTGAGGACGGAGGGCTCGACGCTTGGGAATCTCGCCCGTGTCTACCGGTGGACTGGCCGGACGGAAGAGTCGCGGCGCGCTGGAGAGAGGGCGCTGGACATTCATCGCGAGCTCGGCAACCGCCGATCCGCGGCCATCGTGCTGGGGCTGCTGGCCGCGCTGAGCAGGCAGGCGGGCCAATTCGCGGAAGCGTTGAGCGGGTACGAAGAGTCCGTCGCGTTTCATCGCCAGGCCGGAAACCGGCAGGGAGAAGCATTTATCCTGGGCAACCTGGCCAGCCTTAGGGCGAAGCTGGGCGACGCAAGCGGCGCCGCGCGGGATTTGGAGCGGGCGCTGGAGCTCGTGCGGAGCGCAGGCGTGCCCCGGCTGGAGGGCGCCTTTTTCTGCCGCCTGGCGCTGGAGGAGATTCACGACAGCGGGCCGCAGGCGCGGGAGCACTGGGCGAAAGGCGCGGAACTTCTCCGGCTGTCGGGCGCCACGGACGAGCTTGCGGTCGCGACGCGGGAAATGCGGCGCGCCTGCGTGTTGGCGGCGGCCGCGAGGCCGTAACATGTTCCTGTGAACGCCGAGCAAGCATACCTGTTCCGTCACGCCTTGCTTCGCGACGCGGCGTACCAGCTTCATCTCCCCGGCGATCGCGCGCGGCTGCACGGGATGGCGGTGTCGGTCATCGAGGGGCAGTGCGGCGGCCGCCCCCCGGAACCGCCTGCACCGGACGAAGAAGACGCGGCGGAGTTCCAGCCTCACCCGGCGGACGCCTTTGCCGAGGAACTGTCGGTCCATGCGATCCGCTCGGACGGCGAAGCGGCGCTGGTTCTTGCAAGACTCTACTTGTACCGGGCGGCCGCTCACGCGGAGCGGCAATACAGGCACGAGGCGGCTCTGCGCCTGTGGCAGGAGTACGCAGGCCACGTCGACGGCGCCGCCAGGGCCGCGGCGCTCGGCCGCGCGGCGGTCGTGTGCGGCCTGCTCGGCAGAGTCAGTGCCGCGGAACCTCTGTACTTTCTGGCGCTGCGATTGTCCCGGGAAGCCGGGGATCGCAAGCGCGAGGGCCGGATCCTGAGGAATCTGGCCGGGCAATGCACGAACGTGGGGCAGTCGAAGCAGGCCGAGTCGTACTTTTCCGAGGCGCTCGAAATCCACCGCGAAGTCGGCGACGACCGGATGGCGGGGCTGACCCTCTGCAGCCTTGCTTACGAGTACGGGAGAAGCGGCCGTTTCTCGCAGGCCGAGGATGCTTACGGGGAAGCGCTGAAAATCCAGCGGAAGCTCGGGAACGTGGAGGGCGTCGCCGTCTCACTGACGAGCCTGGCCATCCTGTACATCCGGACGGGGCGTAACGGAGAAGCCGAGGCCACCTTCGACCAGGCGCTCCCCCTTCACCGACAGGTCGGGGACCGCCGGAACGAAGGCATCGCGCTGATGAACCGGGCCATCCTCCTGACGACGACGGGTCGCAATGCGGACGCAGAGTCCGGGTACCGGGAGGCGCTCGCGATCTTCCACGAGACGGGCTACCGGATCGCCTTCGGATCGACGCTCACCAATCTTGCCCAGACGCACCTCAATCTGGGACGCACCGCCGAGGCGCAGGCTGAACTCGAACAGGCCCTGGTCATCAGCCGCGAAGTCGAGAACCGCCGGGGCGAGGGCGTCGCGCTCGGCAGCCTCGCCAATCTGTTCTCCAGGTCCGGTCGGACGGGCGAGGCGAAGCGGTTGTACGAGCAAGCCTTGTCGGTGCACCGCGAGATCGGAAACACTCAGTTCGAAGGCAAGCACCTGTGCGACCTGTCGCTGCTCCTCCTCAAGTCGGGCGAGGCGGTCGAAGCGAAGGCGATGTGGCGCCGCGGTGCTGCCCTGTTTCGCCGGATCGCTTCGACCGGGGAAGTCGCAAGCGCGGTCGAAGCGATGCGCCGCGATTGCTCGGCCGCCGGCATTCCACCGTTCGACGAGTCCGAACCGTAACCGGACGTCGCGCCGTTCGCTCCCTTATCATCTCGCCCGTGCACGCCGAACTCGCATACGTCTTCCGCCACGCCGTCCTCCGCGATGCGGCTTATCAGCTCCAGCTCCCCGGCGACCGCGCGCGGCTGCACGGGCTGGCGTTCGGAATCATCGAAGAGCTGATCGGCGGGCGGCCGCCCGCGTCGAAGCCGCTCGACCCGGAGCGGGAAAACGCTTTCGAATCGCACGACTCGGACCCGTTCGCGCGCGAGCTCGCCGAGCACGCCCGGCTCAGCGCGGACGCAAGAGCGGGCGGCGCCGCCGTGCGGAAACTGTATCTCCGCCGCGCCGCCGAGTACGCGGAGAGCCGGCATCGACACCCGGAATCCGCCGGGCTCTGGGAAGAACACGCCGGCCTCGCCGACGAAGACGAAGGAAGCGAGTCGCTTCGCAGAGCGGCGCTCGCGCTGCAGCGGGGTTCGGGAATTCGGCGCGCCCAGGAATTGCTGGAACGGGTTTGCGAACGGCTGGTGGAAGCGGGAAACCGTCGCCGCGAGGGGATCGTCCTCGAGAATCTGGGGATCCTGCACTCCGAGGCCGGTCGCTTTGAGATTGCGGAGAGGACGCTTGAGCAGGCCCTGACCTGCCATCGGGAAGTCGGCAACCGGCGCTTCGAGGGCGTGACCCTCGGGAGCATCGCCAGTCTGCACTCCAGGACGGGGAAGGTCGGGCCTGCCGAGGTGATCTTCGAGCAGGCGCTGGCCATTCACCGCGAAGTGGGACATCGCAATGCGGAAGGACATACGACCTTGAATCTGGCCAATCTGTACCAGGCGACCGGCCGAGTGCCGCAGGCGGAAAGCGCCTACGAGAAGTCGCTGTCCATCGGCCAGGAGACCGGCGACCGCCGGAAGGAGGGGGTCGTACTTCTGAATCTGGCGAATCTCTATCAGGTCAGCGGCCGGCTCGAACAGGCGGAGAGCACCTATCAACGGGCGCTTTCCCTGCTCCGCGCCGCCGGCCTCCTCCGCGAGGAAGGACAGGCCCTGGGGAATCTTGCCCTGGTGTACCTTGACACCGCCCGCGCGGAACTTGGCGAACGCACGCTGGAGAGGGCGATCGCCATCCACCGGGAAGTGGAGAATCGGCGATTCGAAGGCAACGCTCTGACGAACATGGCCAGCCATTACCGGACGACCGGCCGGGCTGCGCAGGCGAGAACTACTTTGAATCAGGCGCTCGCCATTTTCCGCGAGATCGGCGACCGGCGCCAGGAGGGCATCGTAATGGGGTACATCGGAGGACTGAGTCGGCAGGAGAACCGGTTCGTGGACGCCGAAGCGGCGTACAAGACCGCAGTGGAAGTTCATCGCGAAACGCGCAACCCGCGATTCCTCGGCGCCCACCTCTGCGAATACGCGCTGCTCCTGATGCAGATGAAACGACCTGAAGAGGCCCGCGACCGCTGGCGCGAGGGGGCAGCCGCGCTTCGCGCCGCGGGGGATTCCGCCCACCTCGAACGTCTGTCCGGAGAAATGCGGCAGGCGTGCCTGCAGACGGGGGTGCCGGACTTCGTCGACTCTCCCCGGTAAACGCCCTTTCCGAAAAGCGAAGGAGCGTCGCGGACGGTCGCTCGGGTCATTCCATCCCCGGCAGCCCGGCTGCTCGCGAATCGTATGATCCCGGGGATGGACGCCGAAATTGCGTATCTGTTCCGCCACGCCCTCCTCCGCGACGCCGCCTACCAACTCCAGCTCCCCGGCGACCGCGCGCGGCTGCACGGGATCGCGTTCGAGGTCATTGAGGCCGGTTCAGGCGGTCGCCCGCCTGAACCGCCGCCGCTGGACGCAACGGAAGAGCGGGCTTTCCAGCCGCACGCGGCCGATCCGGTCGCGCACGAGCTGGCAGAGCACGCCAGGCTCGCCGACAGGCCCGAGGAGCCCGGCGGCCGACTCAAGTCCCGCCTCCTGTACCTGCGCCGCGCCGCCGAAGTGGCGGAGAGGCGGTTTCGGCTCGAGGCGGCGCAAGGCTGCTGGCGTGAACTGGCGGGGATCGCCGAAGGAACAGTTCGGGCGGAAGCGCTTCGACGCGCGGGCACCGCGGCAGCGATGCGGGGTCGCCCTGTGGAAGCAGAGCCATTGCTCCGCGAGTCTTCGCTGCTGTTCCGAGGTCACGGGAAGCGCAAGTTGGAGTGCCGTGCGCTCGGAAATCTGGCTTCGGTATTCTGGCAGACGGGGCGCCTGAAGGAATCGGAAGGGGCGCACGAGGAAGCACTCGCGACGGCCAGGGCGGCAGGGGACCGCCGGGCCGAGGGAGTCACTTTGGGAAACCTGGCCACCGTTTTCCAGGAAACGGGACGTATCGAACAGGCTGAGCGCACGCTCGACGAGGCGCTTGCCCTGGACCGTGAATCCCGAAACCGGCAAGCCGAAGGAGTCGTGCTGATCAACCTTGGCGGGATCTACTTGCACACAGGACGCATCGAGCTCGCCGAGCGCACGCACGAAACGGGGCTCGCCATCTTCCGGGAAATCGGCGACCGCCGGGCCGAAGGGGAGGCGCTGGGAGGCCTGGCCACGATTTACAGGGTCACCGGCCGCCTCGAGGAAGCCGAGCGCCACTATGGCCTGGCCATTTCTATCCATCGCGAAGTTGGCAACAGGATTTTCGAGGGAGTGGCGCTGGGAAACCTGGCGATCGTCTGCCTCGATGCCGGGCGCCCCGTCGAAGCGGAGGCCATGCACGAAAGGGCCCTCGGCATCCACCGCGAGGTCGGCAATCGCCGCAGCGAAGCCATCTCGCTGGGGAACCTGGCCGTTGTCTACGAGCAACGCGGGCGGATGAGCGAGGCCGAGGTTGCGCACAAAAAGGCGCTCGCCATCCATCGGGAGACGGGAAACTCCAGATTCGAGGCCACGACGCTCGGAAACCTGGCCATCCTGTATCACCGCACGGCCCGCCTCGAACGTGCCGAGAAGGATTTCGAGCGTGCGCTCAGTATCCTCCGCGAGCTCTCCGACCGCCAATTCCGGGCGGTCTTCCTCTGGCGCTACGCTCTGCTCTCGCTGGAGCGAGGACGGGTTGCTGAAGCCCGGCGCGATTGGCGGCGAGCGGCCACCTTCCTTCTCGAGATGCGGAATTCCGGGGAACACCGGACCGCTGTATCCGAAATGCAGGCCGCATGCAAAAGGGCCGGAGTACTCCCGTTCGACGAATGACCTGGGGAAGCGGCCTGACGAAGAAATCGCGACTTGGGCGGTGTCTCACCGCCCGCGTATGATCTCCCGCTTGCGCGCTGAGGACGCTTATGTTTTCAGACACACTCTGCTCCGCGACGCCGCCTACCAGCTCCAGCTTCCCGGCGACCGCGCGCGGCTGCACGGACTGGCGTTCGCGGTAATGGAAGCCCTGTGCGGCGAGCGCGCCGGAGCGCGCGACTGCTGGCTCCGGGGTGCCGAGCGTTTGCGCAGCATCCACGCCGAAGACAAGCTCGGGCGCTACAAGGCGGAAATGCGCGAGGCCTGCGCCAGGGCGGGCGTTCCGCCGTTCGACGGGGGTGGCGACTGAACGCGGAAGCCGCCCACTTTTTTCGCCACGCCCTCCTCCGCGACCCCGCCTACCCTGCGACTCGCGCGACGAAGCTCCTGCGGACCTTCGTCCTGCCTCGCTCAGGACGGAGGCTATGACCGGAGATACTCGAGAACGGCGTACCGTCACGATTCTCTTCAGCGACCTCTCCGGCTTCACGCGCCTCTCGGAGCGCATGGACCCCGAGGAAGTCCAGGACCTCGTCGACGCGCTCTTCCAGAGATTCCGCGCCGCCATCGAATCGGAGGGCGGGACGGTGGACAAATTCATCGGCGACGCGGTGATGGCGGTCTTCGGCGCGCCTGTCGCGCACGAGGACGACGCCGTGCGCGCGGTGCGCGCGGGGCGGGGGCTTCTGGATGAAGTCGCGGAGTTCGACGCGAAGCGGAAGCTCGGGCTGAGGTTGCGGGTCGGGATCAACACGGGTGAAGTGCTCTGGGGCGCGCTGGCGGGCGAGAAGGCGACGGCGATGGGGGACGCGGTGAACGTCGCGCAGCGGATCGAGAGCACGGCGGCGCCCGGCACGGTGCTCGTCTCGCGCGCGGTCGAACGCGGCCTCCGCGGGAAATTTCTGCTGGCGGGGCGCGGTGAGATCCGCGTGAAAGGCCGCGACGAGCCGGTGGAGGTGATGGAAGTCGTCGAGGAACTCGCAGGGCAGACGGAGCACCGCGCGGACGGGCCGCCCGCGGCGTTCGTGGGGCGGGAAGCGGAGCTGGCGCGTCTGCTGGAGCGCGTCGAAGACCGCGGAGGAGTGGTGCATTTGGAGGGCGAAGCGGGAATCGGCAAATCGCGGCTCGCCGCGGAGCTGCGCCGCGAGTTCCGGGAGCGCCACCCGGGGGCGTGGGTCACCACGGGAAGGGCGCTCGAAGGGATGCGCCTTCCGCTCGCGGCGTTTGGGGACATCGTGCGGCAGGAAGCGGGCGTGTCCGGCCTCGACCGCGGCGACGCGGACCGGATCGTCGCGTTTCTCGTGTCGCAAGTCCCGGGCGAATCGGCGACGCAGAAAGAGAACCTTGCGCACCTCATCGCGATCTCGCTCGGCTACGCCGTCCCCGGCGCGCGCGTCCGCGACATCGAGCCTGCGCACTTCGCCGCGGAAACGCAGTTCGCCTGGCGCCAGTGGCTCACCGCCCGCGCCGCCCGCGGCGCCCTCCTCTGCCTCGAAGACCTCCATTGGGCCGATGGCGCCACGGGCGAACTTCTCGCCGCGCTCGCTCCGCTCCCCTTTGCCTTCGTCGCCACGGCGCGCCCCGGCCATGCGCTCCCCGCCGCGCTTGACCGCTTCCCGCTCGGGGACCTCGACGCGGCTGCGGCGGGACGCCTCGGCGCCTCCGTGCTCGGAGCGCCGGTCGATGAAGAACTTGCCCGTTTCCTCGGCGAGCAGTCCGGTGGCAATCCCCTCTACGTCGAGGAGCTCGCGCGCTACCTGCGCGAGGGAAAACTGCTCGACGGCGCCCCGCTCCGCCTCGCCGCCGCCCCCGGCCGCGTCCCCGACACCCTCGGCGGCCTCCTCGTCGCCCGCCTCGCTTCTCCCCGAGCACAAACCCGTCATCAAGGCCGCGAGCGTCCTGGGAAGGGCCTTCTGGACGAAGCTCCTGTCGCAGCTCGCCGGCTGCGACGCGGCGCCGGCGATCGCGGAAGCGCGCCGGCGCCAGCTCGCCTTCGCGCAAACCGCTTCCCTGCTCCCCGGCGACGAGCAGCATTTCTTCCGCCACGCTCTGATCCGCGACGCGGCGTACGGGCTGCTGACGAAGAAGGAGCGGGCGCGGCTCCACGGCGAGGCGGCCGCCCTCCTGGAGTCGCGCATTCCGGAGGCCGGCCGTCGAGCGAAGGCGCTAGCCGCGCGGCACCGTGAGGCGGCGGGTGAAGCGGAAGCGGCTTCGAGGATGCTGGCGGAGTCGTCGGAGGAGGCGATTGAAGAGGGAGCCGCCGCGGAGGGACTTGCCTGCGCCCGTGAAGCGGCGCGGCTTGGAGGCGGAGCGCGGGCGGGAATCGCGGCATCGCGAGCGCTGGTGGCGTTGGCGCGGTTCGACGAAGCGGAGGCGGAGGCGCGCCGGGTCGCGGACGGCGTTGAGGCGGACGCGGCACAGCGCGGCGAGGCGCTCTACACACTCTCCCGCGTCGAACTCGGCCG
>WSZJ01000166.1:2222-14008 GCA_009773755.1 Planctomycetota bacterium | reverse complement strand
CCCGTCGCGTTCGATCGTCGCGCGGATCTGCTCGGACCCTGGAGTGACCATGAGCGGCGAAGCGGCCTTCGCGCCATGGGCGATCGCCTGGTCGGCGACGTCGGCGGCGCGGGCGATGTCCTCGTAGGAGGAGTTGGTGCAGGAGCCGATCAGCGAGAACGAGAGCGCGTCCGGGTAGCCCTCCTTCCTGACCGCTTCCGCCATCTTCGACACCGGCCGGGCGAGGTCGGGAGTGTGCGGGCCGACGATGTGCGGCTCGAGCTTCGACAGGTCGAGCTCGAGCACCTTGTGGAAATACTTCTCCGGCTTGCGCTCGACGTCGTCGTCGGCGCGCAGCAACTCGGCGTTTTTTCGCGCGAGGTCGGCGAGCTCGCGCCGGTTCGTTGCGCGCAAGTACGACTCCATGCGCTCATCGAAGG
The DNA here is from genome assembly GCA_009773755.1 of Planctomycetota bacterium. Classification (GTDB taxonomy): domain Bacteria; phylum Planctomycetota; class MHYJ01; order WSZJ01; family WSZJ01; genus WSZJ01. The sequence goes on along the minus strand of WSZJ01000166.1, from coordinate 13,589 downwards.
GGAAGATCGAGGTGGTCGCGCCGAGCTCGGCGCCCATGTTCGTGATGGTCCCCTTGCCCGTGCACGAGAGCGACTTCACGCCGGGGCCGAAGTACTCGAGGACGTTGTTCGTGCCGCCGTCGCACGTGAGCTGCCCGCAGACCCAGAGGATCACGTCCTTAGGCGCCGCCCAGCCGCTCAACTCGCCCGTCAACCGCACGCCGACCAGCCTGGGATGCAGAACTTCCCACGGAAACCCCGCCATCACGTCCACCGCGTCCGCGCCGCCGACGCCGCACGCGAACATCCCGAGCCCGCCCGCGTTCGGCGTGTGCGAGTCCGTCCCGATCATCAGCCCGCCCGGGAACGCGTAGTTCTCGAGGATCACCTGGTGGATGATCCCGCTTCCCGGCGCCCAGAACCCGATCCCGTACTTCGCCGAGACCGTCTTCAGGAATTCGTAAACCTCGTGGTTTTCCTTCTCCGCCGTCGCGAGATCCGCCGACGCCCCGCTGAACGCCCGGATCAAATGGTCGCAGTGCACCGTCGTCGGCGCCGCCACGCTGTCCTTCCCCGCGCTCATGAACTGCAGAAGCGCCATCTGCGCCGTCGCGTCCTGCATCGCCACGCGGTCGGGAGTCAGCAGCACGTACGACTCCCCCGCCTTGAGCTCCGATTTCTCCGCGTCGTGAAGGTGCCCGTAGAACACCTTCTCCGCGTACGTCAGCGGCCGCCCCAACCGGCGCTTCACCGCTTCGACATTCTTCCGGACTTTTTCATAGACGCCGAAAACAAAACCCGGTGTGGAATCGATCACGCGAGTCATGGTGCCAGGCTCCTTTTCTTGAACTTCCATTGGACCAAAAGGAGCCGCGGTCGTGAAGGACTGGGCGGGCCGCCATCCGGACTACTTCAGCTCCTGCTCCAGGCGCTTCTCGACTTCTTCGAGCGTCCCCTTCGCCTGAAGCTTTCCTTCGGCGTCCAGAAGCACGACGAAGGGGAACACGCCGGGACCCCACTCGTCGACCGTGCTCGGGCCCTGGGCGTCGATGACGACCGGAAACGGAAGGGAGAGGACGTCCCACTTCATGTCGTCCTGGGTCGCAAGGAAGCCCTCCAGGTCCTTCGCCGAATCGGCGTCCCTGTTGTGGAATGCGACGATCTGGAGCCGGTCCTTCCAGGCCGCGTGCTTGTCGTGGAACTTGACGAGGTTCGGAATTCCCCAGCCGCGGCACGAAGGACATCCTTCGCGCCAGAAGAGGATCAACAGCTTCCTGCCGCGAAGACTCGCGAGTTTGGCGTCCTTCGGGAGGCCGATCGCGTCGGCGATGTGCCACTCGGGCATGACCTGGCCCACTTTGGCGGCAAGCAGCGACGGCGTCAGGTCGACGTCGGGCGCCGCAAACTCGGGCTTGTTCGGCGGCACCGATATTTTTATTTCGCGCGGCTGCCAGCCTTCGTGCCGGAACTCCAGCTTGAACCCGCCCGGCGGGAGCAGGATCGTCAGCGCCCCCTCCGTCGTCGTCCCCGACCCGATCCGCTCCGCCCCGTCCATCTTCACGCCGACCACGATCCCCGCGGTCGGATGCCCGCCCTCCTTGCACGTCACCTTCACCTTCACGCGCACCATCGGCTGAAGCCGGAACGTCACCGGCTTCGCCAGGTCCCCTTCCTTGATCTCCATCGCCGCCCCTTGCCGGTGCGCCTTGTCCACCGCGAGGAACGTCTTCTTGTCCTTCCACGGCATGGACTTCTCGAAGTGACCCTTCGCGTCCGCAATGATCGGGTCCTTCGCCGAAAAACTGTCCGCGTCGAGGTTCCACGCCCATCCGGAAGCGATCTCCGCGCCCGCCGCAGAAGCGTTCGCGACGTTGATATTGCCGGAGAAGAGCTTCTCCTTGCCGCCACCGCCGCCCGGCGGGTTCTTCTTCGGCGGGTCTCCGGCGACGGCGGCAACGCCGGCCGCGAGCAGGAGCGTCACGATGCGTTTCATGGATTCCTCCTGAAGTGCGCCCATCTTAATGGATGGAGTCCCTCCGTCCGCCAGTCAGGACGCGTTCGCGCGAATTTCGTTACGCGAACCTCAGAGCCTGAGCGAAAGCCCTGCAGGTCAGGCTGCGTCGGCCCCGTTGCCGGTCGATGAGAGGCTGGTGGTCTGAGAGCCGACTCCGCCCGACCCGCCGGGCTTTCGCTCAGGCTCTGAGGGACGAGATCCGACGAGTTGCGAGCCATTTCGAGGTGACCGGTGTTTGAAGAGCCGGACCCATTCGACGATGTGACTCGATGAGCGGCAGGACTGAGCCTTCGCCGAACGCGGCAAGCTGCAGACCGGAAACCCTGAGAACGCGAGCAGAAGCCGACTGAGGACGCGCGGCGCGGGACGCGCGGCGCGGGTCCGGGCGGCGCGCGTCATCAGCCTCGCCACGGCCAAAAGCCTCGTCGCGCGCCGGTCGGACCTGCGCCGCGCGCCGCAGGGAGGATTCTGCTCGCGTTCTCAGGTGGCCCATTCCTTGCCGTCCCGGCGCGCTGTGGTAGAAATCTCCCCATGAAAACACCCTTGCGCGTGGCCGTGACCGGCGCCGCCGGCCAGATCGGTTACTCCCTGCTGTTCCGCATCGCGTCCGGCTCGATGTTCGGGGCCGACCAGCCGCTGATCCTGCAGCTCATCGAAGCGCCGATCGAAAAGGCGATGCAGGCGCTTCAGGGAGTCGCGATGGAGCTGGAAGACTGCGCGTTTCCGCTTCTGAAGGGAATGGTCCTGACCGACAACCCCGAAACCGGCTTCAAGGGCGCGAACTGGTGCCTGCTGGTCGGCGCCAAGCCGCGCGGGCCGGGGATGGAGCGCGCGGACCTGCTGAAAGACAACGGGAAAATCTTCATCGCGCAGGGCAAGGTCATCGACCAGGTGGCTGCGGACGACGCGCGCGTCGCGGTGGTCGGAAACCCCGCGAACACCAACTGCATGATCGCGGCGAGCCAGGCGAAGCGGGTGACCCCGGATCGCTTCACGGCCATGGTGCGCCTCGACCAGAACCGTGCGCAGGCGCAGCTGGCGAAGAAGTCCGGGAAGGACCTGACGGACGTGAAGGACATTTTCATCTACGGGAACCACAGCCCGACGATGTTCCCGGCGTACCAGCACGCGACGATCGGCGGAAAGCCGGCGGCTTCGGTCATCAACGACGCGGCCTGGCTGCAGGGCGCGTTCTGCGAGACGGTCGGGAAGCGCGGCGCGGCGATCATCGCGGCGCGCGGCCTGTCGTCGGCGGCCTCGGCGGCGAACGCGCTTGTGGACCACGTGCGCGACCTCATGACGCCGGGCACGGTGCACTCCGTCGCGGTGAAGTCGGACGGCCGCTACGGCTTCGACCCGAACGTCTGGGCCGGCATGCCGGTGCGCACCACGAAACCGGGGTCCTGCGAGGTCCTCACCGACTTCGCCATGGATGACTTCGGGAAGTCGAAGATCGCCGCGACGAACAAGGAGCTCGTGGAAGAACGGGCGATGGTCGCCGACATGCTCAAGCCGGCGTAACCCCCTGTTGTGGATTGAAGTCAAGGGGCGCGAGTGTACGGGGGAAGCGGCAGGCGATAGGCGAGTGGAAGTGATCATAACGCACTATTTCAAACTCGCCCCTTGACATGACCGTTGTAGTGCGATATCATGGGGGCATGTCAAACGCCGAAGCGCCGCCCCAAGCCGGCCGAGAGATCCGGAAAGCAATCGCCGACTGGCTTCTTGAAGTCAGTGCGTTGATGGCGGTGTTTCCCTGGCTCGACCAGCTCGTGCTTCACCCGAAAATCGACTTCAACTGGGCGATCACCGCCACGACCTTCGCGTTCGCGTTTGGCCTGGCCCAGTCCGGCCTGCTCTTCCTGTGTCCCGCCGGTCGCCGGCGAGCCTGCCTGGTCGTGTCAACCACCGGCTGCTTCCTGACCGGCGCTGTGGTATTCTGGAGGGCATGAGCATGTCTGACAAAATCGGCTGGACGATCTACCTGTTTTCGCTTCCCGCGATTCCGGGTCTGTGCATGCTCATTATCTGGTTCTGCGAGGCGCTGGATCGGCGGGATGCGAAACGAAAGGCTGCGGAGAGTCCGCCGGCCTGAGCGCTGGAACCGAGCCGGGACGCGGGAGGTTCGCGGTACTACCCGCCCCGTCGTCAGGCCTCCTGTGGAGTTTCAGGCGAACCTCGAAATCGCTTCAGCGTTGGGAACAGGTGATGCACACACAAGGCAGCACACCCCGTCTGAATCACCCGTTTCTCGTGCTTGCGCTGGCCGTTGCCTGCGGCCTTGCCGGGCCGCCCTCAGAGTGCGCTGCGACCAGCATCGCTCCGCCTCGGGCCCTGAGCGCGACATCCGCGGGAGGCGGATTCAAGGCAGAAGCCACCGTGCTCGCCAGCCGAGTGCACCGCATCGAACTACGTGACGCGCCAGCCGGGAACCTGGTCTGGTGGGCCGAACAAACTCCGGGTGAGAACTTCCTGAGCGAGCTGTTCGTGACGGACGCCGGAGGAGTCCTTGCGCAGACATTCGTGGGTGATTACAGGTTTTACAACCCTTCCGGGAAGCCGGGACCGAAGATCGACTTGCTGGACGAGTTTTCGCCGGCAGAGCGGGAACGATACTGTAGCGGAGGGATGTCCCGGGGAGGCGACTACGGCACCCACCTCAGAAGAGAAGTCCACATCAGCGGCGGGCGGTCGTGGATCTATTTCAGGACCTATTGGGGCCGAATCGTGGCGTTGGACTGCGCGAACGGCATGCTGGACCGCAGCGGAACGGTGGCCCAGGAAATTGAAGACGCCCTCGTGAAGGAAACCGAGGCCTGGATCTCCTCGATGCCGGCCTCATTTCTGGGAACTTGCGTCTCGTGTGGAGGTCCATCGATCGATGCGAAAGTAGCGCTTTATCTGTTCATCATTCGTGCGCACCGATTGAAATCTGGCGAGCCTTTTGTTGCCGCGGCCCTGGCGGCAGCAATACCCGACCACGACAAGAACCTGAAATTGTGCCTGGACCGCGTCTACGATCCGAACTCCCTGTCTTCGCGCCTTCAGGGAAAAACTCACTACGTCGTACTCTTCCTTCTCGCGAGCCTCATCGGAATCGTCTGGTTCTTCAAGAGAACGGCCGCCCGGCGACGAACCCTGGCGTCGAGCTAGTTCTTGCCTCTTGCTCCCGACGGATGCTTATCGAACTCCGGCACCATCGACGGATTTTCCTTCAGCAGCCGCGTGAGTTCGGCCAGCCCGCGCTCAAGCTGCGGGTCCTTCCCCGCCGCGTAGTCTTGAGGGCGGTTCTCCACTTCCACGTCAGGATCCGTTCCGTAGTTCTCGACCGCGTACCCGACGTCGTGGAACCAGAAGGAGAATTCGGGCTGGGTGGTGACGCAGCCGTCGACGAGGGCATGGCGGGGCCAGATGCCGACGACGCCGCCCCAGGTGCGCTTGCCGACGAGGGGGCCTAGTTTCATGAGCTTGAAGCAGTGGGAGAAGATGTCGCCGTCGCTCCCCGCCCATTCGTCGGTGAGGGCGACCATCGGGCCCATCGGGGCGTCGGACGGGTATGGGGACGGCGCGCCATAGCGGTTGACGTCGTAACCGAGGCGGCGGCGGGCTAGTTTCTCAAGCAGAAGCTGCGAGACGTGGCCGCCGCCGTTATGCCTCACGTCGACGAGCAGGCCGTCGTGGTCGACCTCGGCGAAGTAGTAACGGTGGAACTCCGCGAAACCGTCCGGGCCCATGTTGGGGATGTGCACGTACCCGACCTTGCCGCCGCTGGTCTTGTGGACCCACGCGCGGTTCGCCTCGACCCAGGCGCGATATCGAAGCGGAATCTCGGACTTCAGCGTCTTGACCGAGACGGTGCGTTTCTTCTTCTTCGCGTCCTGAAGCGTCAGCTCGACTTCGTGCCCGGCGCGATGCTGCAGCAGTTCGCCCGGCGCGTGGCCGTTCAGGTCGCGGCCCGCAATTTCCAGAATCGCCTCGCCCGCTTTCGCGTTCACGCCCGGACGCGCGAGGGGCGAGTCGTGCTCCGTGTCCCACGAGTCGCCGCGGACGATGTGCCCGATCCGCCACTTCCCGTCCTTCCCTTTCGACAGGTCCGCGCCGAGCAAGCCGACGCGCCACTGGGGTGGCCAGCGATAGTCGCCGCCGATTTCGTAGCAGTGCGACGTGCACAGCTCGCCCTGCATTTCCCAGATGAGGTCGGAGAGCTCGCTGCGTGTGCCGGCGCGGTCGAGAAGCGGCCGGTAGCGCGCGTAGACGCCCTTCCAGTCCATTCCTGCCATGTCGGCTCGCCAGAACTGGTCGCGCTGGAGGCGCCAGGCTTCGCGGAGCATCTGTTCCCATTCGACGGACGGCGTCACGGAGAGGCGCAGGCGCGAAAGCTCGAGCCAGCCGGAGTCGCGTCCGGGAGCGTCGTCCTCGTTGCGCGGCTTTTCGTCGGCCCCGATGATCCGCAACCGGTTGCCGCTTCGCACCACGAACGTCCGCAGGTCGGCGGCGATGCGCACGTCGGTGACGCCGAAGCACCAGGTTTCCGGCTTCTGCTTGTCGTAGTCCCAGATTTCGAGCGTGCCGCGCGCTGGCGGTTCGCCGCCCTGCGACCAGTGAGTGTCGAGCGAGCCGGTGACCGGGTGATTCGTGTACGCGACCTTGCCTTTCATGCCGTAAATCGAGCCGTAACGCCCCTCGGGGACCGGGAAAGCCACAACCCGGCCCGCGATGCCGTCGAAATCGATCAGGATCGGCTGGGGACCTTTCTTTTCCTTCTTCTGGTCGTGAAGGCGGCGGTTCCAGCGGACGACGGGCTTCGGGGTGGGGAGGAAGGGCGAGCCCTGGTCGTTCTTGAGCGTCACGAGATGCGGGCGCGTGCCTTTCTGGAATCCGAGGTCGAAATAAAAACTGTCGTAGACCGGGTCGAGCACGCGGTACGAGAGGAAGTACAGGCACTTCCCTTCCGGATCCCACGAAGGCCCGTAATCGCGGAAATCGCGCGACGTGATCTCGTGGATCTTCGCCTTCTTGACCTCGACGACGCGGATCTGCGACGTCTGGCGCGTGGCCGCGAATCCGTAGGCAATCCATTTCCCGTCCGGCGCCCACGCGATTCCTGAAATCCGGTCGTACTTGCTGCGGTCCAGCCGGCGCAGCTTCCCCTTTTTCAGGTCGCACACCCAAAGCTCCTGCCGCTGGTTCGTGAACGCGACCTCGTCCGTCGCCGGCGAAATCGCGAGCTCGAGCACCCGCCCGATGTCCTTCCCTTTCGTCAGCAGCTTCGCCTTCTCGCCGTCCCGCACCACCTGGATCGCTTCGTCCCCCGGCGCGTCCGTCACGCCGACGTAACCTTTTCCGTCCCTGAGGAAGCGCGTATGGCGGGCGCGCGCGGTGTCGTCGCCGGCGACCTGGCGGACGGGGCCCTCCCAGAACGCCATCGAGAAAGCGCGGCCCCGGGCGGTGACGCAGATCGAGTGGCCCTCGGGGTGCAGGTGCGCGTCCTCGAGCCACCTCGAAGCGTCGACAAATTTCCGCTGGCGCCCGGCGCGCGGCGATCCGAACTCGATCGCGACCTTTCGGGACTTGCGCGACCGCGGATCGAACACCCAGAGGTCCGCGCCGCACTGGTAGACGATGCGGCGGCCGTCGGTGTTGGCAAAACGCACGTAGAAATCGCGGTGATTCGTTTCGCGGCGCAGCCCTTCGCCCTTCGGCGTGCAGGACCAGAGGTTGCCGGTCCCCTTGTGGTCGCTGACGAAATAAATCCTGTCGCCGACCCAGTGCGGCCAGGCGAGGTTCCCCTTGAGCGCGACGAGCCGCGTGAATTCGCCGTCGCCCTTCAGGTCGATCCACAGGTCCCCCGTCGTGCCGCCCTTGTACCGCTTCCAGCGCGCCGGATCTCCCATCGAGCGCCCGATGACGCGCGCCCCGCGCGGCCCCCAGCTCACGGCTTCTGCCGGCCCCAGGTTCATCGCGCGCGGTTCGCCGCCCTCCGCGGGTACGGTCCAGCCGTGCATCGGGCGGAAGAAATGCTGGCCGGCGTTCGACGCGAAAGCGACGGACTTGCCGTCCGGCGTCCAGCCGAGCGCGAGCGAGTCGGCGCCGACCCAGGTAAGGCGGCGGGCTTCGCCGCCGGAAGCGGGGATGGCGTAGATTTCGGCGTGACCTTCTTCGGTCGCCGTGAAAGCGATCCACTTCCCGTCGCGCGACAGCTGCGGCCGCGCGGCGGAGCCGGCGTTGACGGTCAGTCGCCTGGCGGCGCCGCCGGACGTCGGGACGGTCCAGAGGTCGTCCTCCGTGACGAAGACAAGCGTATCGCCCGCAATCGTGGGCTGGCGGTAGTAGCCGTTGGTGTGCGTGGTCATGAGAGATAGAAAAGCATAAAGCGGAGGTAGTGTTGAGATTTGATCACCCGGGTTCCTCAGTAGCCCGGGGCATGTCCCGGGCGCACCTCCGTGGAACGGAAGCCAGGGTTGCTAGAATGGGGTCATGACGCGCGCGGCCTTCGAGAAAATCGTCGAAGAAGCGATTACTTCGCTTCCGGAGGAATTCCGCGAGCATCTTGACAACGTCGTCGTGCAGGTCGAAGACCGCGCGAGCTGCAAGCAGCGCGAGGCCCTCGGGCTCGAGCCTCACGAGGACCTGTTCGGCCTCTACGAGGGAGTGTCGCTGACGCGCAAGAGCGTCGACGGCCCCGAAGTTCCGCGCCCCGACCGCGTCTGGGTTTTCCAGGAAGCGATCGAGCGCGCGTGCACCAGCCGCAAGCAGATGATCCGCGAGATCCAGGACACGGTAGTCCACGAGATCGGCCACCACTTCGGCCTCGAGGAAGACGAGCTCGAGGCGATCGAGGACGAATACGAGTACGACGATGAGTAGCGAACGCGAGCGCGACAAGTTCGGCTACATGCTCGAAGAGGTCCTCAAGGGCCTTCCGGAGAAGGCGACCCCGTTCCTGAAGGTGCTTGCGATCGTGGTGGAGGACCGGCCGACCTCGGGGCGGCCGCGTCTCTGGGATGCTTCGTCCGGCGCTCTCAAGGGAAATCCAAGCTGGACGAATCTCTCCCCGGGGCATGACGCGATCATGCAGGCGGCCGGGCGCATCACGCTCTACATCGAACCGATCCTTGCGGAAGGAGGAGACACCTCCGCCGTTCTTCACGACGCGATTCTCCGGGCGCTCGAGGGGAAGTTGGGCGTGGATCGCGGCTCGCTCGAACGGGAGGTGGGGGAAGAGGGGCTTTTCTGGCAAGCCGAGGACCCGGACGAGCCGGAAGAAATTGTGCACGACCCGGCGGCGCCCGAATCGTCCGACGCGCTCGTCGAGCTGGCGGAATGCGAGATCGAACTGCTGTCGCTGGGCGCCCGCGACTGGTTTGACGAAGTCGAAATCGCGGCCGTCGACCACCCCGAGGCCGAGGGCGACCCGTCCCGGCTTGCCGACTTCCCGGAGGCCGACGACGAACCGAAGGCCGTCGTGCTGTATACGCAGAACATTCTGAAGGCGGGGCAGCCCGTGGAAATCGTGGTGCGGGGACTGCTCAGGGAAGCGGCGACACGGGCCGGGGCGATGTAGTTCGACTTCACTCAACGGAGAAGCGCATGCGATTCGCACTTCCGGGTGTCCTGGTCCTGGCGCTTGCTGGAGCTGCGCGATCGGAAGACCCGCGCGTGGCGTGGCTGCGACAATTCGATGTCGACGGTTCGAAATTCGAATCGAAAGTCGAAGAGCGGATGAAGCGCGACGAGTGGACGCAGTTCAAAGTGACCTTTCCGTCCCCGGTCGAGACGAAAGTCACGGAGAACAACACCGTTCACGCGCACCTCTTCCGCTCGATCAAGCCGACGGGCGCCGGTGTCGTCGTGCTGCCGATCTGGAAAGGCCGGGGACTGGACCTCGAGTTCATGATCGCGCAGCGGCTCGCGAAAACGGGGCTGGCCGTGCTGGTGATGGAGCTCCCCTACCAGTTCGACCGGGCGCCGGAGGGGCATCGAAGCGGAGACATGACGGTGTCGTCGGACCTTGAACGGACGGGACTGGCGATGGTGCAGGGGGTCAAGGACGTGAAGCGGTGTGCGCAGTGGCTGGTGGAACACGAGGCGTGCGACAGGAAACGACTCGGGATCATGGGGACAAGCCTGGGCGGGCACGTGGCGGCGCTCGTGTGGGCGACGGACCGGAACTTCAAGGCCGGCGCGACGGTTCTGGCGGGCGGAAACGTGCACGAGCTGTTCTGGAACGGCTCGAACGAAACGAAGGAGATCAAAGCGGAGCTCGAGGCGAAGGGCGTGACGCTGCAGGACCTCGTGCCGCTGATGAAACCGTTCGACGCCATCACGTATGCGAGCGACGAGCGGAAAGCGGGGCTCCTGATGATCGCGGCGAAGGACGATCCCGTCGTCCCGATCGCGAACGTCCGGGCGCTGCGTGACGCGTTCGGGCAGCCCAGGCTTCTCGTTTACCCGGGGACTCACTACACGGTGGCCCTCCGAATCGCCGACATCCTCGACGACCTCTCACAGCATTTCGCGAAGGAGCTGGCGGCGGAATGAGCGAGGAACCGCCCGCGCAAACGCCGCTTCCCTCTGTTCCTTCGCCTTCGGAAATCCGGAAGGCCGTCCGCGCGGCGAGGCTGGTGGAAGTGCTGTCCGCGCTCGAGCGGCTGTCCCCGATGTCGCGGGCCGAGGCGTTTCTGCAACTCGGGTCTCGAGAGCGCGGGAAGGTGCTGAAGGCCGCTTCTCCTGAGCTCGCGGCCTCCCTGCTCGCGGACTGCGACAGCGCTACGCTGGCCGATCTGCTTGCGGCGTTCCGGTTGCGCGACCTGGCGCCGGCGCTGAAGCTCATCGCGCCGGACGATCTGGCCGACCTGGTGTTGCGATTGCCTGCGGCGAAGGCGGCGGAGGTGCTGGAGCAACTGGAAGCGGGAGCGCGTGAGGAAGTGCAGAAGTTGATGACGTTCGACCCGGATTCGGCGGGGGGGATGATGACGCCGCGGTATCTGTCGGTGCCGGACGTGCTGACCGCGGGGAAGGCGCTGGAGCTGGTGCGGGAATCGGCGCCGGGGGTGTCGAGTTCCTACATCTATCTGGTCGACTCGGGCGGCCGGCTGGCGGGGGTCGTGCCGCTGCGCGGGCTGGTGCTGGCGTCGCCTCGCGACCCGGTGCGCGACTTCGGGCTGCGGCACGTCGAACGCCTGCGCACTTCCGCGCCCACGTCCGACGTGCTCTCCGCGTTCGAGCGCCGGCCGCTTCTGTCGCTCCCGGTCGTCGACGACAAGGACCGGCTCGTCGGGATCGTGACGGCGGACGATGCGGTCGCGGTTCGGCAGCGGGCCGAGGAGAACGTGATCCGCTGAGTGACCGGCGTGTACCCGCGCGAGGCGCTT
>WSZJ01000166.1:0-2205 GCA_009773755.1 Planctomycetota bacterium | reverse complement strand
GACCGGCGTGGACCCGCGCGAGGCGCTTCGAGCCACGCTCTCGGCCGCCGCGGGGCGCGCGCCGTGGATGGGGGCCACGGTCGCGGCCGGCCTGGGGTGCGCGATGGTGGCGTCGGCGTTTCACCACGTCGTGACGCAACTCGCGGTCATCGGCGCGTTCGTGCCGCTCGTGCTGGCGCTGGCGGACAGCGTGGCGTCGCAGACGATGGCCGTCGTGCTTTCCGCGAGATCGGGAGGCTCGGCCCGCGGCGCCGCTCTTCGCTCCCTCCTCTGGAAAGAACTCCGGGTCGGCGTCCTCGTAAGCGTCGCCGGCGCCGTGGCGGTCGCGCTCTGCTCGGTGGCGTGGCACCGGCGCCTCGACCTCGCCCTCCTGATCGGCAGCTCGGTCGTCGTCGCGGGCGCGTGGGCCGCATTCCTCGGCGCCCTCATGCCCCGGCTCCTGGAGCGCGCGCGGATCAGGTCCGAAACCGCCGGAGGCCCCCTGACGCTTGCCGTCGCGGATCTCTCCGCGCTTGTCATCTTCCTCGGCGCCGCAGCCGCATTTCTCAAGTTCCGGGGAGCCTGACTCCGGAAGCCTTCTCGCGTTTCTTGCCCGGCCCCCCGCCGCACGGCTACGCTCCTCCCCGCAACATGACCCTGGAATCCCTCTACCGCGACCTCTCCGACGGCCACGCTTCCCTCACGGTCGCCGCCCTCGCCGCCCTCGCAGCGTTCATCGCCGCGTTTCTGGCCTCTTCCTTCATCGTCCGGCCACTCCTGCGCCTGCTCTCCGCGCACGATCCCGAAAAGGTCGCCGACGCCCGCCGGCGACGCGTCCGCTTCGCAGCCAACGGAAGCGGCTTCGCGCTGGCGGCCTTCATCTTCTTCAACGCCACGACGAATCCGGACGCGCGCTTCCATCGCCTGCCGTACCAGGTGAGCCTGCTGCTCCTGATCGTGCTGAGCGGATTTCTGGTCATGGAACTCGTGCTCACGTTTTTCGCCGACTTCCTCCCACAGCGACGCCATTCGGCGCCCCGGTCGCAGTTCTTCAAGGACGTCGTCCGCACCCTGCTCGTCATCGGCCTGACGATCGCGGGCGCCAAGGCCGCGTTCCCGCAGACGGACATCGGGCAGGTCGTCACGACTTCCGCGATCCTCTCGATCGTCGTCGGCCTGGCGCTGCAGGAATCTCTCTCCAATGTGTTCAGCGGCCTCATGCTCACGGTGGACGAACCCTACAAACCGGGCGACTGGATCGACATCGAGGGGCGCGAAGGCAAGGTCCTCGACTCGAACTGGCGCTCCGTGCGCGTCCTGACGCGCGACGACGACGTCATCTACGTGCCGAACAGCTCGATGGCCCAGCACAGCGTCGTCAATTTCAGTGCGCCCACGCCCCTTCACCTCATCCGCCGCAAGATCGGCGTCGAATACGGCGCTCCGCCGAACAAGGTCAAACAGGTCCTGATCGGCCTGATGCAGCACTCCGAGGGCGTCATGAAGGAACCCGCCCCCGATGTCTATGTCCTGGACTACGCGGATTTCGCCATCGTCTACGAGATGCGCTTCTGGATCGACAACTACAACGCGCGGACCAGGATCGAGAGCGAGGTCATGCGCGGGGTGTGGTATCACCTGAAACGCAACGGCATCGGGATTCCGTTCCCGATCCGGGACATCTACCTGAAGCGGGAGAAGCCGGAGAAAAAACCGGAGGAGATCGTGGGGCTGCTGCGGAAGGTCGACATCCTCGCGCCGCTGAAGGAGGAAGAGTTGCTCATGCTGGCGGAGGACCTGACGAGCCAGCTCTTCGCGAAGAACGAGATCATCTGCCGGCAGGGCGACGAGGGTTCGACCTTCTACATCATCCGGACCGGGCGGGTCTCGGTCCGGCTGAAGCAGATGGACTCTGGAGAGACTGAAGTGGCGCAGCTCGCTTCGGGCGCGTACTTCGGCGAGATGTCGCTTCTCACCGGCGAGCCGCGCAGTTCAACGGTGAAGGCGGCGGAGGACTGCGAGCTGCTCTGCCTCGACCGCGAGAGCTTTGCGGTGCTCCTGCGCGACAACCCGCCGATCGCGGCGACGATCAGCGAAGTCATCGCGCAGCGCGCCGCGGTGAAGGAGCAGCATCAGAAGGACCAGCACACGAAGGTGTCGCGGAAGGTGGACATGGACGAGCGGAAGAGCCGGATCTTTGAATCGATCAAGATGATTTTCCGATTC
>WSZJ01000165.1 GCA_009773755.1 Planctomycetota bacterium | reverse complement strand
CGCGCGCGGCGAAGCCGGCCGACCCGGCGTCGCGCGTCGCTGAAGCGAAGTCCGCGCTGACGGCATCGCTGCACGCCGAGAAGGCCGCCGGAGCCGAGGTCGCGAAGCTCGCGGCGCAGGCCGTCCAGGCAGGAGGGCAGCCGGCGGAGGTTTTCGCCCGCCTCGCGGCGATCGACCGGCGCAGCTGGTCGGTGGCGTTCGTCAAGGATGGCCGGGTCGAAGCCTGGGCCGGAGTGCCGCCCGCCGGAGTCGAAGGCTGGGCGCTCGACGGCGACAAGGGCGTCTGGGAAAACTCGGCGTGGTGGTACTTCTGGTTCCAGTTGGAAGCGGCCGGCGGGCGGGTCGTGACGACGCGGACCCTTCGCCCCCGCGTCAACCTTCCGAAAGCTCTCCTTCGCAACGCGTTTCCCGCCGAAGAGATCGCCCGGCGATCGGGTGTCGCACTGTCGTGGGACGGAAGCGGTGACAAGGCCGATCTTGGGGATGGAATTGCTCCGTTCCTGGAAGCTCCGGCCGCTCCGCAATTGCAGGCGGAGGCGGCGCGCGGCGCGCTCGATGCCTCGCGCGGCGCGACCGCGGCGGCCGCTGTCCTGCTGATCCTCGCGTCCGCGGCGTTTTTTCTCAGGTCCAACGCGCATCCGTTGTGGCGACACGGCGCGCTCGCCGGCTCGATCTGGGGCTGCCGTTTCCTCCTGCTCGCGCTCAACATCCCCGGCGCGATGCTCGAGGGGCCGGTCTTCCACGAGTCGCAGTACGCCACGCTCCGCTTCCTGCAGCTCGCCCGCACCGCCGGTGACCTCGCGATGACGTCCGCATTCGGAGCCGTCCACCTCGCGTTCATCTCGGCGCGCGGGTTGCCCGGGCTTCCGAAGTGGCTCGCGGCTCCGCTGCCCCTGGCGTTTGCCGGCGTGGCTTGGATATATCGCGAGCACCTGGCCTCGGCCGTCCGCGATTCGCGCGTGGATCTCTTCGACTCCGCGAGCGTTCTTCCTTCGGGCGCCGCCGCGGCTCTGTGGCTGTCGATCGCTGCAGGATCGATCGCATGTTTCCTCGCGGCGCGACTTGCGGCCCGGGCGGCCGGCGAGGCGTTCGAGGGCTGGGCCGGGGAATCGCGGTCGGGATGGGCGAGGGCGGCCGCAGTCGCGCTGACAGCCGCCATGGCGCTGGCCGGGTTTCGCGCCGCGCCCGCGCTCGTTTTCCTGCCGTGGCTCCTGCTGCTGCTGCTCCGGCGTCCCGCCGTTCCGCTCGTCGCCGTCGCCGGCGCACTTGCCGCGGCATTCCTGTCGGGCGCGGCGATCATGCGCGATGCGGAAGCGAAGTCCCGGGCGGACCTGGTGGATCTCTCCGACAAGATCGCGAGCGGCGACGACGCGAACTTTCGCTATTTCGCCAGGAAGGCGGCCAACCGGCTCGCAAAACTCCCCCCGGACCGGGCGCCGACCGAGCGGGAATTCCTGGACGTCTGGGCCGCGTCGGAAGCGTCGAGCGCCCGCGGATTCGCGCTCGGCCTGGCGTGGAATGACGGGCGCGAATGGCGAGATTTCAGCGTCGGACTTCCCGGTTGGGACCCCCGAACGGCCGAATCGGAAGCGGAATCCGGCCTGCTGCCGCGGGCGTCGGGTGAGACCCTTCTGTTCAACTACACCGTCAACGCGGAAGTCAAGCATCCCGTCCGCGTGCTCGCCACCGTTCGGGGGCCTGTGGACACGGACCAGGGCAGCGCTCCACTCCTCCGCGTCTCCGGGCCGGAACCCTCCGGAATTCTGGCGGTGCTCGAGGGGGACCGTTGGACCGATTCGCGCCTCTCCTTTCAGCCGTCCCAGGTCCCGGTCGGCGAGCAGCATTGGCGGGACGTCGACCTCGCCGGCCTTCCCTGGGAAATACTCTTCCGCGTCACAGAAGGAAGCGAGAGCGGGCGCCGCATCTGGGCATTCGGCCGCCGGCGTGCGACTTTCGAGGAATCGGTGATCCGCGCACTTCGTACGGTCTTCCTCTTCGCTCTCTGCGGCTGCGCGTTCGGCCTGCTGCTCGTCGCCTCCGCCCGGGCGGCCGGCACGCTGCCTCGCGCCCTGTCGGGCCGGCTCGAGGTCCGCCTGACGCTCGCGCTCCTCGCCGTCAGCATCGTTCCCGTCGGAGGCCTCGGCTTCCTCGCTCAATCGCTCGGAACGCTTCCGCTCGCGCAGGCGTGGGAAAAACGCGAGGAAGGAGCGTCGGCGATTGCGATGAAGCGAGCGACCGAGGCGTCCATGGAGCAGTACAGCGCCGTGACGGACGGAATTCTCGAAGGGGTCGAGGACCTCGTCGACCGGGACGTCTTTTATTACTACAAGGGAAAGCTCAAGGCCGTCGGCCAGTCTTCGCTGAGAACGCTGGAAGTCGCGCCCGGGTATGCGCCCTCCAACACGTGGATCGAAATTGCCCTGCAGGGCGCCCGTTTCCGGCATGGCCGTCCGGGCGTCGGCGTCCTGCCGGCCGGCACGACCTGGACCGCGGCGGAAAAATCGCGCCTCGCGATCATGGGCGTCGCAGCGGACCCGGAGGCGGGAGCGGGGGACGCCGGGAGGTCGACCACGCTGGCGTTCGGAGGAGCAACGCTCGTCGCGCTTCTGCTCTGGCCGTTGTCCGCCTTCATCGCGCGGCGCATTTCGGGGCCGGTCGCGGCGCTGACGGAGGCGGCGGGGAAAATCGAGGCGGGCGATCTGGCGGTGAGAGTGCTGGTGCGCGCGGAAGGCGAGGTCGCCGACCTTGTCGCCGCGTTCAACCGCATGACGGAAGGACTCGCTCGCGGGCGCGCGGCGCTGGCGCGGGAGGAGCGCGAGCGCGCGTGGCGCGAAATGGCGCGGCAGGTCGCGCACGAAATCAAGAACCCGCTGACTCCGCTCAAGCTGTCGCTTCAGAACCTGCGCGCGGCGTGGCAGGCGCAGGACGCGGACTTCGCGAAGCAGCTCGAGGAATCCGTCGACATGACGATCGGGCAGATCGACCTGCTCGCGCGGATCGCGACGAACTTCTCGCAGTTCGCGGGGAAGCCGTCGCGCGCCATCGTCGAGCTCGACCTCAACGAGGACCTCCGCGACGCCGTGGAACTCTTCCGCCTGACGGCGCCGAAAGTCACCTTCGTGGAGGATCTGGAACGTCCGCTGGCCCCGGTGCGGGGGGACCGCGACGAGATTTCGCGCGCGTTTACCAATCTCGTGAAGAACGCCGTGCAGGCGATGCCCGAGGGGGGGATGCTGACGGTGACCTCGCGAAACGAGGGGCTGCAGGTGCACGTCCGGCTCCGCGACACGGGAGTCGGCATTCCGGAAGACATGAAGAGCCGCATGTTCGAGCCGTATTTTTCGACGAAGACGGAGGGGACGGGGCTCGGGCTGGGGATTGTAAGGAGGGTGATCGAGGATATGAACGGGCGCATCACGTTTGAGAGCGCGGCGGGTAAGGGGACGACCATGATTCTCGTGTTCCCGGCGGCGGGGACGAAACTGGGGCCGGCGGAGGTGGGGGGGTACTGAAGGGGAACGGCCGGGACGAATGCAAATTCCAACTCCAACCCCAACTCCAAATCCCAAGGCCAGGTAAAGGAGGAGTTGGAGTTGGGGTTGGAGTTGGAATTTGCCCTTAGACTTCCCCCATGCCCCCTCCCATCGACCGCGCCCACCGCGCCCTCCCCCGTACCCTCCCCGAAATCCGTCACCTCTACGGCCCCCGCGTCCACATCGTCTCGACTCCGTACGCGATGACGCTTCTCGCCCGCCTCTGCTCTCCGGAGGTCGGCCAGCCCGTCCTCAACGAGCTCGTCCGCCGCCTCTACGAAGATCTTCTCGCCCACGTCGTCTCCGCCGAATTCCCGCTCTGTCCCCTCAATCAGCCCACCCGCATGGCCGCTCTCCACGCCGCCGAGGCCCGGCTCCTCGGCGACGCCGTCGACCCCGCGGCTCGCGTCGTTTGCGTCAACATCGCCCGCGCGGGAACTCTCCCCTCTCAGGTCTGCTACGAAACGCTCAATTTCCTGATGGACCCTTCCCAGGTCCGCCAGGACCACGTCTTCATGGAACGGAAGACCGACGCCAGGGGCCGCGTCATCGGCGTCAATTTCTCCGGTTCGAAAATCGGCGGCTCGCTGGAAGGGGCGATCGTGCTGATTCCCGACCCGATGGGCGCGACCGGGTCTTCGATGCTCGCGACGATCCGCGAACTTACGCGGAAGCACCGCCCCGCGAAAATCGTCGCGATGCACCTGATCGTGACGCCCGAGGCGATCCGCGCGGTCAAGGCGAGCCGGCTCCCCATCGAGATCTACGCAGTCCGGCTCGATCGCGGCCTGTCGGCGCCCGAAGTCCTGAAGAGCATCCCGGGTTCAAAGGCGGCCCGCGAGCGCGGGCTCAATGCAAGGCATTACATCGTCCCGGGCGCCGGCGGCGTCGGGGAACTCCTGAACAACGCGGAGAAATAAAAAAGCCGGGCTCCCGAAGGAAGCCCGGCTGGATCGTTCCGCGACCTCTATTTGTCCATCGTCATGAACCACCGTCCGTTGTGCTTCTTCATCGTCGCCTGACTTTCCTTCCCGTCCGTGTCGATGACGCACTTCGCGACCTCTCCTTCTTCCTTCGCGCTCTTCAGCTTCGCGGACGGCTTCACCTTCCATCCTTCTCCCTGCTTCGAGTTCTTCTCCGTCCACGCCGCCAGCTCGAGGAAGAAGGCGCGCTTTTCCTTCACGTCCTTGAACATTTCCTTGACCCCCTCCTTCATCTTCGCAGGGTCTCCCAGATCGAGGCTCGGTCCGTCCTTCTTCTCAACCAGACCGTGTTTCCTGCCGAGTTCCTCGAACTCCTTCTTCTTCGCGTCGTCGTTCATCGTGGACATGCCCGCCATGAAGGTGAACATGAAAAGGGCCATGTCGTGGTCGTCGGGGTGAATGATGTCGTAGAACATTCCGAAGTCCTTCTTCTCTCCCGACGCCTTGGCCTTGTCGAATGTCTCCTGCGGCGTCGCGCCTCCGAGGGTCGCCGCGGACCCGCCGCCGCCGCCGGAGGTTGAAGAGCCTCCCGAGGAACTCGAAGAGTCGCTCTTTCCGCACGATGCCAGGACCAGGACTGAGAGGAGCACGGGGACGAGGTGCTTCATCGAGGAATTCTCCTGAGTGGAATGAGAGTGGCGCGACGCGGGCAGTATACGGAACGGCGCCGACTACTCGTAGCTGATCGCATCCAGAACATTCAGCCGCGAAGCCCTGCGCGCCGGCGCCAGGCTCGCCGCGATTCCAAGCACCGCGCCAGCCGCCAGGGCCAGCCCGATGTCGCGCCACGGCACCTCGAGCGGGAACCAGAAACCGGCCATGCGGAGGATGAAGAGCCGGATCGGCCACGCGGCGCCTGCGAGGCCGGCGGCGACGCCGAGGGCGCTTCCCGCCATGGCGATGATCACGGATTCGACGACGACGCTTCGGCGGATCTGGGTGCGGGAAGCGCCGATGGCGCGGAGGAGGCCGATTTCGCGGGTGCGGAGGAGGACGGAGATGAGGAGGGTGTTGACGATTCCGAGGAAGCCGATGATGAGGGCGAGGAGGACCTGGACGCGGGTGAGGGCGATGATCTGGTCGAAGAAGCCGCGGCCGACGGCCTGGAGCTGCGGGACGGAGTAGACGAAGATCGACGAGAGGTGACCGAGCTCGCCGGCGAGGCGGGCGCGGGTTTTCTGCGGGTCGGCGCCGGGGGCGAGGCGGATGTCGACGTAGCTCAGCGTCGAGTCGTTCCAGATGCGTTTGTACGCCTCACGGTCGACGCAGACGGTGCCCAGCGGCCAGGAGTAGTCCTCGACGGTGGCGAGGACCTTGAACTTCCGTCCGCCGGCGGGAGTGGCGAGCTCGAGCTCGTCGCCGGGCGAGATGCGGTCGAGCGCGGCGAGGTTTTCGGAAACGACAACGCCTTCGCCGGAAGCGAGCGCGCTGCGGATCTCGGGGCGGTCGAGGTCGACCGGGCCGCCCTTCGTGCCGTGGGCGCGGTGCATGGCGAAGAACTCGGGCATGTCGATGGCGATGAGCATGATCTCGAGGTCGCCCCAGGGAATCGTAATCGAGCGCACGCCGTACGCGGCCTCCACCCCTTCGACTTTCCGGGACGCTTCCAGCACGTCCTCGCCGAACGCGCTGGTGCTGTAGAACGCGGTGGAGAGGTCGGAGGAATTGAGGGACACGTCGAATGGGAAGGCGACTTCCATCCAGCGCTCCGTCGAGGCGCGGAACGATTCGACGAGGGAAGCGGAGGCGACGAGGATCGAGATGGCGCCGCCGAACGCGGCGACGGTCAGGCCGGTGCGCTGGGGGAATTTGGCGAGATCGTCCGCGGCGAGCGAGCCTTCGATGCGGAAAACGCGCCAGAGGAGCGGGCGGGTGGCGCGTGCGAGCCAGACGGTGCACTGGGGGCCGCAGAGCGCGATGGCGAAGAAGGCGATCGTTGTGATGGCGAGCAGGACGTAGGGGTGGAGGCGGTTGTTCCCGGCGATCAGTGTCACGACGCCCGCCGAGAGAAGGAGAATGCCAGCATAAAACGCGGCGCGGAATTTCGGCGCCTGCCGGTACTGGTACGTCCCCTGCCGCAGGAGACCGATCGGCGTCACCGACATCGCCGCGATCCCGGGGAAAAACGCGGCCGCCGCCGACGTCAGCGTCCCGGCGAGAACCGCAATGATCGCGCCGCTCCACGAAAGCACCACCTCGTCCACCTTCACCGCGAACGCAAACATGTTCACGGCGCCGGAAGCGCGCGGCACGAGGAACGTGGAAAGCAGGAAGCCGCCCGCAAGCCCCGCGCAACTCCCCAGGAAACCGATCAGCCCCCACTCGAGGATGACCGTCGTCAGGATTTGCCCGCGTTTCGCCCCCAGCGACCGCAGGATTCCTATTTCGCGGACGCGCTCGACGACGGAAATCGAGACGGAGTTGTAGATGATGAAGAGACCCACGATGAGCGCGATGGCGGAGATGACGATCATCGAGCGGAGGCGGGCGAGCGCCATTTCGACCGCGGTGCTCTTGCGCGAGAGCCGGCGAACGTCGTAGCCGGCGCCCAGGGCCGTCTTGACGCGCTGCGTCAATTCGTCAGCGGAGATTCCATCCGGCGCAACTTCGATCCGGTCCAGCCGCCCCTTCATCCCGAACAGCTCCTGCGCCGCGCCGAGGGACATGATCGCCACGTTCCCTCCCATCGCCTTCGCCGGCCCCTCTTCCTCCATCAGCCCCGTCACGACCAGCGTCCTCATGCCGCGCGAGGTCGCCGCTTTCAGCTGCTGCTTCTTCGCCACCCCGTTGCGCTCCGCGTACCGCTTCGTCAGCACGATCGCGTTCGGGATGAACGCCGCCGCGATGAATTCCGTCGGGTCCGCGGGCTTTCCCTCGAACGAGTACATCCGCAGAAGCGCGTCGGAGCCGAAATCGACGCCGATTGCCAGCACCTGCGGGTCCGCAAGCCCCGGGAACGTGATCGCCTTCTGAATCACCGGCGCCGCAATCGCCCCCGGCACCGCCTGCACCTTCGCCAGCGCCGCTTCGTCCACCCCGATCCCCTCGGACGTCGTGACCTGCAGCTCCGCCTTCCCCGCCAGGTCGTTCACCGATTTCTCGAATGCCGCTGCAATCGAAGTGTTGGCCGTGTCGATCGCGACGTAGAGCGCGACGCCGAGCGCGACCGAAGCCGCGCCCAGAAGCGCGCGCATCGGGTGCCGCGCGAGGTGGCGGAGCGAGAAGAAGCGGAGAAGCGCTCTCACGCGTCGAGCTTTCCGTCGCGAAGCCGCGCGATCCGCTTCGCCCATTTCGCCGCGGCTTCGTCGTGCGTCACCATGACGATCGTGCGGCCCTCTTTCTCGGAGACTTCCTTCAGCAGCTCGAGAATCCCGCGCCCCGTCGCGCTGTCCAGGTTCCCCGTCGGCTCGTCCGCGAGCACCAGTGCCGGGTCGATCACCAGCGCACGCGCGATGGCCACGCGCTGCATCTCGCCGCCGGAAAGCTCGTCGGGGAAGTGGTCGCGGCGGGACGTGAGGCCGACGCGTTCGAGCAATGCCTCGGCCTTCGGCACGGCGGCGCCGTTGCCGTTGCCGTCGAGCAGCAGGGGGAGCGCGATGTTCTCGACCACCCGCAAAGTCGGCATCAGGTTGAAGAACTGGAACACGAACCCGATCTTCCGCCGGCGCAGCAGCGTAAGCCCGTCGTCGCCGAGCGTCGCCGTGCTCTGGCCATCGACGGTCACGCCCCCCGATGTCGGCAGGTCCAGCCCTCCCGACAGGTGCAGGAACGTCGACTTGCCGCTTCCGGACGGCCCCATCACTGCGAGGAACTCCCCCCGCGGGACGTGCAGAGTCAGCCCGTCGAGCGCGCGGACTTCGCGCGTCCCCTGCGTGTAGATCTTGCGGACGTCGTCGAAGCGAATCACCGGCTCGAATGCTACGGGGGCGGCGAAGCGCTGTCGAATGCGGAGTCGTGGGGAAGTTCGTCGCTGTGATCCGCCTGCCTGACGCGGCCGCCGAGGGCCGGTCCGATCATGTCAGGCGGCTGAAAGGAGAACTGACCCTACAATTCGCGCATGATTGCCGAGCTCTCCTACCTTTTTCGCCACGCGATCCTTCGGGACGCGGCGTACCAGCTCCAGCTTCCCAGCGACCGGTCGTTGCTTCATGCGCTGGCGTTTGCGGCGATAGAAGATGCTGCAGGCGGGCGGCCGCAGGGAGCGGCGCCGCTGGACGCAACGGAGCCGGCGTCGTTTCAGGCGCACTTCACGGACCCATTCGCTGAAGAGCTGGCCGAGCATGCGCGGTTGGCGGGCGGCGCGTCGAGTACGAACGGCGACGCCATGTCTGCCGCCTGGAAACTCTATTTGCGTCGCGCGGCGGAACTTTCGGAGAGGAGTTTCCACCACGGCGCGGCCGAGCGTCTGTGGCGGCAGCACGCGTCGGCAGTAGAGGGAGTTGAGAAGGGAGAATCACTTCGAATGGCCGCGAACGCGGCGCACCAGGCGGGCCGAACGCTGGTTGCCGAGCGACTGCT
>WSZJ01000164.1:8542-17661 GCA_009773755.1 Planctomycetota bacterium | reverse complement strand
CGTTCCGCGCAGGAGCCGCCGACGATCTCTCGCGGGCGCTGGCGCACGCGATCCCGGCGCTCCTCGCGACGGGGACCGCAGGCGCCGCCGCGGTCCGCCACGTCGCGCCGTTCCGGAAGGGCGAGCCGCGCCGCGCCGATGTTTTTTTTGATTATTTCGACCGGCAGTCGCCGCACATGGCGGAGCTCACGAAGTCCCTCAAGGCTGAGCGCTGGATCTCCGGCGAAATCGCCCCCGACCTCGCCGCCGTCCGCGTCCGCCTCTGGACAGCAGGCTCCGCAAACGAGCAGTCGAAGGATTTCCCGCTCGACCTCGCAGACCCGGGCGCTGCGCTCAAGGCGGCGGCGGCGTTCGCGGGAATCGAGCTGGCCGATCCCGGCCCCGGCCCCAGACCCCTCCTTCACTTCGGCCTCGGCGCCACTTCCGTCGTGGACGACCTCGCACTCGAACACCTCCTGGCCGCGCTCCGCCCCGCCCCATTCGCTCTCGCCGAATCCGAATTCCTCGCCCGCATCGTCGACCTCCTCCGCCGCGACGCCGCCCCCGACGCACTCGCCTGGCTCGAGCGACTCCTCTCCATTCGACCCTCAGCCCGCGCCCTCTACGCCAGGGGTCAGACTCTATTCGCTACCGGACAATTCGACGTTGCCCGGGAAGCGTGGTCCGAGGCCTCGAACCTTGACCCCGCACTCCGGACCCCGCGGCTCCCGTTCGCGTGGCTCGAGTTCCGGGCAGGTCGGCTGGACGAAGCGCGAGCACTGTTCAGTGAGTGCCTGTCCGACCCGGAGGACGGGGGAGCGGCTCTCGTCGGGCTCGGGTGCGTGGAGTCGGCGCGAAAAGACGAGGCGGCGGCCCGGCGTCTCTTCCAGGACGCCCTGGAAAAGTCGCCGCGCATGCCCGAGGCGCTGTTCCAGATCGCGCTGTCATGGTGGCGCGAGGGAAATGCGGTGGAAGCCCATAAGTGGGGAAGCCGCCTTGAGGCGCATCACGAAGGGCACACGCTGGTGGCGGCGTTGGCGCGGATCATGGGGCGGAGCTGAACTCCCTGACCCTCTACCCCGCGCGTCGTCGCAGCCGGTAGCTCTCGAGGTCGATCGAGTCCACCAAGACGCGGATCTTCCTCCGGATCGCCAGCCCGGAATCCTCCGAAACCGATCCGTGGCTGACAGCCACGTGAACCTTCGCCGCCAGCGAGGCGGCCGCCTGGCGCCCTTCCGAGAGCAACTCCTCCCTCTCCTCGCGGCCGGTTGCCTCAAGTCCCAGCGTGACACACGAGGCGACACGGATCGCCTGAGCGAGGACCCGCTCCAGTTCCTTCTCTCTCCGGCCGGTCCGGACGACGGCGCACGCCTCGCCCGTCGCGTCCGCCAGCTCGATCGCAGCCTTCCAGGTGGGAGAAGTCGACAGTCGTTTCATTCCGCTCATCTTGTCCTCCTTGGTTAATGGGACCGACCTGCAGATTCACTACCCCGCATCTCGCGCTTCTTCGGATCCCCGCTCATCGTTCAGCAAGTCGTGCATCTGCCTCGCAAGCTTCGGCCCGACACCGGGCACCTCGCGCCATGCGTCCATCGGCGCGCAGAACACGCTTCGCAGGCTCCCAAACGCCCGCAACAGATTCCGCGCCCGTTCCGGGCCCACGCCGAAAAACCCCTGGAGGAGGAAGAGCCGCCGGTCGGTCGTATGGCGCGGCTTGCACCAGCGCTTGTCGTCGACGCGGACGGTGGAAGCGCCGACGCGGTCGAGCTCGGCTTCGGCGAATCGCTGCAGCAGGATCGCGGTGTCGAGCGGGAATCGAGTCGGAAAAACCCGGAGTCCGAACGACCACGAGAGCTGGGAGAGCGCGCCGAAGTACCACTCTTCGCGCCCGTCGCACGCCGGCGGGGGAAACAGTCCCTCGACGATGAGAGCCGCCCGGGGAAACGCGCCGGAGAGCCGCCGCGCCTGGTCGAACGCCCGGCCGTCCGCGATCGAGTGGACGAGGTCGAGTGACGTCTTGCGCTCGACGCCCATGTCCCCGAGAACGTAGTCGCCGACGGGCAGCGAGCGGACCCGCACGGGCACGTGAAAGCGCTCCGCGAGCAGTCTCGGGATCCCGGACGGTTCTTCTCTCGAATCGATTTCGATGGTGAGCATCGCGCTACCCGGTCCTTCGCGCCGGGTCCGCCGCTTCGACCGCGATGGCGGCGGCCGCGGGATCGCGCCAGGCGTCGACGATGTCGAGGAGGAAGACGATCTTGACGAGGAGGTCGAAGGCGCGGTCCTCGAGAATCGGGTCGTCCGCGTGGGTCGGGGGCGCGAACGACTCGAGAAAAACGCGGGCGCGGCGGAGCGACCAGGTCAGCCGGGCGAGGACGCGGCCCCGGGGCAGGCGGTCGGGGCTCGGGTTGCGCATCCTCGCGGCGAGCGGCGTGAGGTCCGGGATCGACGCGATGACGGCTTCGGCGTCGTCCCCGGCGCCGCCTGCCGTAAGGACATTCGCGGAAAGCTCTACTCGCTGCCGCGCCAGCGTCGAAGCGACGACTGCGAACGCCAGCGGGCGCGGAACGTGGGCGAGGACGCGTAGGTCGCAATCGGGGGCGGACCACAGACCGGGTCGAAGCGAGGTCGCGGTGGTGGTGGGCATCGGCATTTCCTTTCATGCGGGTGGTGATTTCAAAGAGCCCCGGAGAGGCGGCCCGCCGTCCCGCACGGCGGACCGGAGCTCCCCGGGGCCGGAGAGTCATGCCTCCGGACGGACGGCTTCGGGGGGCAAGCCCGGGCCGGCCGTTGCCCGGAGGTGTTGTTTCGGGTGAATCGCGGCGAAGCGGGGGTGGAACCTCCCCCGAATCGCCCCTGGGGTTCTAGGCCGGGATGCGCGCCTCCTCTTCCTCGTGGGAAGGTTCGCCTTCGACCGCCCCGGGGGCCGGGGAATCGTTGTGAGCGCCGTTCCCCTGCGGCAGGAGCATGAGGCGATCGGAGACGATCTTGACGCGTGAAGCCTTCTTGCCCTCCTTGTCGAGCCACTCCTCCATCTTGAGGTGGCCTTCGATGGCGAGATGGCGTCCCTTGCGGAGGTACTGGACGGCGATCTCGGCCGACCGCGCCCACGCGGTGACGTCGATGAAGAGCGTCTCCTCGCGCTTTTCGCCCTTCTCGGACTTCCAGACGCGGTTGCAGGCCATCCGGATGTCGGTGACGGGGACCTGGTTGGGGCCTGCGAAGCGGATCTCGGGGTCGCGGACAACAGTTCCGATCATGATGACTTTGTTGAAGTGCATGTTTGTTCTCCCTTTTGTCTTTTAACTCTCAGGTCTCGTGTAAGTTACTTGAACAATAGAGCCGAAAAAAAACTCCCTGCTACGGCAGGGACGACAGCGGCGAGCAGTAGGTGTACTCGCGCCCGATCTTGTTCTCCGGATCCTCCTTTCTGAGCACCAGGTGCTTCGCGAAGAGATTGATGAGCCGCGTGCTGGCGGTGTTGAGCTTCAGCTTGAGCTCGGCGGAAAGGTCGCGGGCCAGGAGCGTGCCGTCGCGCATGCAGAGGTCGAGGGTTTCGCGCAGGTAGGGGTTCAGCTCGCCGACGAGCGACCACTTCTTCTTGCCGTCGACGTGCATGAGGCAGAGATCTTTCTGCTTCAGCGCGACCTCGAGGCCCTCGCGGACGGCGTCGTTGCAGCCCGACAGGAGGATCGTCCCTTCTCCGTACTCGCCCTGCTCCATGCGGCCGGCGAGCTTGGCGACGATCTCGTCGGCGGCCGAGAAGTCCACGATGTCGATCTTGGAGAAATCAAGGACCTCGACGCCGCTCTTGCGGATCTCGACAAATTCGCCTTCGAGTTTCTCGCGAACGGACGGGGAGGTCCTGCGGCCCGAGAGGATATTCCCCAGGCCGCACTTCTTCGCGATCGCACCCACGTCGTGAATCATGTTCGTCTCCGTTAAATCAACTCAGTTGGAAGGAATATACCACGGATTTCGCATGCGTCAAGAACATCTTCAACAAATCTTCTCGATTTTGTGCGGCAACGCAAGCTTTTGGAGGCCCGTGATTTAGGAAGGGCGGAAGAGCCTTCCGGAATGGTTCGCGACATTTTCCGGGAAGCCACCGGAAAAGGGGCAGCGCTTTTCCCGCCGTTTCAGGCCGTTGATCCGCGTCAGGCTGTGGCTGTTTTCTGATCCTGCACGACATGTCTGAAATCGAAACTGCCTTGACGCGGATGACTGCCGGAAACACCAGGGAACGCGCCGGATTCGTGGAAGATCGGTGCCCACCGGGAACGCAGGAGCTGCTTCTCCGCGGCATTCCAGTCGCCACAAATCCTTTCGCCCGGTCGATTTCCGCGCTTTCGGATCACTCCCGACGAGATTCCGGATTTCCCCGAACCTTCCCGCCCCCGCACGCGATCAACACAGAACCATGAAATCGCTTCGAGACTCCATCCGCACGACGAAAGCCGCCTCCCCCGGTTACGAGACCGGGCAGCCGGCGAATTTCCGGCATCTGGAAGGCATGTGCGTCGTGCTGTGGGAGGTCCGAAGCGGTTAGGTCAGCCGAAATCACGAAAACCGGCGATCCACCGCCCACGGGCGAAACGGATCGCCGGTTTTTTTTGTGCCTGGCTGCGCCAGGCACAAAAAAAACCGTGAGCGAGGGCGCGAGAGCGCCCGAGTCGAACGGTGCAAGTTGAAGGGTGTCCGCCGAATGACGTTCCATCCCGCCGAGTCCGCGAGGCGAGCCCGAACGGTCTTTCTTACGCCGCCCGACCATTGAAAGGAGGTGAACCGTGGACCCGATTTACCACCGAGGACAACGTCTTGACCTTCGCCCGATCTCGATGGCGGACGCCGAAATCTTCGTCCGCTGGTTCAACGATCCTGACGTCTCGCAGTACCTCGGCCGTGATGTCCCCCTGACGCTCGAGGAAGAGAAAAAGTGGATCGAGGGCCGGGTCGGAGATGCCGCGAACCAGATCCTTGTCATGGTGCACCGCGCAGAGCGGCGCCCCATCGGCACCGTCGGGCTCCACGGCATGTCCGGCCAGAACCGAAAGGCCGTCTTCGGGATCCAGATCGGCGAGAAGGAGTTCTGGAACCAGGGGCTCGGCCGCGAAGCCACGGAGTTGACGTTGGAGATTGCGTTCGACCGCCTCAACCTGAACCGCGTGGAACTGGAGGTGTACGAGACCAACCCTCGTGCCATCCGCGTCTACGAACGCGCGGGATTCAGGGCCGAAGGCGTCGCAAGGCAGGGCCGCTGGATCCGGGGTCGTTACGTCGATGTCCGCCGCATGGCCATCCTGGCGGAAGAGTGGCGCGTGAGGAAGTCGCTCACGGCCGCAAGCGAGGTGTGTCAAACGTGACGCGCTGAGCAGTGATTGGCCGGAACTCGTTTCAGTCGGGAGGTGATCCAGACCAGAAGGAAGCGAGGGGATACCGGCGCTGGATTCCCTTGCGGGGCTTGTTGGCGGCCTACACCGGTTCCGTTTCATGAAGCGGGAGCGACAGGTGCCGCCGCCGGGACAAGCCCCCCGTGGTCGGGGCAGGCCCTTGAAAGCCTGTTCGTCAGAACCTGCCTTCGCGAAGGGCCCGGGAGCTTCGAGCTTCCGGGCCCTTTGTTCATTTTGCGCGGTCCGGCTCGATCCCCGGCGGGCCGGAGAATTCGGCGCCGCGTTTTCAGCGTCGCTCGTAAATCGTGACCCATGATCCGTGGGCCACGGAAACACGGCGGCCGTCCGGGCTGGCGCGGACGAAATCTGCTTCCCAGATGTCGAGGGAGCCGGCCGGCCGGCGCGACCCGTTGTCGTAAATTCGAACCGCTTCCCTTTCCGCGACGACCAGGTGTCCCCCCGGCAGAAAGTCGACCAGTCCTGAGTGCCCGGTCCATCGCTCGATTTCCAGTCGCACGGCGGTTCCGGATTCGACCGAGTACCAGTCGATCCAGGTGTCGGACCGGGAGGCCGTGATGAAGCTGGAACCGTCGGGGGACACCTGCAGGAAGGCGGGATCGATTCCGTCGGGCCCGGCCTGGAAAACGCGGTCCGGCGCGTCCCTGGTGAGATCCACGAGCCGGACGTCCGAATGAACGACGACCGCGAAAGAACCATCGGGCGAAAACGCGAATCTCGCTGCCGGCGCGCCGAATACCTTCGGGACGCGGGCGGGGGAGGGGCGCTCCTTGCCCTTGGAATCGAAGAAGCGGACGCCTTGGTGGCCGGCGAAAGCAAGCGTGCGGCCGTCGGGGGAGAACTCAACCTGAACCTCGGAACCCTGTCCCGGACCGAGATTGACGGACAGCACTTCGGCGCAGGAGTCGACCTCCCACATGCGCAGCACATCATCGTCATCGACGGTGGCAAGGCGCGAGCCCAGCGGCGCGAGCGCGAGAACGCGGCCATCGGATGGAAGCGGCGGGAGCCGGCTCTCGACCGCCAGCCCGTCGCCCCGGCGTACGACAAGCGCTTCGTCAGTCTCGAAGACGACCGCACGTCCGTCGGGACTCACAACGATTGCGCCGCACCTCTGGATCCCGAGGTCTTCCATCGTGCGCGGCCCCTCCGAGGTCATCACGGCATCGTTCATGTTCCCCGCGGCGGCCGCCAGGCCGGTGGCCGGATCCAGCAACCTTGCCTCATCCTTGCCGTGGACTAGGAGACCCTTGCGCGTCCACGCAAGGCCTCGCACTTCATCTCGATGCAAGACGGCCGAGGGCAACGAGCACTTCGCGGCCAGGTCGAAGAAAAGCGTCGCCGCTCCCCACCTCACCGCGAAGACGTCGCCGCAGAAATCCCAGCCGGAAGGCTCGCGCTGCTCCGTTTCAATCGTCAGCGCCAGCCGCCCCTCCTGCCAAACCTCGAGCTGGCGCGAGTCAACGAGCACCGCGATGTCGCCGCGAAGCGTGCTCTTCCATCCATTGCGGACGGTGCGCACGACTTCCGAAGTCAGCAGAAGAGCGTCGGTGCTGACCTGCGGCCGATTGGTGACGAGCGCAAGTGCGAGGGAGTCGCCGGTCTGAATTTCGTAGACGTTGCCGGACCCGGTGCCGAGGAGGCTCGAGGATCCGTCAGGCTTCCAGGCGCGAATCTCGCCGTTGGCGTGTCCGGTCACCCATTCCGAACCGCGGAAGTTGACGGCAGTGACGTCTCGCCCGACGGTCTGGATCGCCTCGCCGCCCTTCGCTTCGAAGATCGCGAGCTTCCCCCCCTGGATCACGCCCACGCGAAGTCCCATCAAGTCGATCCCGACCTTGTGGCCCCGGAGGTCCGAGGCTCCTTCGAGCTTGCAGGTCCAGGTGCCGCCTTTGGTCATCTCTTTGTTTTCAGGATCGAAGAGGCGGACCTGGAGCTCGTACTGCCCGGACCCCGGGAATTGATCGTAGACCGCGAGTGAAGGCGGTGGTTTTTCGCCGCTTCCGAAGACGCGAACGCCGCATGGCGTCCGCATGATCCGATGCTTCGCCAGAAACACCGCAAGCTCCGGCGAGGTTCCCAGCCAGCCATCGCCCATTTTCGTAATTGATTTCCACTCGACCGGCTTCCACGTGCCTACTTCCCAGGCTTGCGCCCACTCTCCGCGCGCCAGGACCAGGTGACGCCCGTCGCTGGAAAAATGAATTTCGTCCAGGTTGGGGTGCGCAGAGCAGTCGTCCGCAACCCAGGCGAGCCTGCCCGCCCGCACGTCCCATACGACCAGCCGGCCGTCGTACCCGACGCTGGCCAGGAGGGCGCCATCGGGCGACAGGGAGGTTTTCGTCCAGTCCCTGGAATCGAGCGGCTGGACACTGGCGATTTCAGTCCATCGGGCGTTCGACAACTCGTCGAACTGAATGCGCCCGATGGACTCTCTCAGGCGGCCTGCCACCTCAGGATCGCGCTCGGCCTGGAGCAGCACACGCAACACGGGAATGGCGGCGCTTCCCTCGGCGACGACCGCGTCCTGCGCCTTTCGCCGGGCCTCCGCATCGTCCGCAGAAAACGCTTTCACGAGTTCGCGAACGCGCAGTTCCCGTTCGTCGGCCCGGGCGCCCGGGTCCAGGGCAGGGAGGAGCAGGATGCTCCCCAGCAACGCCCGAAGCAGGGCGCTCGGCACGTTGTTCCGCCCCATTCTGTTTCTCCGATTACGTCAGCCAGTCTCTCAGATTGGCCTCGCGGTCGCCATCCGGTTTCGGCGAAGCGGGACAAGGCGGGCTTCCGCTGACCAGCCATGTCGACCGCTTCCTGCGACAGCACCGGTGCGGAGCCTTCGCGGAACTCTCCTCAGGGGGCAACCGGCTTCACTTCAATCGGAATCCTCACGGCCGCCGCCAGCCGGAATCCCTGCGTGTACCACGCATCGATCGCGGGAGCCGCGGACTTGTGGCAGCAGCGCGCTTCGCCTTCCGACTGGGTCCAGCGCCCGCCGCGGATCGCAACGACACCGGGGCGCTCGGCAATCGGCTGGTCGAGACACCAGTCGCTCACGTTCCCCGCCATCCCGCGCACTCCCCAGGGCGACTCGTCCTTCGGGAAGGCGTCGACCCCGGAGGGGCCGGGCGGGCCCGAGTGGGACTGGACCGTGTTGCAGAAGGAGCCGTCGAAATGACGGCCCCAGGGGAAGGAGCGCCCATCGGTCCCACGGGCCGCCTTTTCCCACTGCATGTCGTGGGCGAGCGTGAAGAGCCGGCCTTCGCGGAGGGAGCGCCAGCGGGCGTGGCGAAGCGCCTCGACCCAGGGGATGCCGACGAGGGGCCAGTCGGCACGCCAGTGTTCGGAGACGTTGCGCAGTTTCCAGTCCCGCGCGCGAACGTCGGCCGGGGCCGAAGCAAGCCATTCTGCCGTGGGGACGCGGAAGCTTTTCCCCTCCTCCGGCCAGGCAATGGGGGAC
Source organism: Planctomycetota bacterium (assembly GCA_009773755.1). Lineage (GTDB taxonomy): Bacteria > Planctomycetota > MHYJ01 > WSZJ01 > WSZJ01 > WSZJ01. Next base: position 8,820 of record WSZJ01000164.1, on the reverse strand, counting down.
TTGGTCGTCTCGCGCGGCGCGACCGAGGTCACGAGCGCGGGATCTTCGCGGGAGAGCGCTTCCAGGTAGAACTCCCACTCGGCGCAGGTGACCGGGTCGCGGCCGATCAGGAAATCGTCGATCGACAGAATCATGGCGGGCTGCGCGTCGCGCACGAGCGGGTCGCCCTGCCCGATGAAGGCGCCGCCGCCGATGGCGACGAAACCGCGAGGCAGCTCTCCCTCGCGGAACAGCGTGATCTCCGCGCGCGCCTCCTCCCCACGGCTCACAGACACCGG
>WSZJ01000164.1:0-8536 GCA_009773755.1 Planctomycetota bacterium | reverse complement strand
CGAGCAGCCACGAGCCGATCGGCCAGGCGCGCGGCGCGACCGGTGCGACGCCGAGGTCGATCCCGGGGCCGCGGGGGCGGAAGGGCGACTGGCCGAAGAGCTCATCGACGACCGCGGCGGGAACCGGCATACCGCCGCGCGGCGAGGGCGGCGTCACCGGCACGAGCAGGCGACGGTCCTCCTCGAAGCGGAACGCCCAGACGCGAGCGCCGTCGAGTGCGACCGGCAAGCACGCGGGGCCGTGGACCTTGAGGCGAAGCGGCTCGCGGGATTCGAGCTCGGGAAACGAGAGCATGCCGGTGCGCGCGGACGGGCGGCCGGACCACGGGTGGTGCGCGATCCAGGACATGTCGCCGGGGGGAACGTCCCTTCCGCGCTCGAGGCAGTCGCAGGGAAACCGGCGCGCCGCCACGGACAGCGAACCTTCTCCCCTCAATCGGGCGTCGAAGGCGCCGTCGTTGTGCCGCTCCACGACGCGGAGGGCGAGAAGCGCCTCTTCCTCGTCCCCGGCCAGGTCCGCGCCGAGGAACTGGTCCCAGGCCATTTCCGCGCGCAGCCGGCGCGCGTCGGGATGCGCCGGGACGAGCGACAGCGCCGAGGCGAGTGACCCGTCCGCGCGCGCGAGCGCTTCTACGCTCTCGCGCCGGAGCGAGACCTGCCGGTCCTGCGCTTCCCAGAGCGCGCGCTTGGGCCCCTCGCCTTCCCAGGTCCCCACCCTCCTGGCCAGTTGCTTCGCTTCCTGCCCGGCGGCGGCGGAAGCGCTCGCGAGCTCCCTCCAGCGATCGAGCTCCAGACGCGCATCCGCGACGCGCTCGGCGGCCAGGCGCTCGCGCCGCTCCTTCTCCCTGGTTCCCTCGAGCCACTCCTGGATTTCGTCGCCAAGCAGGAGGGCGGAAGGATGCCGCGCGGCGCGGTCGCTCGACAGGGCCTTGAGGCAGACGGATTCGAGCTCGATGGGAATGGAGCCGGGGAGCGCGTGAAGCGGTGTCCCGGCAGCGGCGGCGGCGGTGCCAGGCACCAGGGTCTTGAGCAGGTCGGTCGGGCGCGTCGGATTCCCCTCGATGACGCGCCGGAGGATCTCGGTCGTCGTCCCGCCTGCAAACGGCGGCCGTCCTGCGAGGATTTCGTACAGCACAGCGCCGAGCGAGAACACATCGCTGCGTTCGTCAATCAGGTCGATGCGGCCGTCGGCCTGCTCAGGCGACATGTAATCGGGCGTGCCGAAGATGTCGCCGTCGAGCGTGAGGAGAGGCGCGCGCTCTGGTGCCGTTGCCGTGCCTCCCGTCTCACGACTCCCGTCTCCCGACTTGTCTTTCGCCAGCCCCCAATCCACGACCAGCACCTCCCCAAACTCCCCCACCATCACGTTCGAAGGTTTGATATCGCGGTGGATCACCCCCTTTGAATGCGCAAACGCCATCGCCCTGCACACGTCCCGAAAAATCTCCACCAGCTGCCGCAGCGTCCACCCGCCCTTCCCCGCGCGGAATTCCTTGAGCACGTCGGCGAGGTCGCGCCCGGTGATCTTCTTCATCGCGAAGAAGATCTCGCCGCGGCTCGCCTTCAGACCGGGCAGGTGCCCGACCTCGTGCACCGGCACGATGTTCGGGTGCTCGAGCCGTGCCGTGATGCGGCCTTCGCGCTTGAACCTCTCAACGAGGTCGAGCGGCGCGCCGTCGAGCAGCAGCTTCAACGCGACCGTGCGCCCGATTTCCGCATCGACTGCCTCCACAACCCGCCCGAGCCCGCCGCGCCCGATCTCGCGTCCCAGCGAATACTTTCCAGGACCCTCGGCGGCGCGAGCCGGCGGCAGCCGCTTCGTCGAGGAGCGTTTCGTCGTCGCGCGGCGCGTTTTCTTCGAGGAGCGCTTGGCCATCGCAGGGGATCATACTCCGGAGACTACCGGGACTCGCGGCCTCGCAGGGACGGCCGCGCGATGCAAGTAGAGTTTCCCGCAGCCGGGAAGCTGGCAGGCTGCGTCGCGCAGCAACGCATGTCGGAACAAGTCGGCCGTCTCCGGGGATCTCACCGGAGCCTCCTCAAAAATCCGCCAAGGCTCTTCACTGAGGCGAGCCCTGCGACTCGTCGAACGGCGGGATGCCGGCCTTGGCACAGGCTTCGCGCATTTCCGCGGAGAGTCGTTGAAGCGAGCGGGCGTCCCCGAGCCGCCGGACAATGTCGGCGCCCTGCCGCCAGGTTTCGCACGAGGGTTTCACTCGCCCGAGCTCCAGCAGGATCAACGCGCGGCCGCAGAGATTGGCGCCCTCGAAAAACCTGTCACCGACTTCCCGGTGGATTGCAATCGCCTGCGTCATGATCTTCTCGGCGCCCTCGATCCGCCCGGCATGAAAGTTCGCCAACGCAAGGTATCCCATCGAAACCCCTTCGTACCGGCGGTCGCCAACGTCACGGCTGATTTCGAGTGCTTCCGTGTAGCTCTTCTCGGCCTGCCCGGCGCGCTCGGTCCGAACATACACGTTGCCCAGTTGTCCCAATGCGTGACCCTCATAGCGACGATTGCCGACTTCCCGATGGATGGCGAGCGATTCGTTGAAGCACCGCTCGGCCAGTTCGGCCCGCCCGGTTTCGGAATAGGTGATGGCCAGGTTCGCCAGCGCGATGCCCTCGGACCGGCGATTCCCGGTTGCGCGATGAATCGCCAGCGCGTCCGCGAAGCTCTGCTCCGCCAGCTTCATCCGGCCCGAGCTCATGAACAGGTTGCCCAGGTTCCCCAGGCTGACCCCCTCGCCGCGCCGATCGCCGGCTTCGCGCACCATGGCCAGAGATTCGGTAAGACTCCGCTCGGCCTCTTCGAGCCTTCCCGACAACCGGTACAGAGTTCCGAGGTTTCCCAGCAGGATGCTCTCGAAGAAGCGATTTCCAAACTCTCGGCAGATGGCGAGCGCTTCCGTGGCGCTCCGCTCGGCCAGCTCCATTCGGCCGGTTTCGTGGAACAGGCTGGCGATATTGGCCAGCAGGACCCCCTCGGCGCGCCGGTCGCCGGCGCCGCGGTGAATTGCGAGCGCTTGCTCCAGCAGCGGCTCGGCGCTCTTCATTCGTCCTCCGCGCTCCGCGGCCAGCCCGGCCCTGCGAAGCGCCTCCGCCCTCTGGCCACCCGCGACAAGCTCGGCGAGTTCCAGCCACAACCGTTCGGCGGCGCGGTCCAGAAAGGACCTCTCCGAGTGCCCGGCGGCGCGGGTCAGGTAGAGAATCCGCAGGGAAGCGGCGTTCACTTCGTACTCGCTTCCGAATCGGATGTGTTCCGCGAGCTCTTCCGCGAACGGATCCGTAGGATGCGGTTGGAATCTTGCCTGTTCCTCGGCATTCAGGGGCGGAGGAAGGGGCGCTCGCCCGCCGACCAGGTCTTCAATCACCGCGAACGCCAGCCCGTGCAGCCGCGCGCGGTCGCCGGGGAGCTGGAGCTGGTACGCGGCGTCGCGGAGAAGCGCGTGCCTGAACAGGTAAGCGACCTCTGAATTCACGCTCGAGATCATAAGCGGCCCGAAGTCTCGACGAAACGCAGCAGTCGCCATCAGTTTTCTCGCGCAACCGGCCCGCCTGCCTCATCCAACGGCGGCAACCCCGCCCTCGATCTCGCAGCGAGCATCTCGGCGTCCATCTGCCGCAGAAGAGTCGTATCCCCGATGCCGCGCAGCAACTCGATGCCCCGCCGCCATGCTTCCGCCGAAGCGTCGGATCTCCCCTGCTCCAGCTCGAGCAGCGCCGAGTGACACAGCGTCGAGCCTTCCATCCGGGAATCGCCTATCGCCCGGTGCAACTGAAGCGCTTCGCGGAAACGTCCCCGCGCCTGGTCGATCCGTCCCTGGCTGGCGTCGAGCGTGGCGAGATGCGCGATCGCATGGCCCTGGAATTCCCGGTTCCCGACCTCCTGGTGAATCGCGAGCGCTTTCTCCTCGAGTGCGGACGCCTGCGCGAGTCTTCCCTCGTCGTCGAGGAGGTGCGCCAGCCCGCCCAGTGCGACGCCTTCCGAACGGCGGTTGTTGACCTGCCGGTGAATGAGAAGCGCTGCTTCGATGAGAGCCCTCGCTTCGTTTGCTGACCCGCATTCCCTGAGCAGTTCGCCCAGGTTTCCCAGCGTTACGCCTTCCGAGCGCCGATTCCCGATCTCCCGGTGAATCGCCAGCGCTTCCCGGTGACCCCGGATCGCCTCTTCGATCCGTCCCGTCTCCTGGAAGAGGATTGCCCGGTTTCCGAGCGCGATCCCTTCGTAGCGGCGGTCGCCGGTCTGGCGATGAATAGCGATCGCGGCCTCGACGGCGCGGGTCGCCTCCTGGACTCGTCCCGTGATCTTGTAGATGATGGAAAGATTCGAGAGAGCAATCGCCTCGGAGCGCTTCTGTGCCGACGCCCGGTGGTGGGCGAGCGCGCGCAGCAGAAGTCTCTCCGATTCCTTCATCTCTCCGCGCTCGCGATGGACCTGGCTGAGATTGGCGAGGACGACGGCGGTGGACGCGCCTTCGCCTGCGCGGCGCAGGAGGGCGATGGCTTCCCGGTGAGTCTTGACCGCGAGGTCCAGGCGTCCTGTCTGACGGAAGTGGGACGCGAGGCTCGAATACGCCACGCCAAGGACGTGCGGATCCCGGCAGGTCTTCAGGATCCGGATCGCCTCCCCGAGGAACTTCTCCGCTTCAGCAACCTTTCCCGTTTCGGTCCTCACGCCCGCCAGCCCGACGACGGCCCGGCCCTCCAGGCGCCGGTCTCCCGTTGCGCGTCCGATTGCGCGCGCCTCCTGGAACCCTTTCTCCGCTTTTCCCGCGTGGTCGAACTGCCCGATGAGGTCCGCCGACCGGCGGATCGCTTCTCCGCGCTCCGCTCCTTCCAGAAGCTCCGCGAGCTGCCGCCAGAGCCGGATGGCGTTCACGGGGCGACCCTGGAATTGCGAGAACTCCGCGGCGCGGCGGAGATAGAGCCGGTGCGCCGCCGCCAGAGCTGCCCGCTTTCCGTCCGGGACGCCTGTCTCGGCGGCAGCGGCGTGCCCGGCCAGTTCTTCGGCGAAGGGATCCGAGGGGTGCGTCCGGAAGCCGCCGCGGGTCCCGCTCGGCGCACCGCCACACAACGCTTTCAGCAATTGAAACGCAACCGCGTGCAGTCGCGCGCGGTCGCCGGGGAGCTGAAGCTGGTACGCCGCATCGCGGAGGAGCGCATGGCGGAACAGGTACGCCGTTTCAGCGGGTACGAACCCGTGTGGTGTGAGAGCCTTCACGCCAGGCCCCCGTCGAACACCGGAATCCCCGCCGTCGAGCAGGCCCTGCGTATCTCGCGAGTCAGGCGCGCCAGCTCCGGCCCGTCCCCGGCCCGGCGTAGCAGCTCAGCCCCTCCGACCCAGGCCTCTCGCGCTTCGACAGTCCGCCCGAGCCGCACCAGGAGCACCGCGTAGCCACAGAGCTGCGAGCCCTCGCCGTGGGGGTCGCGAAGCTCGCGATAGGCGGCGAGTGATTGCTGAAAGAGAGAAAGTGCTTCGTCTCTCTTGTCGATGTCGCTGCACAGCCCGGCCAGGTTGCCGAGCGTCAGGGCCTCGAAGTGGCGATTCCCCACCTCGCGGAGGATGGCGAGCGCGAGGCGGTAGCCGCTCTCGGCTTCGTCGAGGCGGCCGGTGTCCGAGTGCAGGCTCGCGAGATTGGCCCGCGCGACGCCTTCGGAGCGCCGGTTGCCGACTTCGCGGTGGACGCCGATCGCCTGCAGGAATGACGCTTCCGCCTTCGCGTGTCTTCCCGTCCTCGCGAAGAGTGCGGCGGAGTTCGCAAGGAGGATGCCTTCAGAACGCCGGCTGCCGGTGGCCCGCACGATCGCGAGGGCCTCTTCCAGTTGGCGCTCCGCCTGCTCGAACCGGCCTGTGTTCGCGTAAATGCCCGACAGGTTCCCCAGGTCGGTGGCATAGGCGTTCCGGTTCCCGGCGCGGCGATGTCCCTGAAGGGCCCGCCTGAACAACCGCTCGGCCTGCCCGATCCGTCCGGTCTGGGTGTAGAGGCCCGCGAGGTTGCCCAGAAGCCGGGCTTCGTCGCTTGGGTTGCCGTGCCTGCGGACCGCTGTGAGCGCCCTCCCGAATTGCCGCTCGGCGACTTCTACCCGCCCGGTTTCCAGGAGAAGAAGGGCCCTGTTCCCGAAGAACATGCCGTGCATGCGCCGGTCGCCGCAGCGGCTGAGCAGGGCGAGTGCTTTTCCGAACAGCCGCTCAGCGCTGCGGGCATCGCCGGTGTCCCTGGCGAGCGACGCCCTGTTGCCTTGCGTGATTCCCTCCAGGCGCGCGTCGCGTTCCCGGCGATGCACCGCGAGCGCCCGCTTGAGCAGGGCGTCCGACACGCGAGTCCGCCCGGCCCGCGCAGCGGAGAGCGCCGCGCGCCGAAGCGACTCTCCACGCTCGACGCCCGTGACATTCTCGGCAAGCTCCCGCCAGACGCGCTCTGCAACATCGTGGCGGTCTCTGCGCTCGGCATGCTCTCCCGCTCTGCGGAGATAAGTCCTGCGAGCCGAATCAAGGAGAGACGCTCGCACGCCAGGCGCGCTTCGGCCCTGGCGGGCGTGTTCCGCCATCTCCAGCGCGGCCGGGTCGGTCGGGTGCGGCCGGAACGCCGCCTCATTCCGGGAACCTAAGGCCGGCGGCGAGTGCGGCCGTCCGCCGAGCAGTCCTTCCAGGACCGCCAACGCCAGCGCATGCAGCCGCGCGCGGTCGCCGGGGAGCTGAAGCTGGTAGGCGGCGTCGCGCAGCAGGGCGTGGCGGAACAAATACCCCTGCTCCGCGGTGAGCGAGCGAAGCGAGTCGAACGGCTCCGCGGTGAGCAGGCGAACCGAGTCGAAAGGCAGGGCATGCACTTCGGCATCTTACTCGCGCCGCGGACCCGGGGAGTCATTCGCACCTGCGTCTCGCCCCGGGGAACGCTCTTCCGCCAGTGGGCCACGGCGGGCTAGGATCGGCGACCGTGAAACGACTCGTTCTGGCGCTCGCGGTGTCCTGCGCCTTCGTGCATGGATGCGCGTGTCCGTCCTCAGATCTTGCGAAGCGGACCGCGCCGCGCGACGCGAGTCCGACGGTGGAGTTACCTGCGGGCGCGCGCTGGAAGACGGCGAAGGTGGCCGTCACGGTCGCGAAGACGGAGCGCGCGTACAGCGGGCGGAATTTCGGGACGCAGACGACGTTCTTTGTCAGCGGATGGCTGGTCCTGTCGGGAGCGGGCGGGGAGACGAAGGTGAGGGTGTCGACGAATTCAGAAGGAACGACCGATGCGTCCGCGGCGCTGAAGGCGGCGGATGCGAAGTGGCGGATCGAGGTCCTCGACGGCGGCCGGGGAATCGCGTGCGCGAAGGACGGCGATGAATCGTGGCGATGGGTCGCGCTCGACGGGCCGGCGCCTTTCTTCTGCCCTCACGTCCGGTGCGGACCGACCTCGGGGGCGCCCGCGCCGGGCGCGCCGGCGCGCGAGATCCTGCTGGCGATGTTCGCGTCACCGGAAAGTCGGGCGCCACACGCCGACCTGGTGGACCGCGATGAATGGAATCACGCGGCCGCGGTAGCCACCTCCGAACCCGCCGACCCGGAGCTTCGCCGCGCCCTCGCCGCCGCCGCGCTCCGGAAAGGGTCGGGCTTCGACGCCCGGTTCCATGAGCCGAAGGTCCGCGACCCCCTGTGCGCCGTCGTCGCCTCGGATGCGGGACTGCGCCAGAGTGCGATCGAGACGCTGGGAAATGCCGCCGGCGACCTGGTCCGCGCCGCGAACGCCGCGTCGCTTCTCGGTGCGTGCACGGACGACGACGTCGCGCTCGCGCTCGCGAAGGCCCTCATCGAAGTCTTTCCAAGAAAATCGGATGGAGACAAAGTGAGCGCCTGCCGGAACGGCTTCGCCTTCACCATCGCGCGAATCGCCGAGGCGCGCCACGAACTTCCCGCGAGTGTTTCCGCGCTGATCCTCCCGCTTCTGACGCGCGATGCCCAGCGGGGCGATGTGGCGCTTCTGTACCTCGTGTACGCCGCCGCCGTCAGCGGCAACGCGGACCTGCGCGCCGGGCTCGAGACGCTCTCGGCGAGGGCGACCGGGGGAACGCCGCCGGCGTGGCCTGCCCGACTCGAGAATCTCAAGGAGATCCTCCGGGACACAGAGTGGCCCTATGCCGTTCCGGCCGCCCTGTTCGCGAAGGCCGCACTGAGCCGGTAACTACCGCGGATCGCGACCGCGAGTTCGAGTCGACTGCAGCTGCGTACAAGTTGTTTTCAGTCGGTCCATGAAAAAAGGCGGCCCGAAGGCCGCCTTTGGTGCTGTCTCCGGCCGCTCCGTTACTTCTTCTCCCCCTCCGCCTTCTTCAGCTCGAACTCCACTTCCAGCGCCACGCTCAACTCCGCTTCACCGCTCGAAATCGCCGCGCCGCCGCGGCCTGCCTTCAGCGCCAGCCAGTTTTGCGCCACCGCGGTCCGCTCCGGCGCGCCGTCGTCGGACAGGTCGCGCACCTTGACCGCGCCGCCGACCGCGAGGCCGAGCCTGGAGGCGATCGTCTCGGCGCGCGTGCGCGCCTTCTTCACCGCTTC
>WSZJ01000163.1 GCA_009773755.1 Planctomycetota bacterium | reverse complement strand
TCGCAAGTCCAAGGCACGCCAGCGCTTCGTCCCTCAACGTCGCGCTGCGTCCGGCTACGTCTGTATGGGCAGACCGGGGGTCGAACCCGGGACTCCTGGATTTTCAATGTAGGAATCCAGCGAAGCGGATTCTGGCGCAAGCGTGATTCGCGAAGGGGACTTACGGCAAGTGTCCCCTTTCCCAAAAGTCGCTTGGCCCCCCTCTAGGCCCCCCTGCCGCGCACGAAAGTGGGTAGCGGGCCAACTTAGATCGAGGGTTGGCGGCGTAGGCTGAATCGAGAGCGGGACTTGCTACTTCCTCGCGGAAAACCACTCGCTGACTCCTGCAATGAGGTAGATGGCCCCGACCACGATGGCTCCCGTCCAGACGGTGTAGGTCTTGCCGGGTTCCGCCGAATACGCCCCCGCGACAGACGCGATTGTTCCCCCAACGCACAAGAGCCCGCCCAGCTTCATCTTGTTCACGCCGGGTGCGACGATGCCGGTGCATTTCAGACCCGCATCAAGTCGGGTTTTGGCAACGATGGCTACCAAGGTCCGCGCGCTGTCTTCGCGCACACCCTGCTTTACCAAGTGTTCAACCACGTTGTTCGGGTGCCACCCCTTCCCTAGAAGCTCGTTCGCTTCGACTTCTTGAAAGTCGTGGCTTGGCTCAGTCATGCGGTGATGCTACCAGCCCACGCTGGGAGTGAACCGTCACGGAGTTTTCTGGACCGCGCCCTTGGGTCTGTGTTCCGCGATGTCCATGAGGGCCAGCAACAGTTTTCCACCTCCCCACACAAGCAGTCCACTGGTGACGATGTAGGTGCCTCCCGGCGCAGCAAGCAGGTAGCCACCCCCGGTTATGAGCGCACCAGCGCCCAACATGATGCCGCCGATATTGGCCCTTTCCTTCGCTTCCTTGAACAGGTGGGCTCTGCGGGCCTCCGCGCACAGCCTGATCATTTCCTCTGCCAGCTGGCGCGGCATACCACGCTCGCAGAGGTAGGGCAGGATGTCTTCGGGAGGTGTTCCCTTGTGCAGAAACTCAATCGTGTCGTCGCGTAGCCCGCGAATTACATCCTCTACCGTGTCAGGGCACGGGTCGTCGTCGGCGGGTCTGACCACGGGCACCCCTCCAAGCGGGACTTGCTAGGCGTTCGCCGCCTGAATGAACGCCTGTACGTGAGCGGCGGTTAGGCCACACTGGAAAAGTATCGTCCGCGCTTGGTCCTCTGGGACGAAATCGCGGCGAGGAATGGGCACTCGGTCTACACCCTTCTTGTAGAAAACCACCCTGTCCGCTTGGCGATGAAACGAGTACCCGAGTTGACGAACCTTGTTGATGAGGTGGGTGGTCTTGATTCCACCCTGCGGGTTAGGCATTCACAAGCTCGGGTGGCATGCTGGGAACGCGCTTCACTTCCCACGGCACGTCGAAGCGCACCCGCGACGTCTTGAGCAGCTTTACCTGAACCCCGAATTTCCACCCGCGTATCTTCAAGAATGCCTCAAGCTCCCCGGAGCGAAGCAAATCCTGAAGCAAGTCCTGGGTGACACCTTCCATGTCCGCGTTGAGTTCGCTGAAAGTCTCAGCACTCGCAGTCAACTTCAAGGGGTCGCACGCAGCGACGTACCAGCCAGACTTGGGGTCTTGCCAGACCTTCCAAGCGAGATTGGCATTCAGGGTGATAACGCTGGGCGTAGAGGCCTCCTTGTTTCGCGTACTTCTGAATTCATCGGCATGCTACCTCTTCTGACCTTACTTCAACGCTCGAACAGTAAATTTAGTTCCCGAGCGGTCAAGAATCGGGATTGACTTGCCGATCCTGCGCGACCCCCTGACTTGGTACACAAAAGCCGGTCACTCGGCGAGCGCCTCCCGCGCATCCTTCCTCCCGAGGGCCAGCGCGTTCCCGAGCTTCTCGACGGCGGAGAGCCCGGCCTCTTGCGCGAAGTGAGCGTAGCGCATCGTCATTGCGAGCGTCGCGTGCCCGAGGACTTTCGACACGTCGAAGACCGGGACGCCCGCCGCGACCATGAGCGAAGCGGCTGTATGCCGGAGAGTGTGAAACGTTGTCTTCGGGAGCTTGTCCGCCGGGATCGCCTTGCGAACCGCGTCGGCGCGGAGCGTCCGGGCGAGCCCCTTTTTCAGCACGGTCTTCGTGATCCGCTTCCCGTTCGCCTGCCGGAAAACCGGATCGTCTCCCTTGTGCGCGGCGGCGTTGACGGAGCGGGCGGCGTGCAGCGCCGACAATACCGCGAAGAGGTCCGCCGAGGTCTTGATTGCCCGGCCTTTGCCGCTCTTCGAGTTTTCCGGTTCAACGAAGATCGTTCGCCGGTCGAAGTCCACGGAGCGCCACGAAAGCCGAATGCACTCGCCCTGCCTCATGCCGGTTGAAAGCGCCGTCGCCAGCACGGGCCGCATGACGGAATCGGCGGCGTTGACCACCGCCCGCGCTTCGTCCGCCGTGAGGTACGTTTCCCGTTCGCGGCCCTTCTCCGAAAACTTCTCAACCTCGTGGATCGGATTCGCCGCGACGTGTCCCATTCTCTTGCCCCACTTGAACAGGGCGGAAGCGGCGTGCAGGTCCCGGTTGCACGTCGCGACGGAGACGGACTTCCTCCGCTCTTCGATCCACTTCACGAAGTCCACGGGCCGGAGGTCGCCCAGGTATCGCTTCGCGAACGGAGCCTCACAGAGTCCGCGAAGCCGAACCGTGTCAACCTCGCGCGTCGAATCCTTCACGCGCCCTATGCGGTAGTCGAGGAAGAGCGCCGACGCCGATTCAAACGTGAGCCGGGAAGCGGGAGGTCCGCCGAACGCTTCGGCGCACGCCCTGTTGAGGTCCGCCCCGCCGTCGAGCAGAGAGCGGAGCTTGGCGAGGTTGCGTTTCGCCACGTCGCGGGAAATTCCCGCGTACTTCTCGACTTCGACGCCGCGCCACCGCACGCGAGCGTAAACGCCGGGCCGGTCGCCCCGAGTCTTGAGCCGTCCGAAGTCGCGCCTATTCACGCTTGCCTCCATTCCGTCCCTTGGCCAGCACCTCCACGGCGAAGAGGTGCAAGCGAGTGAGGTAGTCAGTCACCGTCAGCCCGAGGGCGGTTGCCGTTTCCGCCATCGAAGCCTTGTCCGATTCCGAGACGCGGAAAATGATCGTCGCGTCCTTCGCCAGCACGGAGCGGAGCCGTTCGGGCTCCGTTCCTTTCAGCAATTCGGCGAGCCGGTCAAGCATCGCCTTGCGCTTGTCTTTCATGCGGCCTCCCGATTGAGAATCCGGCGAACCGTCGCCGAGGTCCACGTCTTGCCCAGTTTCGAGGGAATGCCCCGCGCTTCGAGGTCGCGGGCGATGGCTTCGAGGGTCACCCCGTCCGCGCGAAGTCGGCGCATGAGGGCAATAGCTTCCTGTTCGGCGGGGAGGGAGACGAGGTTTTCACCGTCGGCGGCGAACGCCCAACCGTACGGAGCGTGCCGGGAGATGCGCTTCCCGTTCGCCCGGAGGTGCGCCATCGCGCCCTTCGTCCGCTCCGCGATTTGGTCCCGCTCAAACTCCGCCAGCACGGCGAGCATTCGGAAAATCATGCGACCGGCGGCGGAGGTCGTGTCGAGCCGCTCCGATAGGGAAACGAGGTCCGCGTCCGCCTTCTCCAACCGCTCCGCAATTTCGATTGCGTCCCGCGTCGAGCGGGCGAGCCGGGAGAGGGAGTAGACGACAAGCACGCCCTTGCGCTTCGTCACGTCGGCGAGCGCGGCCTGTAGCGCCGGGCGATTGTCCGCGCGTCCGCCGGAGAGCCCCGCGTCAACGTGGACGGCGGCGAGGTCGAAGCCGGAAGCCGCGCACCATGCGCGAATCTTCGCCTCTTGCGCGTCGAGCGAAACGCCTTCTGTCGCCTGCCCTGCCGTGCTAACCCGGACGTAACCGATTGCCGCTTTCATGGTCGTCTCCCTTCGAGTGTGCATATATTCTAATCTATACAAGCCGGGAGTCAAGGGGAGAAATATCCAAGGGAACGGTTGGATATGGGAGGCGGTCGGCGAAGCGGCGTGAATCTGACGCGAGGGCATCGGCTCCATGAAGCTAGAATTGCGCCCATGAAGCATCTGAGGCCGGTCCTCATCAAAGCCTTTACGTGGTTCGGCATCTTGTTCGTACTCCTGTCATTGATCGGTGTTTGGCTTCCGGATATCGGAGGTTGGGCAGTCTTGCCCTGCGTCGTTGCCGCTACCGGCGGTTGCATCTTTCTCTTCGAAGGACTTGGCAGGAAATGGGCCAGCCCCGAACCGCAGGGCGACAAGGACAAAGCGGGCGCGGGCGACAGCCAACCGTAGCGCCGTGAGGGGATCGCAAAGCAAGCGCAAACGTCGCGCAAGCCGGGAGCCGGAGCGGGTGGGGCGGAGCCTCGGTCAAGCAGGTCGTCTTCCACGCTACCGAGGGACCCGTAGCTACAATCGTCTGCTCCACGTAGACGGGGCCTGTCATAGCGCGTGGCGTTTGATGTACTCCGCGACACTCCAGGTCAGAACGCGGATGTGACCGGCGCGCCCGCCGCGCTTGAAGCCGCTCAACTCGCCCGCGTCGAGCAGACGGCGGATCGTGCGCCAGCATCCCCCGATGATTTTCTGCACTTCGGGCAGGGAAAGAGTCAGGGGTTGTCCGTTGCCGTCGTTGAGAGCCAACGGACGCACGTTTGCCCGCTTCCTAGCGGCCTCCGTGAAGAATTCATCCGAGGTCTTGCGCATCGTCGGCCCTTTCGTGGTCGCGGGAGGGGGTGGGTGGACCCCGGTAGTGGCAGGTGCGAGCTGTGGCGAGGGACCCGCGGGTGGTCTATTCGTATCGGCCTAATGGCGGTCTTTCCCCGGTCGCCGCCCCTGATAGAAGCATCCGCACGAGTGCCGTTGGCTTCCTCTCTGTATCAGGTCCGAACAACAGGGGGATAGTGCACCAGTATCCGTACCGGGCGCGGGAAGAGAGCGGCGCGTGGAAGTCGAACAGGCCCAAACCATCGGTCGGTTCCATCGGCCTATTGATTATGTTCACCCCGCCCACCCCTCTCCCCGGGGGCGCGTTTCCGATACGGCGTCCACCCCGCCGCAATCCGCCGCTCCCGCCAGTCGCGCAAGGCGCGCATCGACACGCGGAAGACTCTTCCGAGCCGATAGGCCGGTAGCTCGCCGCGCTTCACGAGCCGATGCACGGAGACGTAGGACACGCCGAGGAACAGCGCCACGGCCCGCAGGCTTGCGTCAGGTTCGTGCTTGATCGGATCGGGCATGACTGGCTCCAACTGGTTGACCGAGGTAACGAATTCAGGCCGCGACAACCACGGGCAGGTCCGTACGTCGCTGGTCATTCCTTCTCAACTCCCCGCCGGAACAACAACTCAACTCCCCCCCCTCTTTAGGGGGGAGTTGTAGTTGTTTGATGGTTGCCTTCTTCCAGAATGGCGGCGTAGGCGGACCCTCCGCCCCTGCCGGGCCGAGGTGATTCGACCGCCTTCCCGTCGGCGACAAGGGCTTTGAGTTGCTCGCGGGCGACGTTCTCCGAAAGGCTGGCGAGCGTGGCCACGGTGGACGCGGCGAAGGATGCGCCGGGCGTTTTCTTGGTCGCCTGCTGCAAGGCCGCTAGCACCTTGGCGCGGGCGCCATAAACTTCCCCGGCTGGCTCCACGGTCCACGGCTCCGCCTTCGAGTGATCGTAGATCAACGTCCAGCGGGCGGGGGGCGCGTCCTTCGAGACGGCCTCAAGGCCCAGGTGCGTATCGTCCTGCCGTTCGAGGTAGAGAATCGAGTCCGCCAATCCTGCCAGCGTCGAAGAGCCCCGCGCGAGGTCTTGCACGGAGCTTCCTCCCCGCTCGCCCTTGCGCTTGTGGTGCAAGAGCAGGATCGCCGTCCCGGAGCCGTCAGCAACCCTTCGAGCTGAAGCGCACCAGCGTTGCATTTGCGCCGAAGAGTTTTCGTCTTCCGCCTCCGAGGTGTAGAGCAGCACGTCGAGTACCAGCACGTCGAAGCGTTCGGCGCGAAGCCACTCGATGAGCTTCGCTTCGTCGCGAGGGAGCTTCACGTCGGGCGCGTCCTCGGAGCCCCAAACCGAGGGCCATTTCCCGCCCGGAATTTGGCCGGCAAACTTCACCAAGCGCCGAGAGACTCGCCGCTTTCCGTCCTCGAAATTGAGGTAGCAGACACGGCAGGGAGCGTTGATCCGAAATTCTCCGCACGGCCAGCATCCGTTAGCCGCCCCCAGCGCGAGGGCAGTAGCGAAGTTGGACTTCATGCCCTTAGGCCCGGCGACGAAGAGCGTTACTTGGCCACGGGCGCACAAGGGCTCGATCAACCACTCGACCGGATAGCAGGCCAGCCGGACGATTTCCTCCGGCGGGATCGGCGGCGACGGGGGCCATGAGGGAGACTTCGCCTTGACTGGATTGGATTCCGCACCGCTCGCTGTGGTGGGATAGACGTGCAGCGCGAGTGAACCGCCAGCCGGGTAGCGCGCGGCGATGTCCCTCGCAAGTTCCGAAACCTCCGAATCCGGGAGCGGTTTCGGGAAACGCGGGGGGCGGTTCATCGCGCGGAGCGCGTCTCGAATCTCCGTCTCCTCCGCTCCACGCTTCCGAAGTGTCCCGCCAAGGGAGAGCAGCCGGGCGCGGCGTTCACCCTCCGGTATGACAGCCGGGAGCGGCCCCGATGGTCCCTTGCCGCTGGCGCCCTTCAGGGCGAAGTCGAGCAGCCACGGCGGCGCGTCGGCTGTCGCCACGTCCTCCGGTTCCCGTTCCAATTCCCAGACGTAGCTATTCCCGCTCGCATGAATCGAGGGCGGCGCCACGATAAACCCGGCCTCTCCGCGAACGTCGAGCCCCGGCCCGATCTTCCCCGCGCTGTTTGGGATGGTCACCCCGGGCGGAAGGCGGAAAACGTAGTGAGCGCCCTTCGAGCCGGTTATGGAAGTCGTCGTCACGGGAAGCGGCCCGTGCTTCGCTTCGAGGTCGCGGAGTGTGTCGTCTCCTCCGTGGCGCGCACCCAAATTCCCGAGGGAGCGCCGGTCGCGATGCCGACGTTCGCGAAGTCCCAACGTCCCCACCATGCGCGGATGGTCGCGGCATCTCGGGTCGCATCCTTCGCGCCGTTCATCGTGCGCGGGTGCTTCCCGACGGCGGCGCATTCCTTCCGCCCGCAAGAGCAGGCTACCGGTAAGCCTTCGTTGAAGAGCGGCGAGTGAAGGGGCAGCACGGCCCAGCCCCGCGCCGCGTACCACAAGGCGCGTTCGAGCAGGGGAGGTGTCGATCTCGGAGTCGTCATTTCAGAAGTCCTTTCCTTCTCGCCCAGCGACGCACAATGGCGACGTGGTAAACGGGATAACCTGCGCCTCCGCGCCCCAAGGCGCGAGGGGTGAGACGTCCGCGAATTGACTCCGCCGCGAAGTCCTCGGAGGTGAGGGAGAGCAGGGCGGCGACTTCGTGAAGTCGAGCCCAGGTTGGAGCGCGCTTGTTCATGCGCCGCCTCTCTTCGTCCGAGGGCGGAGCAGGTCGAGAAATTCCTTTTTCGGAACCAAGCTGTTCTCACGGGCCGCGCGAGCCGGGAGCGGATCGACGCGGAAGCGTTCAAGCGCGGCCTCTAGTTCACGTTCATCGACGCGCCAGCAGCGACCCAGCCGGTAAGCCTTCCCCAGCTCGCCCCGCTTCAACATCGTCCTCGCATTGACGACGTGAATTTGAAGACGGGCCGCGACCTGTTCGGCAGTGAGAAGCGCGTTCATCGCGTGGCCCCCCGTCGGCCATCCCGGCGCTTCTCAAGGCGGCGAGCCTCGCGGGACTCTGCGAGTTCGAGGGCGCGGCGAAGATCGGCTACGGTGTCGTTCTCTCCGAGGGCGGCGAACGTGTCGGCGATCATCCGCCGTAGTTTCTCGGGGGGCAGGTCTTCGAGTTTTCTTCTCATGCGCGTCAGAATCGCGCAATCGGCCCGGTGACGGTTGTAGGCGGACGCAAGCCGGACGCGGGAATTCCGGTCGGACAGAGACGAGAATTCTTAGAAAATTCCGAAGCCGGACGCCAAACCGGACATTACTTGCCGCGAAGGAACTTGATCGCGCCATAGCGGTAGCGCCAGTGGGGCTTGCCCTTCTTCGGATTATCGACGGGGTTGTAGTCGTCGATTGAGATTCTGCGTTTACGTCGCGCATTCGAGAGCCGCTTGCGAACGTTTTCGGGCTTCTCCCCCCACGCTTCGGCGATCTGGACGTGATCTACGAGGGCGTCGTCTCCCGTTTCCGGTGCGGCCTTCGATTCGCGGGCACCCTGTCGGGGAAGTGGCTCTTTCAATTGCACGAGCGCCTTCCGGATCGCGTCGAGATGTGCTTGCGGAGCCGCGATGCCTTGAACCGAGGAGAGAATCAGGAAGTGTCGCGCCATCTCCGAGCAGCAACGCGCCTGTTCCTTCGCCTTCTCAGGCATCGGGGCGTAGTGGACTCCGTAGTGTCCCGTAAATCCGCCGTCCGCCCATTCATGGGTGCGAACGAAGGATAGATCGTTGTAGTACGTCTGCGCCCGTGAATGCAGCGCCTTCGCCTCATTGCCGAGCGCCTCGAATTTCGCGGCAATGGCTTGCGGATGAAGCGCACGCGGCGCGTCCTTCTGTAACTCTTCGCGCTGTCCCACCCAAAAACCCCACTCCCTCAAGTGGGATTCGACCGCGCGCACGAAGTCCGGCAAGTCTGGAATCTGTTCGGGCGGCGTTTGCGGATTGAGGTTTGGAGAGGTGCCGAGCGAGGAAGTCCAGTCAAACGGATCGCGTTTTTTCACGGGCTCATCCTTCCGTGAGAAGCGGGAGCGGAGCCGGGATGAGCGGCCCCGCGTCCCGCGAGAAGAGCGCGAGCCGTCGCCCGCGCCGTTGCTGGATTCTACGGCGGCGGGCCGGAGGAAGAGCGCGACTTCTGGCCCCCCTCTAGGCCCCCCTTGGCCCCCCTGAAGTCAATTCCAGTCAAGTCGAGCCACTTCGCTTCCGCACTATGAAAACCGATGGGCAGACCGGGGGTCGAACCCGGGACTCCTGGATTTTCAATCCAGAGCTCTACCACTGAGCTATCTGCCCGATTTGAGAGTGTCGGGTTTCTGAATCGCGGGTCGCACGAACGGCCGCGCGACCCCCGATTCGGAAACCCGACACTCTCAAATCGCGTAAAACGACCAGGACGAGAATCCTGAGGTTCGAACGCCGCTTCACTTGAAACACGACGGCTTCGAAGGGGCGAGAGTCTAAGAATCCCGCTCGCTCCTTGCAAGAACTGCCCCGGCGTCCGTTCGAGCGGGCTACCGGTGAAGGTTTCGTTCGCGTGAGGATCGGTCACCTCGACCCTGCAGACCAGGCAAGTCTGCCTCCAGCCACCGCCCCGTGGCCTTCCTACCCCCTACCCACTACTCACTACCTCCTGCCGCTCTTGTGCCCGCACCGCTCCCTCACCTCGTGCTAAAATAGGCATCTCTCGACCTCCCCCACCAAGGAGCCGTCGCCATGACCCCCCTTCGCTGGTTCGCCGGATGGATCCTTCCCGTCGTCACCACCGGCGCCATTCTGCTCGGCACGAAATTCCAGCTCATCGGCGGCGAGCGCGAGGACGCGGAGCGCGGGGCGAAGAAGTTGAAGCTGATCCATGACCTCATGAAGCGCGGGTACGTGGAGGAGCCGGACACGGAGAAGCTGTACGACGGCGCGGCGCGGGGGATGCTGCAGAGCCTGGACCAGCACTCGATGTACTTCGACGCGGCGGAGATGAAAGAATTCCTGATGGACACGGAGGGGCACTACGGGGGGATCGGCGTGCAGGTGAGGTTCGAGGCGGACTCACTGGAGATCGAAGCGGCATTTGAGGACACGCCGGCGTTCAAGGCGGGGCTGATGTCGGGCGACCGGATCCTGAAGATCGACGAGCGGTCGACGGAGAACATCGGGACGGACATGGCGGCGAAGTACATCCGCGGCGAGCCGGGGACGATCGTGAAGCTCACCGTGTGGAAGAAGATGACCGGCAAGACCGAGCTCATCCCGATCACGCGCGCCGAAATCCAGATCCCGAGCGTCAAGGGGACGGCGATGGTGAACGAGAAGGAGAAGATCGGGTACGTGCGCCTGCTCCAGTTCCAGGACGACTCGACGGACAAAGTGCGAGCCGCGATCGACGGCCTGCGGGAAAAAGGGTTGAAGGCGCTGATTCTCGACCTCCGCTTCAACGGCGGCGGCAAGCTCGACCAGGCGGAGAACATCGCGGACCTCTTCATCGATAGCGGCATCATCGTGGAGACGAAAGGCCGGCTGGACGACGCGAACCGGAAGCGGGAAGCGCGCGGAGAGGACACGTACGAGAATTTCCCCGTCGTGGTGCTGGTGAACGGCGGCTCGGCCTCGGCGAGCGAAATCGTCGCGGGGGCGCTTCAGGACCACAAGCGCGCGATGCTGGTCGGGCAGAAGACGTACGGCAAGGGATCGGTGCAGCAGTACCTGACGGACCAGCTCGGGGACGGCTCGGGGTTGAAGTACACGATCGCGCGGTATTTCACGCCGAACGGCCGGTGGATCGACCGGAAGGCGGGGAAGGACTTCGGGTTGGAGCCGGACATCGTGGTGGAGATCGACGATGCGAAGCTGATGGAGCACTGGGCGAAGGTGGACGCGAAGGAGAAATCGGAGTTCCGCGACGTGCAGCTGGAGCAGGCGGTGGCGACGGCGATCACGATGCTGCGGGTGATCGACCGGCAGAAATAATGAATTGCCTCGGCATTGAGACCAGCTGCGACGAGACGGCCGCGGCTGTCGTCCGCGGCGGCCGCGAGATCCTGTCTTCCGTCGTCCGGACGCAGGTGGATCTTCACCGCGTCTTCGGCGGCGTGGTGCCGGAGATCGCCTGCCGGGCGCATGCGGAGGCGATCGGGCCGGTGGTCGAAAGGGCGGTCGCGGACGCGGGGCTGAAGCTTCCGGACATCGACGTCGTCGCGGTGACGTGCCAGCCGGGGCTGATCGGCGCCCTCCTTGTCGGCGTGAGCGCGGCGAAATCGCTCGCGTGGGCGCTGGGCAAACCGATCGTGGGCGTCGACCACATTGAAGCGCACCTCTACGCGAACCGCCTGGTTCACGCGGATTTCGCCTACCCGAACGTCGGCCTCGTCGTCAGCGGCGGCCACACTTCGCTCTATTACTCGCGCGGCCCGGCCGACCACGAGCGCCTCGGCGCGACGCGCGACGACGCGGCGGGCGAGGCCTTCGACAAGGTCGCCAAGATCCTCGGGCTCGGCTACCCCGGCGGTCCGATCATCGACAAGCTCGCGCGGCAGGGGAACGCAAAGGCCGTCGACATGCCGCGCCTTGACGACGGCGGCCCCGATTTCTCCTTCAGCGGAGTGAAGACCGCCGTGCTCTACAAATGGAAGGGCCAGAACGTCGGCAAGGGTCGCAAGCCGAAGGTCGCGGTCCCGCCTCCAAGGATCGAAGACCTGGCGGCGTCGTTCCAGGAAGCGGTCGTGGACGCGCTCGTGTCCAGGACCATGCGCGCCGCCGAAACGCGTGGAGTCGCCCAGGTTGCGATGGGAGGAGGGGTCGCCTGCAATTCCCGCCTTCGGGAAAAGATGGACGAGGCGTCCGCGAAGCGCGGTTTCAAGCTCTTCTATCCGCCCCTCAACCTCTGCACCGACAACGCCGCGATGATCGCCGGCCTTGGAACGGCACTTTTTGAGCTCGGCAGGATGTCCAATCTGGAACTGGACGCCGTAGCCACGAGGTAATTCCAAAGAACCTTCAATCCGCGCGTATCTGCGGCGATCGCGTTTTGTCTGCGCGACGGCTGTTGAACATGTGAACGACGTTGCGCAGATCAACAGCCGATCTTCGCGGACAAGCGCGGTGACGACCTTTCCGCTGTTCACGCGATCACCGTTCCATAACAATCGCCCCTCCATGACACCACGCGCGATTCTCGACCTTCTCGACAAAGTCCGCCGCAAGGTGCTCGCCCCCGGCGACGCCGCGAATCACCTTCGACACATGCCGCACAAGGACCTCGGCTTCGCGCGCGTCGACACGCACCGCCAGATCCGCTGCGGATTTCCGGAAGTCATCTTCTGCCAGGGAAAGACCACTTCTCAGATCCGCGACATCGCCAGGGCCCTCCTAGCCTCCGGGGGTAACCTCCTCGCTACCCGAGCCGACAAATCGGCCTTCACCGCAATCCGCAAACTGGACCGCCGGGCAAAGTGGCACGAGCGCGCGCGCTGCATCACGGTCGAACAGGAACGCCCCGAACCCCCGCCCGGCGAAATCCTCGTCGTCACCGCCGGCACCGGCGACATCCCCGTCGCCGAAGAAGCCCGCGTGACCTGCGAGATCATGGGCCAGCGCGTCTCCGCCCTTCACGACGTCGGCGTCGCCGGCATCCACCGCGTCCTCGCCGAAACCGAACGCCTCGCCCGCGCCAACGTCCTCATCGTCGCCGCCGGCATGGAAGGCGCCCTCCCCGGCGTCGTCGCCGCCCTCGTCCACCGCCCCGTCGTCGCCATCCCGACCTCCGTCGGCTACGGCGCCTCCTTCGGCGGCATCGCCCCCCTCCTCACCATGCTCAACTCCTGCGCTGCCGGCGTCGCCGTCGTCAATATCGACAACGGATTCGGCGCCGGTTACCTCGCTTCCCTCATCAACCGTACGGGAATCGAAGCGCCGTCCGCAGCGCCGCGCCGGCGCTGAGGAAGCGACCAGGATCCGAATGCTCACTCAGGGCTTCAGGGTGAGCTTCACCGCCCCTTCGTCGCGCACGACTCCGAGATCGAGGCCGAGGCCCTGTTTCTGCGCCGATTCGACCAGCAGACCCAGGATGGTCGGATTGAGCAGGTCCTTGAGGACGGCGTTTGATCCCTGAAACATCTCTTCAGGGCCGATAACCGTCCAGATCACGTCGCCGGCGCGAAAGCCGCACCTTTCCGCCACCGATCCGGCCTCGACGGCGCAGACACGGACGCCGTGGTTGAGAATGAGGCGCTGGCGGTCCAGGTCGTCGAGCGGGCGAGCCGACATTCCGGTCGCGCCAAGAATCGTGGCCAGCTCTTCCACTGCCTTGTCGTCAGGTTTCACGCGAAGCGACTCGAGTCCTTTGCGCATTCGAGCCTGGTAGACCGCGAACTGCTCCTGGGGCAAGCCGCAGAAGTGTTCCAGCGGCATCTGAATTTGTGTCCATCCCGCGTCTCTGCCGCCGGGCATAGTCGCAGCCGACGGCTCCATGAACTCGACGTTGACTTCCAGAATGTCCTTCCCCCACCTGTCGATCGCCGACAGGCGCAGGGCTTCAGGGGAAGAGGCATCCATGACCAATCGAAGAAGTCCGGCGGAAGTAGGCCACTTCGGGAGGACATCGAGGAGGCCGAAGGGTTCCACCAGCTCAACCACCCTTGCGAGGGCACGGCACTCGGTCTGCAGTTTCCAGGAATTGCGTTTCAGCCCCGCCCGGGAGGACTGCGCGCGGTCCCGCGCCGCAGAAATCGCCCCGGCCAGCTCGAGAACTCGCGCACGCTTGGGAATCCCCGGCTCAAACTTCGAGCAAACTTCTTTGAGGTCGAGCCAGCCTCGCACCATTTCCCGCCAAGCCTCCAGCCAGGCGGGCGGGAGGATTTCCGCCGCGACTACCTTCCCGACGTCAATCGCATCGAACTTGAAATCCGCATTCGCCGGAAATCTCAATTCGACCGTCAGATAGGCTTGCGGTGCCCCCTCGGGACCACACTTCCCTTCCAGGAACGGCCGGAAGGATGCCTCCCCCGTCACGGGCACTCCGGCGAGGGCATCGCCGGCTTTCAACAGGACGCTGGAATCCACCGACGGAAGTGGAAACTGCATTTCGACAGATTGAAGGGGATCCTCCAGGTCGTACCTCCCGCTGGCGAGGCGCGGCCCTTCCTTTGAAGCCCACAGAAATCCGGTCAGCGAAAGCTCGCCCGGTTTTTCCGCAGGCTGGGAGCGGGGCTTATCCTTCAGGTCGCCGGGTTTATTGCGCTCCTTGTTCGCAGAGGCGCCCGCAGGCGATGAGGCGGCCGCCTCTGCGCCGGAATTCCCCGCTGAGAAAAATTCGCCCCCGGCGTTCGCCCGGAACCGTCGGACGCTCCAGATCGTCGCGGGAATACCGGCGGCCAGCGCCAGCAGAAGGACGGCTCCGATCGTCGCGATTCGACGGACATCCCGGGAAGGCACAGCGGGTTTCGCCCGGCCGGTCGACGGACCGCGACTCGGGTGAATCCTCAGCAGGCGATCGGAAAGTCCGTCGGGGACCGCCTCTTCTGCTGCGCAGAGAGAGAGCTCGCTATCCAACGAGGCGAGGATCGCCACGAACGCGGCGCCAGCAAGGGCTGCACGCAGTTGCTGAAGCGCGCCAGAGATTCGACTCGACACGGTCCCTTCCGGCAACTCCAGCGCGACGCCCGCTTCGCGCAAAGTGAGCCCCTGAAAGTAGTGGAGGTCCAGCGGCTGACGAAGCTCCTCAGGGAGTTCGGCCACTTTCTCGCGCAGCTCACGCCGGAGTGCCCCTTCCACGGGATCCATTTCCGGCCTCCTTTCAGGTGACCGGGCTTCGTGATTGGTGCGGCGCCCGGCCGCCCGGCGGGCGTCGAGCGCGCGGTTCAGCGCGATGCGGCAGATGTAGGCGCGCGGAATGGAGGCGCGCGCGAGGGGTCCCGGATTCTCCAGCAGCCCTAGAAACACGTCCTGCGTTACGTCCTCGGCGGCGGAAGTGTCGCGAAGAACTCCTTTGGCGACTCGAAAGACGGTCTCGTGATAAAGACGCACGAGCTCGCGATATTCTGTCATCTGTTCGCTCCGTTGGAACCCAAAGCCACAGACGTCGGCCGACGGCGATTCCCTCGCGGAATTTGCACTTTTCACCAATTCGTATTGACGGTTGATCATAACTCATTTGTATACAATATGTTGTGAATTCTATTAATGAATTACAACTAGTCTTGACGCATCGATTTTGTGACATACAATTAATGAGCACCCGAGATCAAGAGGCCCACCACTCATGTCCACCCGATTCCACCAAGCTTGCGGCCACTCGGGCCGCGCCGATGAGCTCTCTCAACGCCTCTGTGGCGAATGCCACGGCCCCGTCCGCGCCGCTTCTGAAAGCCAGTTGAAACTCGCCCTCGGCTTCGGCGCCTTCGTCGCCGTGGGACGCCTCCTCACGTCGGACGCCGGCTTCGTCGCCAACCTCCTCTGGTCGGCCTGTTTCGTCGCAGGCCTCCTCGCCCTCAACGCCCTCTTCGCCGCCGTTACGACGCGATTTCGCTGCGATAACTGCGAAGAAGGCGTCACACCTCCGGCGCTCTCTCCCGCCGAGCGCGGCGAACTCGCTTCCCGGCAGCGCGCGAAGTTCGGAGGGACCGCGGGCCTCGCCGCGACCTGCCTTGCCGCCGCCTTCCTCACCTGGAAATTCACGCCAGAAAGCGCCGCAGGAAAAAGCCGCCCCCCGAAGGCGCTCTTCCAGGACTCCGTCGACCGGACCACGGCCCAGCTCAACTCCGGCTTCTACGGCGACGCCCATCCTGCGCCGACGGAGAATCCGTTCGCGGACCCGCGCGTCGCGATGGCCATGCGGCAGGCCGGCGGACAACCCGTCATTCCGGAAATGGCCGACGTCCTCGCTCTTCAGTGCCTCAACCGCCTCAAACAGGCTTTCACCGCCTGCATGGTCTTCGAGTCGGAAATGGAACGGCCGCTGACGAGCCTTTCGGAGCTGGCGGAAGCGGGGCATGGCCGGCACTCCTGCCCGTGCGGCGGCGGCGAATATGTTTACGTGAGGCCGGTCGAGGGCTGCGCGCTGGAGCGGGATGCGATCCTCCTCCACGACTCGCGCCCGCACTCCAACGGCCGGCGCAACGTTGCGCGAACTTCGGGGATCGTCGAGACGATGGAAGAGTCACGGTTCCAGGCCGAGCTGCGGGAGCGGACGGAGCGCGCGCTGGAGAAATAGCGCACGTCTTGACCTCGGCCCGCGATCCCGATAACGTTCCCAACCCACGCGGGCGTGGCGGAATTGGCAGACGCGTACGTTTGAGGGGCGTATGACGAAAGTCGTGTGGGTTCGACCCCCACCGCCCGCATGGATTGAGGGTGTCGGGTTGGATGGTCGGGCAGTCGGGGGCGTCGGCGGAGGGTAGAA
>WSZJ01000162.1 GCA_009773755.1 Planctomycetota bacterium | reverse complement strand
AGCGTCCGCAGCGCGGAAAGCGTCCTGAGTTGTCCGATGTCGATGACGGCCTGGCCGCGCGCGACGATCTCCTCGGGTCCCTTGGATTTCCGGAAGTCCGACAGCAGCGCCCTGAGCCGGGCGGTGAGCGCCGCCGACTCCGCCTGCGGTCCCGGAAGCCAGACGGGTTCGCGGTCCGCAGCTTTCGGAGGGGCGTCCTTCCGTGGCCGCAACCCGACTGCGGCCTCGGGCGCCCCCTCGGGACGTTTTCCGTACTTCACGACGATCTCGGCCGAAGCGCCTGCTTTCTGCAGCACCGAGATTTTGGAGGAATTCCCGCCCCCCCACTCCATCGTCGTGAGATCTGGAGTCACGAGCTGGACGTGCAGGACGCATTTGCCGTCGATTCTCTCGAGGAGCAGCGTCTGGCTCGACACGCTGAACGCCTCCCCTTCCGCGTCGCTGGTCCGGATCTCGGAGATGTACGCCTCTGCAACGTCGCCTTTCAGCACGACTTCTTCATAGAAGCGGCCCCGTCCCGATTCTTCCCCTCCGCGATTGCCGTACCAGGTCCTGCCGACGTCCAGTCCCGAGGCCTGGAGTGTGCAGGTGATGCGCACGCCGTCGTTGCTCTCTTCGGATTCGACGAGCACCGTCGGCGTCGCCTTTCGCTTTTCGAACGGCGCGAAGAGCGGATCGCCGTACAGGCACCGGTGCTGGGGCGAGTTGTTGTTCGTGAAGCCGTCGGGATCCCAGAAGCGGGGCTTGCCCTCGACGAAGAGCCCGATCTGCTCCGGATGTCCGCCGGTGTCCATGACGACGTCGTGATATCCGCGGCGCAGGACGTCCCCGAGCGGTCTGCCCGTTTCGGCCGCGATGTCCCGTTCGAGGCTGGACTGAGCGCCGAAATTTGCGCCAATGGGGCAGATGTACGCGCTGACGCCGGCGTCGATGATCGCGAGCGCCATGCTCCGGCCTTCCGGGATCGTGTACACCTCGAGCTTCGAGGTCTGGCCGAAAGTCGACACGATGTCCCCCTCGACATAGACGCGCCCGACCGCGCCCAGGTGACAGGCGTGGGTCCAGACGACGGCGTTGTTCAGCTTCACGTCCCTGAAGTACTCCGCCGTGATCCGGGGCATCTCGCCGCCGGGATCCTGCCCCACTTTTCCGGGCTCGTACGGCCAGTGCTTCGTCTTGTCCATGTTGCGCTGGTCGTCGAACAGCCAGATCCCCTCCGGGTCGGAGCACGCTCCCAGGTGAACGAACCCCGCGCGGCCGAGCTGCGAAAGCGCTTCTTTCGCGAATTTCGTGTCGCCCTGGTCGATGTACCACGACTCGCCCTTCAGGCTCGTGATGAAGCTGGTGTCGTATTTCTGGCTGATGCTGGAAGCGCTGACCTGGATGGCGTAGTCGGCGAGGCCCTCGCGTTCCGCGGCCATGATGCGGCCGACGAAGTCGTCGACCTTGCGCGGGGACGACGCCGTGATGAAGCCGAAGGCGAGGTCGCAGAAGGGGTCGCTGTCGAGCAGCGTGGAGAGGACGATGAAGGACCGGAGGAGGTTGACGTCCATGTCCTTCGGTTCCACGAAGATGGCCGCATACCGCGCGTTCTTCGCGATCAGCGCCGGGAGGCATGCCGCGGGGTCAGACGGGGAGAATTCGAGGACTTCGCCCTTCCGGTAAGTCGCAAGCGTTGCGGCTGCCTTCTTCAGGGGCGATCCCGCGGGGACCAGCACCAGGTACGCCCCGCCGGCCGCGTTCGGCTTCGTCCAGAGGGGCGCTGTCTTTTCGCGAAGCGCCTCAAAGCCGGGAAACCCGAACTCCTCGGTCTCGGCCGCCGCGGCGCCCGCCAGCACGCAGAAACAGAGCGCCCGCACGGCCGTTTTCAATCGTCGCATCGCAATTCCCTCGTGTGGAATTCGCACCGCTCGTCCCTCTATGCCGGGAGCCTGGATTTCCTTAGAGAATTCGGCTCAAGCATCGGTGGGCCGATGGCCGGTATTGCCGAACGGAACAGCCATAGCCGCAGAGGGCGAGCCTACTCCGCCTTATTGACGTGGCTTCCATGCCAGCGCTGGTCGTTGCCCTGAACCGTGACGGTCCGGGTTGCGCCGTCGCGCAGGACGCGGAGGACGACCGTGTCGTCTTCGCCGATGCCTGAGGACCAGTCAGAGACGGCGGTCGCTACTCCCACGGTGCCGTCCGCATTGGTGGTTTGGTAGGTGAAGGACTCGCCGACGGGGGGCTTGCCGTTCGCCTCGAGAATCAGATCGCCCGTGCGAATTCCCGCGGCATGCCAGGCCGAGCCAATTTCGACGCCGAGAAGCAGATAACCGGTTTCCGGCGGCGAGAGCAACGTCAGATTGGCAAGGGCCCGTTCGCGAATGGAGGCCGGCACTTGCGGCGCGGAAAGCCGCTTCAGCGCCGCCAATGCGGCGGCTTCGTCGAGGCAGGAGAGCCCGTAGAGGAGCGAATCGAGCGCCTTTTCGTTCGAGGTCAGCGAGCGCATCGCGGTCTCGACGTCCTCAGAGATCCCGGCGCGCATCCTTCCCGAGATGCCCTCGCAGAGCAGCGCGATGTTGTCCGCGTCGGTCTCGGTGCGAAGCGCGGCCAGAAAGAGCTGAGCGACGTCGATGTCGGACCTGTTGGCCAACTTCTCGATCGCCCGGGAACGAAATGCGGGCGGCGAGAGGTCGGGGTGGGCGAGCGACCAGGCCTGGAGCGCTCCCGCGTCGTCGCCGAAGAGCGACCCGTCGAGGTCGTAGTCGCCAAATTCCCTCGGATCTTTCTCTTCGTCCTCCAGGAGGAGCTTCGCGATTTCCATGATCGAGGGGTAGGCCGCTTCGCCCAGCGCGGCCAGCCGCCGGGCAAGAAAGAGCAGGCCTTCACCGTCACGTTTTGAGATGAGCGCGGCCATTTCCGCCCGCATGGCTTCGATCTTCGGCAGAGCGTCGGCGGAAGCTGGCGAAGCTGCCGGGAAGGGGGGCCAGGAGATGGCCGGGCCGGCCGTCGCGGGGCGAGATTCCAGCGCCGACAGGCGGGACGTGAGGATCGCGACTTCGGCCTCGAGCGCTGAGATTCTATCGCTGCCCGCGGCAGCCGATGACGATTCCCCGGCAACGGCCGCCGCAGGAACCGCGGATTCCCGGGGTGCGCGATTCCGCCGGTCGCGCTCGAGGACGGCACCGGCGGCGATGCCGATGAGGAGTGCGAGCAGGGCGGCGAGCGAGATGGCCTTCATGGGCGGCTCCCTGGGGACTGGCAATTGGACGGCGGGGGCGGGAGAAAGGTCAAAGCGGATTTTACCGTCTGGAGCAGAGCGTGGCGGAAGAGAAAGGCTTGCTCAGCGCCTGCCGACGGTAGCCTTGGCAACGTCTGCTTCACGCCCGCAGTCTAGCTTGCTCCGTGGCCGCGCGGTTTTTCAGCGCGAACACTCCCCCACTCCGGCGGCCGCAGCGCTGAACGGCTTGTCCTCGCCGTGGTCGTAGAAAAGCGATTCATCGGCGTTCTCCGTGGCGGCGAGGTCGCTCAGCGCCTCCTTGACGCGCGACTTGTCCACGCGGCGGGAAAAAGCGCTGAAGTCCTCGGCTTCCTTGCGCTCCTCACGCCACAACTCCACGAGACGCGACACGGCTTCCGGCACCCGCTTCGCCGGCAGCTTGATCGCGATCTGGCCGATGCGCGCGAAGGGGCCGACCGCGCCACCCCATAGGAGAAGCGCGTGCGGCATGTCGCGGCCGTTGACCGATTTTGTGCAGCCGTACAACCCGATCGGGACGATGTGGTGCTGGCCGCAGGAATTCGGGCAGCCGCTGATCTTGATGCGGAGGCCGGGGACGCTGGCGAACTGTGCCCGGTTGCGCTCGAGGTAGGCGATGATCGCTTCGCCGAGGCCCTTGGAGTTGGTGATTCCCAGGCCGCAGGTGGTCGTCCCGGGGCAGTTCGTGACGTCGAAGACGGAATTCGCGTTCGGGGCGGCGAGGCCGAGGGCGTCGAGATCCTTCTGAAGCGCCGGCAGATCCTGTCCGGCGACGTAGCGGAGGACGAAGTTCTGCTCGTTGGTGATCCGCGCTTCACCGCCGGCGTAACGGCGCGCGAGGTCGGCGAAACCGCGAAGGCGGACGGAGTCGATGTCGCCGACCTTCACCCAGGCCGTCACGGCGTAGTACCCGGGCTGCTTCTGCGCGAGGACGTTTGCGCGGAACCAATCCGTGTCCGCATGGGTCGCTGGGGCTTCGCTGGGCGGGCGCACTCCGTCGGGCCTGCCGCCAAAGCGCTGAACGTATTCGTTGAGGTCGGGGAACGGCTTGAGCCGCTCGCCACCGAGGGCTTCCTTAAGCTCGCGCTCGTATTCCTCGCGGAAGCCGTCGATGCCGAGCCGCATGAGCACGTATTTCATGCGCGCCCGCTTGCGGTCCTTGCGCTCGCCCGTCCGGTCGAAGACGCGCACGATCGCCTCTGCGCTCGCGCAGAGCTGCGTCGCGGGGAGGAACTCGTGCAGGAGCTGCGCCGGGTGCGGCTGCGTGCCGAGCCCGCCGCCGACCCGCACTTCGAAGCCGCGCTCGCGGCCGCGGATCCGCGCGATGCAGCCGATGTCGTTGATCGCCGCCTGCCCCGCGTCGTCATCGCTGCCGGAAAACGCGATCTTGAACTTGCGCGGGAGCCCCTGCGTCACCGGATGTCGCAGGAGAAACTCCGCGACGGCGTTCGCGTACGGCGTCACGTCGAACGCCTCGGCCGGCGACACGCCCGCGAGCGCCTCCGCCGCGACGTTTCTCACCGCGTTTCCGCACGCCTCGCGCGTCGTCATCCCCGCTTCCCCGAGCCGGCGCATGAAGTCCGGGACGCGGTCAAGGGGGACGTAATGGATCTGGAAATCCTGGCGGGTCGTGAGGTGAATCGAGCCGCGGCCGAATTCCTGCGCGAGATCGGCCGTGCGTTCGAGCTGCCCGGCCGTCGCAATCCCCGCGGGAAGCTTGATGCGAACCATCTGCCAGGTGCCGCCCTGTCGCTGGCCGTAGATGCCGTGGACGAGGCGGAAGGGGCGCCAGCGCTCATCGGGGAGTTCGCCCTTGAGGAACTTGTGCATGGCGTCTTCGAAGACCGCGATATCTTCGTGGAAAGAGGGGTCGGTTTGAGGTCTGGAGGTGAGGGTTGAAGTGGTCATGGCGCATACATTAGATACTTGATCTGAATAGTCAACATTAAATTTGGGGGTCGTTTGCCACAGGTGTCGTCCTCGAATCTCATGCGTATTCGTCTTCATTCTCTTTTATTCGCGACCCGTCGTTGTTTTGGCCGTGAAAAACAAAGTCCGGTCGCGAATAAAAGCGAATGAAAGAGAATACGACGCGCCCTCCCCGGAATGCGACCAGCCCACCTCCCCGCCTTTTGACCTCCCCGCCCGGACACCGTACGATCCCCGTTTCATGAACACCAAGGACGCGCTTCACCTCGGAATTACAGGCTTCGAGTACCCGGATCTGTACGCCCCCGCGTCGCTGCGAAAACTGGTGGACCTCTTCCACGCCGCGGTCGAACGCGCCGACCCTGCGCTCTGGAAAGCATGGCAACCCTACGCCGCTTCCAGAGGCGCCGGTTTCACCCCGCCCGCGGTTTCCGACCTCGTCATTCGAATGGCGCCGCACCTCTCCAGGTTCCTGGCGAAGCTGTTCGGGGTGGAGGAAGCGGTCGCCGAGCTGCGCGCGAGGATCACCGGAATGCTGCCGATCTTTCTCTACAAGCGCGATTTCATCGGCCGGCGCGCCTTCAAGAAGTACTCGAAGGAGAATCCCCCGAAGCAGCCGAAGGGCGAACTGGCGCGGAAGGGATCGTCGATTGTCGAGGTCTGGAACATCAACGCGAAAGAGGATCCGGAGCTTCGGTACGCGCGCGCTTCGCTCGACCTCGTCGCGATGGAGAAGAAGCCCGACGCCGATGTGATCGCGCTGGTCCGCCAGGCGATCGAGGCGGCGCCCGCGATTCCGGATGCGCAGGTCGTGACGCAAGCCATCGAGATTCTCGAGGCCTGGGCGTTCGTGCGCTGGGCCGATCCGGTCTATCGCACGGGGCTGCGCGGCTGGGCCTCTTACCGCCAGCCCGAGGACATGCACTGGCCCGACGACCTGGTCGAACTCGTCCGGCCGAACGCGGCGCGGCCCGAGGAGATCATGGGTCCCGAGCACCGGATGCGCAAACGCGACGGCTTCAAGCTCACCGATCCGCGCATGAATTCCAAACAGGCGCTCGGCGAAGTCCACTACTGCATCCTCTGCCACCCGCGCGAAAAAGACTCCTGTTCGCGCGGCATGAAAGGCAAGGACGGCAAGCACGTCCCGAACCCGCTCAACGTCCCGCTCGCGGGCTGCCCGCTCGAGGAGAAAATCTCCGAAGCGCACGTGCTGAAAAAGGCCGGCGACGTCATCGGTTCCATCGCGATCGTCTGCATCGACAACCCGCTCTGCGCCGGCACCGGCCACCGAATCTGCAACGACTGCATGAAGGCGTGCATCTTCCAGAAGCAGGAGCCGGTGAACATCCCGGAAGCGGAGACCGCGACGCTCCTCGACCTGCTCAATCTCCCGTGGGGATTCGAGATCTACACGTTTCTCACGCGGTGGAACCCGCTGAACGTGAAGCGGCCGTGCGCGCTTCCCTACAACGGCAAGAACGTCCTCGTCGTCGGCCTCGGCCCGGCCGGGTACACGCTCGCGCACCATCTCGTGAACGACGGCTTCGGCGTGTGCGGGATCGACGGGCTGAAGATCGAACCGCTTCCGGACGAGCTGGTGGGGACGCCGGGGAAGCTGCCGAAGCCGATCCGCGACTGGAAGCCGCTGGTAGACGACCTGGACAACCGGGTACTGCTCGGATTCGGGGGTGTAAGCGAATACGGAATCACGGTGCGGTGGGACAAGAACTTCCTGAAGGTTGTCTACCTGACGCTGCTTCGCCGCGACCTGCTGCGCATGTACGGCGGCGTGCGTTTCGGCGGCACGATGCTGCTCGAGGACGCGTGGAAGCTCGGGTTCCATCACGTCGCGATCGCGGCGGGCGCCGGGCGGCCGACGATCATCGATATGAAAAACAACCTGATCCGCGGCGTGCGGAAGGCGAGCGATTTCCTGATGGCGCTTCAGCTCACGGGCGCCTACAAGGACAACGCGCTCGCGAATCTCCAGATGCGCCTCCCCGCGCTGATCATCGGCGGAGGCCTGACGGCTGTCGACGCGACGACGGAGGCCGCGGCGTACTACCCGCGGCAGGTCGAGAAGTTCCTCGACCGGTGGGAGAAGCTCGTCGCGGGCGGGAAGAAGGACGAGGAGATGTGGGCGCGCTTCGACGAGGAAGAAAAGATCATCGCGAAGGAATTCCTCGACCACGGCAGGGCGATCCGCGACGAGCGCCGCCGCGCGAAGCAGGACGGCAAGGAACCGGACTTCGCGAAGCTCGTGCGCAAGTGGGGCGGGGTGACGATGGTCTACCGGAAATCGATCCAGGACTCCCCCGCCTACCGCGTCAACTACGAGGAAGTCGTCAAGGCCCTCGAGGAAGGAATCACGGTCTTCGAGAAGCACAATCCCGTGGAGTGCCACCCGGACCGCTTCGGCGCTCTGGAAGCCGTGACGTTCGAGAAGGCGCGGCAGGAGAAGGGGAAGTGGATCGACACGAAGGAGTTCGTGAAGCTCCCGGCGCGGAGCCTCTTCGTCGCGGCCGGGACGACGCCGAACATCATCTACGAGAAGGAGCACCCCGGGACGTTCAAGCTGGACGCGAAGAAGAAGTTCTTCCAGGCGTTCAAGCTCGACGGGGGCAGGCTTGCGCCTGCGGACGGCCCGGGCGCCGGCGGGTTTTTCACGTCCTACGAGAAGGACGGGAAGGTCGTCTCGTTCTACGGCGACAACCATCCGGTCTACGCGGGCAGCGTGGTCAAGGCCATGGCGTCGGCGCGGGACGGGTACCCGCATGTCGCGAAGCTGTTCGAAGCGGACCTTGCGAAGCTCGACAGCTCGAAGCAACCGGAGCGCGACGGCGCCTGGAAGAAAATGTGCGCCACGCTCGACGACGGACTCTGCGCGACGGTTCACGAAGTCATCCGCCTGACTTCGAACATCGTCGAGGTCGTCGTCCGCGCGCCGTTCGCGGCCGCCCGCTTCGAGCCCGGCCAGTTCTACCGGCTGCAGAATTTCGAAGTGGACGCGCCTGAAATCGAAGGCACGAAGCTGATGATGGAGGGGATCGCGCTGACGGGAGCGTGGACCGACAAGCCGAAGGGGCTGCTGTCGATGATCATTCTCGAGATGGGCGGCAGCTCAAGGCAGTGCGCCATGCTCCGGAAGGGGCAGCGCGTCGTCGTCATGGGCCCGACCGGCGCGCCGACGCACATCCCGCACGGAGAAGACGTCCTTCTCGCGGGCGGCGGCCTCGGCAATGCGGTGCTGTTCTCGATCGGGAAAGCGCTGCGAAGCGCCGGAAACCGCGTCCTGTATTTCGCCGCCTACCGCTCGCCGAAGGACATGTACCACGTCGACGACATCGAGGCCGCCAGCGACCAGATCATCTGGTCCGTCGACGCCGGCGACATGATCCAGGCCCGCCGCAAGCAGGACCGCTCGTTCCGTGGCAACGTGGTGCAGGCGATGACGGCGTACGCGAAAGGCGAACTGGGCGAGAAGGTCGTCCCTTTCGAGGGCGTGAAGCGGATCATCGCGATCGGGAGCGACCGGATGATGGCCGCGGTGACGAGGTCGCGGAAAGAGGTGCTGGCTCCGTGGCTGAAGGAGCACACCGGCGTCGCGAGCATCAACAGCACGATGCAGTGCATGATGAAGGAGGTGTGCGCGCAGTGCCTTCAGAAGCACGTCGATCCTGTGACGGGGAAAGAAACGGCCCCGGTGTTCTCCTGCTTCAACCAGGACCAGCCGATGGACTGCGTCGACTGGAAGAACCTGAACGAGCGGCTGAAGATGAACACGGTGCAGGAGAAGCTGGTGAATATGTGGCTGGACATGATTCTGACGAAACACGCGGTCGCCAGGGTGTAAGCAGTCGTTTCCTTGCCCTTGCCCTCACTCAAGCACGGTTCGCCCGATACCGGGGTTCCGCATCGGTCGCGGGAAACGGCAAAGGCAAAGAGGAGAACTCTCAACCAACTCAACTCTTGCACTTTTTAGGGCGCTAGACGCCCTTTAGTTTGGCTAAAAACGAAGCGGCCGGCCTGCCGATGAGGGTGTTGCGAGGCACCTACTCCC
>WSZJ01000161.1 GCA_009773755.1 Planctomycetota bacterium | reverse complement strand
TACGCCGAATGCGCCTCTGTCCCATGACCACTTCCCCCCTTTCGGACGGCGACTAGAATATTGTCTTAGTCACCTGTCCAAGAAATGGGGGGAACTTCAATCGGCATGTGCTGGTGAATGACGGTCTCGAGCCAGCGCGGCGGGACGGCGCGGGCGAGGCCGGAGAGCTGCGAGAAGTCGCAGTCGTAGGCGGGAGTGACGAACTCGAGCCCGAGTTTCATCAGGGCGTCCGCGGTCAGCTCGTTCGCGCAGTTGAGCGAGAAGTCGGCGGCCAGCGGAAGTCCGGGCGCCTGCTTCTGGAACCAGTCGATCGCCCCCGGGTTGCGCGCAAGGACGCCGTCCGGCGCGGACTTCCGAATGTTGCCGAACACCCGAACTTCTTCCCCCGGCTTCTGGATCCGCGGCGTGGCGAGCCAGACGGAAGCGCCGGCGGCGCGGAGGCGCGGGACGGCCTCGATGTATTTTACGGGGTCTTCGTAGTCGAGCGTGAGGCGGCCGCCGAGGGGCGCGAGCGCGGCGGCCTGGACCGGCGTCCTGGCGAGCGCGGAGAGTTCGACCTGGTGGACGGCCTGGTCACGCGGAATCGCCGCGCGAAGCCGGGGAAGAACGGGCGCGGCAGCGAGCGCGTGGCGGACCGAGTCGCGCCTGAGCGACCCGAGGCGTTCGACGAGGTCCCGACGAAGGGCATTGAGAGCTGAGAGAGGCGTATTGACGGCGCCTTCGAGGCCGTTTTGAAGCGCGCGAAGTTCGAAAGCCGTGCCGCCGAGGCGCCCGAGCTGGGTCCGGAGCGTGGCGTCGTCGAGCGGGCGCTTCTGCGCGGGTTCGAGCGGAACCGGGGTCCGCGCCGTCGCCTCACGGCCCGCCTCGTCGGCCATCCTGGCCGTGAGCGGCTCCCCGGCGCGCCCGCAAATAAAAATATCGACGGGCGACCGTCTCTTCGGCGATTCCCCTTCCCAGGTCTCCTGCCACTTCTTCGAAAGAGCAGGATCGGCCGTCTTCCAGACGCGGTCTCCCGCCCGCAGGCGCGACAGGTCGAGGGCGCGCGCAAACGCCAGCTCCACGCGCCCGCTCTCCACTTCCCCGGCCTTTCGGCCTTCCGAGAAGACTTCGTAAATGCTGCCGCCGGTTTCTTCCCGCTCGGGATGCCCCTGGTCGAAGACGACGCCGTCGCCGGGCTTGACCGGCGCGGCGGTCAGCAACCGCACTCGCCCCCTCGACACCGCTTCCACCGTGCCGAGAAAAATCCCGCGCTTTTTCGGCGAGAGGCCTTTCACCAGCTCCTGGTGGTTGACTCCCGCCAGGAACCCGTTCGAGAAGCCCCGCGAAAACGACAGCTCAAGCTCGCGAACGCGCTCCCGCGGCGGCGCGGCGCGGTCTCCGGCGCAGACCTTGTCGATCTGCTCCCGGTAAAAGCGGGTGACGTTGGCAACGTACTCGGGAGTCTTGAGGCGCCCTTCGATTTTCAGCGAAGCGACGCCGATCTCGACGAGGCGCGGGAGGACCTCGTAGGCCGCGAGGTCCTGCGGGGAGATCAGGTACTTCACGTCGTCGCCGCCGTGGACTTCCCCGTCGACGACGAGGTCGTACGGGAGGCGGCAGGCTTGCGCGCAGGCGCCGCGGTTGGCCGAACGGCCGCCGAGGGCCTCGCTGGTGAGGCACTGGCCGGAGTAGGCGACGCAGAGCGCGCCGTGGACGAAGACCTCGACCTGGAGATCACAGGAAGCGCGGATCTTCGCGATCTCGTCGACCGAAAGTTCGCGCGCGAGGATGGCGCGGCTCGCGCCCGCGGCCTGGGCGAACCGGAGGGATTCGGCGGAGGTGACGGTCATCTGCGTGGAAGCGTGGATTTCGAGCGTCGGCGAAATCTCCCGCGCGAGCCTTGCGACGCCGATGTCCTGGACGATCACGGCGTCGGCGCCGGCGGAAGCGATCGCGCGCAGCATCGCTTCGGCCTCTTCAAGTTCATCGCTGAAGATCAGGGTATTGAATGCGACGTAGCCGCGGACGCCGCGTTCGTGGAGGAAGCGGATGGTCCCGGGAAGTTCGTCGGCCGTGAAGTTATGGGCCCTGGCGCGCGCGCTGAACTTGGCAAGTCCGAAGTAGACGGCGTCGGCGCCATTTTCGACGGCGGCCTTGAGGCAATCGAAGTCGCCGGCCGGGGAGAGCAGTTCGGGTTTGGGGTGCAGGAGCATGGGCGGGTAGAGGTTACGGGCTGGACCCCCGATTGGAAACAGGCGGCCGGGAGGGGGCCATGGCAGGCCACTTCAAGCCTGGAAATTACATTAAGTGGTTGAAATACGTAGAAATTATATGCTATCATCCCGTTCACGCCGCCCCGGGGGAAACGCATGCGCATCCGCCTCACGTCCCACATCCTTCACCGCACCTGGTTCTTCGACCTCGCCGAAGCCCTCGACTGTTCCACCCAGCTCATCAAGGGCAAGGTCGCCGCTTTCCTCCGCACTCAGTACTCGCGCATCCCCGACCTCGAAATGGCGCTGCTCGACGCCGAGGGCAAGGTCGTGAAGGTCGTCTACAGGCGCGACCCCCGGACGTAGTAGTCGGCGAGCACGGCGGCCATCATCCCGAAGCTGACCACCGCGTTGACGTGGAAGAACGCGCGGTTGACCCGGCCCAGGTCGTCGGGGCGGACGATTAGGTGCTCGTACGCTAGGAGCAGCGCAATCGCGCCGAGACCGGCGCCATACCAGGCGCCGAGACCGCACAGGAAGAGCGGCAGCGCAAACGCCGCAATGGTCAGCGCGTGCAGCGACGCCGCGACACGGAGCGCGCGCGGCACGCCGAGCGCCGCCGGGACCGAGTGAAGTCCTTTCCGGCGGTCGAACTCCACATCCATGCACGCGTAGAGAATGTCGAAACCCGCGGTCCAGAGCAGCACCCCAGCGCCGAGGAGCCATGGAAGCGGATTCCATTCCGGGCGGATCGCAAGCCAGGCGCCGACCGGGGCGATGGCGAGGGACAAGCCGAGGAAAAAGTGACAGAGCGCGGTGAAGCGCTTCGTGAAGCTGTAGAACAGGACGACGGCCAGCGCGACGGGTGAGAGCATCAGCGTCACCCTGTTCAGCAGCGCCGCGGCGCCGACGAACACCGCCGCGCAGACCACCGCCAACAGCAGCGCCCCCCCTCGCGACACCTCCCCTTTCGGGATCGCCCTTCCCGCCGTCCTCGGGTTCTCCGCGTCCATCCCGGCATCCGCCCACCGGTTGAACGCCATCGCCGCCGCGCGCGCGCTCACCATCGCCAGCAGGATCAGCCCGTACTCGCGTGGCAGCCACTTCCCCCCCGCCGCCACGATCGCCGCGGCCGCCGCGAAAGGAAGCGCGAACAGCGAGTGCTGGATCTTGATCATCTCCAGCAAGACGAGGATCTTCTTCACCGGGCCAAGGTAGCCCGCGAGACGAGGCCCGGCAAGCGGGGGAACTGTTGAGACGATCCGGCGTCCAATGCGCGTCATCCACAAGTGCGAATTGCGCGTCCTCTTCGCAGCCGAGTAGCCGCTCCTTCCTTCCCTCACAGCCCCACTCCGTTTCTCGTATACTTTCACGGCCAGCAACGCCGTCCACGCGCCCGAACACCCCGGGGGACTTCAGGAGATCTCATGACCAGGTTGCGCGCATGTCTGCTCTCGTCCGTCGCTCTTTCCGCCCTCCTGGTCGCGCTGGCGGGAAACGTTTCCGCCGGGCCCGCCGAAGACGTCAAGCAGCGGGTGGACCAGCTGCCGACCGCGAAGGGCGCGGAATTCTGGCGGCTGGTCGCGGAGCTGGAGCAGCTTGGGCCGGAGGCGGTGGGTCCGCTATCGGAAGCGCTGAAGGCGCCCGAGGCGAAGGTGCGGATGGGAGTGGCGAAGGCGCTGTACCGCTGCGGCGAGAAGAAGGAAGCGGTGGCCACGCTCGTGACGCTGCTCGCCGAGAAGGACAAGGAAGTGCGGCGGACGTCGGCGGATCTGCTGGCGGACCTGACCCGCAACGACGCCAACTTCGGAAACCGGAAGGAAATCGAGAGCGTGCTCCAGGACGCGCTCGACAGTGCGGACGACCAGCGGTTCATCGTGGCGCTCTCGCGGGCGCTGTATGGCATCGCTTCCAATATCCGCGCGACGGACGAACTGAAAAAACTGCTGAAGGCGAAGGACGGCGAAGTCAGGAAAGAAGCGGCGCTCGCGCTGGCCGAGCTCGAGGATTTCGACGACGCGCTGCCGATCCTGAAGCAGATCTCGGCGGAACCGGGCGACAAGGGATCCCTCGCGCGGCTCTATCTCAAGCACAAGGCTCTTCAGGACAGCCTCCTGCGCAACAAGGTCGGCCCCGCGGCCGGCGGCGGCGAGTACGCGCTTCTCGACGAGATGATCAAGCTCATCGAAGGGGCTTACGTCGACAGGACGAAAGCGGACAAGAAGGCGCTCATCGAGGGAGCCGCGCGCGGGATCGCGGAGACGCTTGACCCGTACAGCGTGTACCTGAGCGAGAAAGATCTGAAGGAACTGCAGGAGGGAATCAACAAGAAGTACGGCGGGATCGGCGCGCACGTCTCGGGCCGGGACGACTGGCTCACGATTGAGCGGCCGGTCTACGACGGGCCGGCCTACCGCGCCGGGATCCGCTCGATGGACCGCGTCGTGGACATCGAGGGAAAGTCCACGTACAAGACGCCGCTGGAAGATTGCGTTTCCCGTCTCAAGGGCGAACCCGGAACCAAGGTCCGCTTCAAGGTGGCCCGCCGCGGCTGGGCCGAGCCGCGCGAATTCACGCTGGAGCGCGCGCAGATCGTGATCCATACATCGGTCGGCGACATGCTCCCGGGCAAGGTTGGATTCATCCAGATCAACTCGTTCGGCGGCGACACCAACGAGGAGATGCGCGCGGCGATCGACCGGCTTACGACAGACGGGGCCATCGCGCTCATCATCGACCTGCGCAACAACCCGGGCGGGCTGCTCGGCGAAGTCGTGCAGATGGTGGACCGCTTCGTCCCCGCCGGAAAGGTCATCTGTACGACGAAGGACCGGGACGGCAAGGTCATCGACGAGCTGAAAAGCACGGGCGCTGACGAGTTCCAGCTCCCCGTCGCGGTGCTGATCAACGAAGGCAGCGCGAGCGCGGCGGAAATCATGTCGGGAGCTCTTCAGGATTTCGGCATTTCCGTGACGATCGGCGAGCGCAGCTACGGCAAGGGGTCGGTCCAGAGGATCCAGGGGCTCAGCACCGACAAGAACTCGGCCTTCAAGTACACGTTTGCGAAGTACTACCTGCCGAGCGGACGGTCGATCCACATCGAACGGGACCGCTACGGCAAGGTGGACGAAAAGGCGGAGGGCGGCGTGATCCCGGACATCGCGATCAAGCTGCCCGAACGGGACCTCTGGAAGGAATTCGAGTTCGCGCGGATCCTGGACTCCGGGAAACTCGACGAGTACCTGACGGCGAACTACGACAAGAACAAGGATGCGTTCACGAAGCTGGCGGACGAGACCGTGGCGGACCCGGCCGCGTATCCCGGGTTCGACGACCTGATGAAGGCGCTGAAGACCAAGGCCGAGCCGTCCGAGGTCGCCCAGTTGGCCAGGCAGCACGTCCGCGGGCGTGTCGCGGACGACCGGAAGCGCGAGTTCCTGGTGGACCTGAATCTCGATACGCAGGCGCAGCGAGCGGTGCTGGAAGTCCTGAAGAAGGCGAAAGTCGACGCGGAGACGGTGGCGGAATACAAGCCGTTTGCGCATTCATTCGACAAGTAAAGACGGCGGGCAAGAGGGCGGGTGGACAGGCGGGCAGGCAAAGGAACAAACGACCTCCGAATTCGGATGGTCGTTTTTTTTCGCCCGTCCACAGTGAGCGAGCGAGTCGAACTGCTCGCGCGTCCGATCGGCCGCAATCTCTAAATCAGGTCGCCCCAACGCCTGCCAATTTGCCGCTTTCCCTTCGGCGGTCCCTTCTTCGGCGGCTTCCCACCCGGAGGAGGCGCCGGCGGCTGCGAAGGCTGTCCCGGCTGGCCGGGGGGCGCGGCAGGCGGCGGGTAACCCGGAGGCGGGTAACCTTGCGGCGGGTAACCTTGCGGCGGATAGCCCTGAGGCGGGTAACCCTGCGGAGGAGGCCCCTGCGGCGGGTACCCGTAGGGCGGCGGTGGGTAGCCCTGGGGTGGATACGGGGGCGGCCCTGACGGCGGATACTGCGGCGCCGGCGGATACGGTGACGGATAGCCTGCGGGCCCCGGCGGGGGCGGCTGCGGCGGCCACACGGGCGGGCCCTGCCCCGGCTGTTGCGCGGGCGGCGTCGGGTATGCCGTCGACGGAGTTCGATGCCCCGGCGGCGGCGGATACGAGGACGGTACCGCCGGCGCGGGAGACGGCCCCGGCTGCCCCTTCCCCGCCGGCGGCATCGGCGTCGAAATCGTCTCTTCGTACGGAGTCGACTGGCGGCCCGGAAGCGGAATCTGAATCACGGGTGGCGCCATCGCGGGCGTCGGAGAATCCTTCGAGATGCGCACTTCGGTTTCCACAGACTTGCCGCGTGAAGTGCGGCCTGTTGCGGTGTCCACGGGCTTGTCGCCGCGCAGCAGTGACTCCACGTAACTGATCACGCCGACGGGCCAGGGGCGATCCGTTGCCTTCTTTTCGGTGAGTCGCTGGACGAGCTTCGACGCGCCCTTCGAAACGTTCGCATTCACCTTGTGCGCGGCTTTGGGCTGCTCGGAAAGATGCCCCGCTACGATTTCAGCGACGTTATTGAACGTGAAGAGGGTCTGGCCGGTAAGCATGTGGTGCAGCGTTGCGCCTAGGCTGTAGACGTCCGACCGCACGTCGATATTCGCGTCGCTGCGGGCAGCTTCGGGAGACATGTAGTGCGGAGTCCCCGTCGCGCCTCCGACCAGCTTCGGGTTCGTGGCCATGATCGCGAGCCCGAGATCCGCCAGCTTCGCTTCTCCGCCTCGGGGCAGAAGAATATTCGCGGGCTTGACGTCGCGGTGGACGACGCCGGCGTCAAGGGCGTGATTGAGGGCCCGGGCGATCGAAAGGACGATCTGGAGGGCGCGCTGCTCGTCCATCGCGCCGCGGGAAAGAACGCTTTCCAGCGTCTTTCCCTCGACGTACTCCATGACCACGTAGTGAAACCCGTTCGAAACGCCGGAAGCGATCGTCTTGACGATGTTCGGATGGTCGACCTTCCCGCCGATCTGCGCGAGGCGGACAAATTTCGCGTTGAAGTCGGACTTCTTCGACAACGCGGGGAAAATCAGCTTGATCGCGAACGTCTCGCCGTCCGACAGGCGCTTTGCCTTGAAGACAGAGCCCGTGGAGCCCTGGCCGAGCGGCTGCTTGAGAGAGTAGCCCTCTACGGTGTCGGGCGAGATCTTGACCTGCTTTGAAGCATCGCTCACGGTGATGACAAGCTCCCAGTGCCGGGGCCATCAAGATACACGGGGCAGTGGCCGCCGAAAAGCGGAATGGATCCGCCCCGGAAAAAGAACCGGCCGCCCTCGCGGGCGGCCGGCCACGTTGTTCCTTCGTTCAGGCCTACCGCTTCACGCAGATCCCGCCCGTCATACTCGCGAGCGTGTTCAGGAACGTCTGGTTGTAGTTCGACTTGTCGCCCAGAGCGACGCAATTGATGATCACCTTGGAAAGCGAGTTCCACTCCTTCACCTTCTTGACGACTTCGTCCTGGGTCGGCCACTTGCCCGCGCACGGCATGCCGTCGGTCATCAGGTAGATCGTGTCGACCAGCGCGGCGTAAGACTTGTCCTTCAGCCCCTGCCCGGCGAGCTCGAACGCCTTTTCCAACGAGTCCCCCGTATTCGTCATGCCGTTTCCAGCCTGCTTGTTCACGAAGTCGATGGCCTCGGCCTTGATGGGAGGCGTCGCGGTCTGCATCTTGTCTTTCCACTGAAGCGGGTTGTCGCTGAATACGATGATGTTGAACGTCGTCTTCTCGTGCAGCTTGTTCATCGTCTTCTCGAACTCGTACTTCAGGACCTCCAGCTTCGTGCCCTTCTTGCCGGGTTCCCAGGGAGCGGGCGCCGGGCCATTGCCACCGCCCGAGACGACCGGGGGCGGCTTGTCCGCACCTTCCGGCGGAACGCTCGGGTCATTCATCGAGCCGGAGATGTCGAGGACGAAGACGATTTTCTTGGAAGTGATCTTGAGGCCGAAGAAGGTCGGGGGCTCGGCCGTTGTGCCGCCTGCGCCGCCGCCGGACTTCTCGTTGCCGCTGGGCGGCGCGCCGCCGCCGATCGGCTTGCCGTCCCACTTCTCGCCGTTCGTCTTCCACCAGTTCTCCCACGCCACCGCGTCGTAGCCGAAGTCCATCCCGATGAGACGCTTCAAAGCTCCGGAAATGTCGTCGCGAAGCCTTCCGTCTTCCTTCTTGAGCTGGCGGATCATCGCCGCCATTCCGTCCTTGCTGCGGAGCTTTTCGACGCCCGCGATGCCGCTGAGGCGGATCTGCCAGTGGGCGGGATCTTCGACAGCCTTCACGAAGAGCGGCTCGGCGGCCTTGATGTCGCCGAGGTCGAGAAGCGCATCGAGAGCGAGAATGCGGACGCGCGGGTCCGGATCCTTCGCGGCCTCGAGGCAGAGCGAACCGACGCCCTGCGCCTTGGCGGCGATCAGGCCGGCAAGGACCGCGTAACGGTCGGCCCAGTCCTGGCCCTTGATGACAAGCGCACGAAGTTCGCTGACGGCGGCCGGATCTGTGAACTTGCCGATGGCGCTGGCGATCACGTCGAGGAGCGTTTTCGCCTCTTCGCGGATCTTGGTGATCGCGTCAGAAGCGACCTTGACCTCGGCCTCGAGCTTCGCCTTGCGGGCCGCTTCGCCCGACTGCAGGCTTCCCTGGGCTTTGCGAAGCGGTTTCAGCGTATTTTCCAGGTCGTCGATTTCCGCCTGGAGTTTCGCTTCCTTCGCGTCGGCTTCGCGCTTGATCCCGCCGTAGATGGCGATCAGGAGCTTGGCGGCGTCCACCGTGTTGACCGCTGCGACGCGCTCCAGGGCGGTTTTCTTCACCCCCATGTCCGCATTCGCGAAATCGCGGTAAAAGTCCTTCTTCGTCTGTTCCCACTCGGCGGCCGAAGGGCCGGCGAAGAGCGGGATTGCGAGGGCCAGGACGAGGCCCAGCGCCCCGAGGAAGAGCCTCTGCTTGGTCATGCGCCTCACTCCCTTTTTTTTGCAGCGGAATCCAGCCGGCCGATGTGGCCTGCGGGAAATCGCCCGGGTTGTATTGTGAACCCCACCGGGGGGTTAAATCCAGCGTTTTCTACCGAACTTTTACTTTGTCCTTCATCGAAGGCCCGCTGGAGCCGAAATTCTCGGTCCAGTAGTTGTTCGATCGGCCGATCCCGATCTGCATGTGGCCGCCCAGCATGTTGCGATGGTGTCCGCTCGAGTTGTACCACTGCATGAAGGTCGGCTCGCCCTCCGTGTTTCCCATCGCAATGTTCTCGGCGCCACCGCCTCCGTACCCTTCCGCTGCGCACCGCTGACCCGGCGTCTCCAGACCCTTCGTCGGTGAACTGTGCGCGAAGTAATTGAGCTTCTCCATCTCCTCGCTGTGCTTGCGCGCGGCGCGGCCGAGCTGGCCCTGCGCCTCGACGGCCTGGTAACCGAGCATGAAGCGATACTCGTTCGTCGCCCGGATGCAGTCCTTCTCCTTGTCGTCGAACCCGAGGTGGCGGTCGTTGTACGACATGATCGCGCGGAATTTTTCGAGCTGCGAGCGCTCGTTCCCGCTGATCGGATAGTTCTTGAGGCTGAGCGCTTCGTCCACCTGCACGAGAAGTTTCGCAACGAGAGCCTTCTCGGCC
Source organism: Planctomycetota bacterium (assembly GCA_009773755.1). GTDB lineage: Bacteria > Planctomycetota > MHYJ01 > WSZJ01 > WSZJ01 > WSZJ01. The sequence continues at coordinate 2,313 of WSZJ01000161.1, read as the reverse complement.
TCGGTCGCCGAGACACCGAGTTCGCCCAGCCATGAGTCGGTCTGCCGGCTCGCGGCGATCATGTTCTCTATGGCAGGGTTCGATTTTGAGATGACCTGAAGCGGGTGATCCCAGAGTTCCTTTACCTTGCCGACGGCCTCGTCGACCGCAGGCTGCCCGACTTTTCCGTGGTCCTCGTCGGGATAGATTTTCTTGTCGAAGATCACTTTGATAGCGGCCTGGCGCCGTTTGATCAGTTCCTTCTTGAGAGCCGTCATCACCGCCGGATTCACCAGCCCGCGGCTGTCCTGCAACCGCTTCAGGATCGACGTCCGCCGAGTCTTGAGGGCGCCCGAGCAAAGCGTCACGGCCTTTGCCTTCAGCTCGGTTCCGGCAGAAGGATCGCCGGTCGCGCGGCGGTACAGCGCCATCCCCTCTTCCGCCTTCCTGGCGTCAATCTGCCCGAGGAGGAGCGCCGCTTTCTTCACATCGAGGTCGAGCCTCGCGAACTTCAGCTCTTCGGCCGTGTACCAGCCGCCCTCGTACCAGACGAATCCGCCCTCGGGAACCGGGATACCGCGATGGCGAGCAATGAGCTCAAATGCGGCGGCTTTCTTCGCGGCGTCCGATCCCATCGCTGTGCGCAGAATCTCGGCGCCCGCGAACGACAGGCCGTTGCTGTAGCAGAACGCCGCAAGGGCCGTCGAGTCCTCGGGCCCCAGCTCGATGGACCGGAAGTAGCCGAGCATGTCCTCCGCTTCGACCTGAGGCCACTTGCGCGCCGAGGTGCCGCCCTTTCCTTCTTCGTCCTTGAATTCGATTTCGAGGACTTCGTCGGTCGCTTTCGCCAGGATCGCCTTCGTGCCGTTGCCGAGTTCGATCGGATGCTCGGCAAACCAACCGTTGTTGACCGCCGACACCAGCTTGTCGAACAAGGCGCTCTGCGCGGCGATTTCTTCCCGCTGGGCCCGAAGCGCTGAGGACTGCCCGGCATCGACTGAAGCCAGCAGGCCGTCGATCTGGCGAAGAGCACGCGCGTACCGGCGCGCCTTGACGAGATCGTCGACGGCGAGAAGCGAATCCTGCGCCCCGGCGGACAGGTTCGTGCCGCCGGCCACGTACGCCGCCGTCACCCCCATCAGGCGGCGGATCCCCTCCAGCTTCTCCTGGGCGCGGTACCGGAAACGCGTCCCCTGGAATTTCTCGATCGCCGAGGAAACGGCCAGCGCCGCCTGCGGGTACTCCTCCATCTTGACCAGGCTGTTCGCGCGCGTTTCCAGCGCTTCCCACGCGTCCTGCGACGCCTTCAGCACCTCTTTCATGCGCCCGTCGATTTTCGAGACGAAATCCGCGTCGGTGTTCTCGTGCGCGAAACTCTTCCACACGCCAAGCGCTTCGCCGAAATTCTCCTGAACGACGAGACGGTCAGAAGTGGCGGTCGCTTCGTCGAACAGGATTCGGAATTCCGCGGCGCGGCGGCTTGCCTCCTCCGCGGCGATCGCGGCTTCCAGCGCCTTCTGCTCCCGCTCATTGCGGGCCGCAATCTTCGAACGGATGTCCTCGAGCGCCTTCTTCGCTTCGCGCTGCACACCCGCATCGATGGGCGCGGCGAGAAGCGCGTTGATGGCCTGCTCCGCCGCGTCGAGATCCCCGCCGGCGGCGGTCTGCTGGGCCTGCTGGAGGGAAGCGCGCTGAGCTTCGATCTTGCCGTCTCCGGCGAAGATCTTGACGCAGGCGATCGTGGCGATGAGGACGGCAGCCGCGACGCCGCCGGTCTTGATCCAGAACAGGGCGTCGGCGCTGGCGCGGGCGGCGGCGCGCCCGGGCTTGGCGCCGGACTTCGCTCCGCCCGCCGGGTTGAACACCGCTTCGAATTCGCCGATCCGGATGACGTCCCCGTCTTTCAGCAGGCGCGCATTCACCACGGCGCCGTTCACGGCAGTCCCGTTTGTCGACTCCAGGTCAACCAGCTTCCACCCGTTCGGAGCCTTCTCGATCCGGCACTGCTCCGCGTCCGCCTGGGGATCGTCCAGGCGGACTTTGCACGATGCGCCGCTTCCGAAAGTGACGACGGCGTCGTCGAAGGAGAGCTCTCGGCTCTGCCCGCCGGATTGAATGAGGAGACGAATCATGAAAGTCGCAATCTCCCTTTGGTTTGCAACGCAACCCCGGAGGCGTTTCCGGCCTCCGGGGTGCGTCATTCATCTCTCTTTTTCGTGCTTCAGGTTGCCGGCAACTGCCGGCTGGCGGCTTACCTGCATCAGCCTCCACCGCCGCCACCGCCGCCCGTCGATCCGCCCGTCACACCGCCCCTGCGCGATCCACCCGCAACCG
>WSZJ01000160.1 GCA_009773755.1 Planctomycetota bacterium | reverse complement strand
GTTCGGCGACGTGGACGCTCTTCGAACCCGACTGCGCCAGAACTCTTCACCGGACGACCCTTCCGCCGTCACCCTGGAAGCACCGCTCGATCTCCGCATGGAAAATCACCACGCAGCACTCGAGATTCTCTCGACGATGCGCGACGCCGACAGGCGCGGCGCCGTCCAGGACCCCGAAGCCCGGCAGGTGCGCGAAATGACCGGCCTGATCGGCCTCCTCACCGGCAGCCGCGCGTTCGACCGGACCGGGCGCCGGCGCGCCGCCGGCTACGACGACCCGCGCGACCCCGTTGCCATGACCGCCTTCGCCCGGATCGTCCGCTTCGGCCTCCGCTCTCCCGACCGCGAAATTCAGCGCGCTGCCCTGCGCGCCGCATCGTCGATGGGCGGCATCTGGGAAGCGGCTCTCTTCCCCGATCTCATCGCCATCGGGCGCGATGGGTCCGACGAGTTGTCGGATGAAGCGCTGAAGGCCGTCGCCGCGGCGGCCCGCGCCGGGGCGGAGGACATCGGCCCTGCGCTTGTCCGCGATTTCGCCGGTCCTCCCACGGGCCCCACGAACCTCTCCCAGTCTCTTCGTCCGTACGCCGACATGCTCGTCTCGATCGCCGAGGACGCCCGCCGCACCGACGCCGCGCGCACCGCAGCGCTCGAGGCCGCGTGCTATTCAGGGGAAGCGCGGCTTTCGTCACGGATCAAGGCGCTCTGCGAAATCCCGGGTCTCAAACTGCGCGCGTTCCAGGCGATCGTCGCGCTTGGGGGCCTGGAAGCCGACCTGGCGATCCTGCGCGCGCTCAGCGATCCGCTCGGGGATATCGGTGCCGAGGAAGCGGTGGCGGCCGCGGTGCGCCGCCGGACGCGCGCGGCGATCCCCCTTCTGGTCGACGGACGCTTCGACAGCGAACTTGCGTGCGCGGCGATCGGGGCGCTCGCAACCGTGGAGGATGCCGGCGAGGTTCTCTCCCTGCTCGAGATCCGTGCCGCGGTCGGCGAAGTCCGGCCGCTCTTCGGCGCGCTTGTCCGCCTGTCACCCCTTCCCGAACCCTGGGATGTCCGCGCGCGAAGCGCGATCCGGATCCACCTTGCCGCATCGATTCCGGATGTCCGCTTCCTCGCCGCCTGCGCCCTTTCCGCGATGGATGCGCGGGCGGGAATTGCGGCATGGGGGGGGCGACTGGAGGACGAGTCGCTCGTGACGGTGTCCTGGCCGGGATTCACGACGGGGCGGCCGATGTGGGAGTACGCGTGCGGCGGGTTGTCGCAGCTGAACGGGACGGCCTTCGAGGGAAAGAGGGACGACCAGCGGGACGACTGGAGAGAGTGGTGGTCGGAGAATAAGTCGGAGTACGTAGTGCAAGCCGGGAGATAGGAGTCGGGAGATTCGTCGACCTCGGGTTTCGTCGCTTAAAATGCGGCCTCCATTCGGGAGATTTGCATGCGCCTCGCCTTGACTGGACTACTGCTCTTTTCCGTGGCCTCCTTCGCGGAGGAATCAAAGGAAGAGAAAGCCGCGCGCGATTTGTTCGAGGCGATGGAGAAGAAACTCGCGGCGGCGAAATCTCTGCGCGTCGTCTGCAAGGCGAGCGAACCTCGCGAAAAGGGCGACCGGCATGACGCGTCCTTCTGGACTTCCGGCGGCAAGGTTCGATTTGAATTCGACTGGTGGGCGCAGTCCCGGGGCGCCGTGAAGTGGACCTCGGTCTCGAACGGCGAATCGGTGTGGTCGACGCAGAAAAAGGGCGAAGCGAAGAAGGCCGGCAAAGATCCCGCGCGGGCAATCGCGGTCGGGTTCGCCCGAACGGGGACGCTGGCGCTGACGGAAATCGAGTCCGCGATGGTCAGCGGCGCGGACCCGGGAGACGGGACCCAGTGGCAGGTGTCGGGGTTCAAGGCGGGAGCGAAGGAGACAAAGGACGGCGTCGAGCTGCAGTCCGTTGAGTACAAGGTCCAGAAAGGGAAGGCAGACCCGATTGCCATCGTGGTTTGGATCGACACAAAAACGCAGTTGCCGAAGCGGCGCGAAGTCGACATTTCCGGCTGGAAACTTTCTGAGACTTACGAAGCGTGCGAGCTCGATGCGAAGATCGCCGACGGGCAGTTCGCGCAGCCAAAGTAAGGTCGTTCCCTGTGTGCCCTGTGGTCGACTTTCCGGCCCGTTCTCCACATTAACTTCTCCCATTCCTTGCGCCCCCCCAGTTCACCAGTAAAATGAGGCGCTTCAAGGACTTGAAGCCATTTTGCCCCCTCCATCCCAGACCCACGCTTGACCCCCGAATCCGACCCCAAAACCGAGCTTATCCGCGACCTCCTCATCGAAGAGGAGATGAAGGATTCGTACCTCAACTACGCGATGAGCGTGATCGTGTCGCGCGCGCTTCCGGACGTGCGCGACGGTATGAAGCCGAGCCAGCGGCGCATCATCGTGGCGATGAACGATCTCGGGCTGGGGCCGCGCGCGAAGTACAAGAAGTGCGCGAAGATCGTCGGCGAGACGATGGGAAAGTATCACCCGCACGGCGACCAGGCGATCTACCCGACGATGGTGCGCCTCGCGCAGAATTTCGCGAGCCGGTACATGCTCATCAACGGCCAGGGGAACTTCGGCTCGATCGACGAGGATCCGCCGGCGGCGATGAGGTACACGGAAGCGCGGATGTCGCAGTTCGCGGCGCTGATGCTGGAGGATCTCGACAAGGGGACGGTGCGGTTCGTCCCGAACTACGACGAGACGGAGACGGAGCCGTCGGTGCTGCCGTCGAAGTTCCCGAACCTGCTCTGCAACGGGTCGTCGGGGATCGCGGTCGGCATGGCGACCTCCATCCCGCCGCACAACCTGTCGGAAGTCTGCGACGCGATCGTGCGCGTCATCGAGGAGCCCGAGGTCTCGATCGCCGACCTCATGCAGATCGTGCGAGGCCCGGACTTCCCGACGGGCGGGATCATCTGCGGTCTCAAGGGAATCCGCGACGCGTACGAGACCGGCCGCGGGAGCTGCGTCGTGCGCGCGAAGATCGACCTCGAGGAGGACAAGAGAGGCCGGCGCGCGCTGGTCGTGACGGAGATTCCGTACAACGTCTCGAAGAAGCGGATCATCGAGCGCGTCGCGGAACTGCACCGCGAAGGGCGCATCCAGGGGATCTCGGACCTGCGCGACGAGTCGGACAAGGACGGGATGCGGCTGGTCATCGACCTCAAGAAGGACGCGGACGACCTCGTGGTCCTGAACCAGCTCTACCGCAGCACGCCGCTTCAGGACACCTTCTCGATCATCATGATCGCTCTCGTCAAGGAGCGGCCGCAGACGCTCAGCCTCAAGGATTTCCTGGTCGCCTACAAGGACCACCGCATCGAGGTGATCCGGCGCCGGACGAAGTTCCTGCTCGACCGCGCCGAGGCCGAGGCGCACATCCTCGAGGGGCTGCTCAAGGCGATCGACGTCATCGACGAGGTCATCGCGATCATCCGCTCCTCCCCCGATGTCCCGACGGCGGAGAAGCGGCTGATCGACAAGTACAAATTCACGGTCATCCAGGCGCAGGCGATCCTGCGCATGACGCTCGCGAAGCTGACGGGGCTCGAGCGCGAGAAACTGCAGAAGGAACTCGCGGCGCTTCACGAGAAAATCGCCGAGTACCGGGCGATCCTGGCCGACGAGCGTCTGGTCCTCGACATCATCCGCGAGGACCTCATCGAGCTGAAATCGACGCTCGGCGACAAGCGGCGCACCGAGATCGCGGCCGAGGTCGGGGAGTTCGTGCAGGAGGACCTGATCCCCGACGACGCGATGGTCGTGTCGATCAGCCGCGAGGGGTACGTGAAGCGCGTGCCGGTCGCGACGTACAAGCGGCAGGGGCGCGGCGGCAAGGGCGTCATCGGCGCCGACATGAAGGAAGGCGATTTCATCGAGCGGCTCTTCGTCGCCACCAACCACGAGACGATCCTCTTCTTCACGGACCAGGGGCGCGTGCACTGGCTCAAGGTCTACGAGCTGCCGCAACTTTCCCGGACCTCCAAGGGCCGCGCGATGGTCAACCTTCTCCAGGTCCAGCCGGGAGAGGCGATCCAGGCCGCGATCCCGATCCGCGACTTCACGAGCGGGTACATCGTGATGGCGACGCGCAAGGGGACGGTCAAGAAGACCGCCCTCGACGAGTTCTCGAACGTCCGCAAGGGCGGCATCATCGCGATCAAACTTGACGAGGGCGACCGGCTCATCGGCGTCCAGAGCACGTCCGGCGAAGAGCACGTCATCCTCGGGACGCGCCTCGGCCGCTCGATCCGCTTCCCCGAAAAACACGCGCGACCCATGGGCCGCGCGACCTACGGATCGCGCGGCATCCGGCTGCGCGACAAGGACTTCGTCATCGACATGGTCATCGTGCCGGCCGACCTCGTGCCGCCGGGGGCAGACGAAGTCGAGGAACCGGTGGAAGCGGAGACGTCGACGCACGAGTCCGATCCGCCGGCGGTGGCCGATACGCAGATTGAAGTCGCCGACGACGCCGACGCCGGCCCCGAGGAGCGCCTCGCCCTCCTCACCGTCTGCGAAAACGGCTTCGGCAAACGAACCCCGTTCCGCGAATACCGCACGCAGGCCCGCGGCGGCATGGGGATCATCAACATCCGCGCTTCGGAGAGAAACGGCCCCGTCGTCTCCCTCAAAGCCGTCTCGCTCGGCGACGACATCGTGATGATCACGCAGCAGGGCATGGTCGTGCGCACCAACGCCGGCAAGATCAAGCAGACGCGCCGTGCGGCGCAGGGCGTGCGCGTCATCGGCCTGAACGGCAACGACAAGCTCGTCTCGATTGCCGTGATCCGCGAAGAAGAGCAGGCAGCGCCGGCAGAAGCGGCGGCGGCCGCGCCCGCTCCGCCCGCGGCGTCGAAGGGGGGGTCCGACGACAAGAAAGCGCTGGACGAGCTCGTGAAGCGAGGGGAGGACGGCGAAGACGACGGCGGGGGCGGGGGAGACGAATAGCGGGAGTGCCGCCTTCTCACTCCCAGGGGTCGAGGTTGAATTTCTGGCCCGATGGCGAAGTGATCCACCCCGCCGCGGGATCCTTGACTCCCGGCTTGCCCGTCTGGATTTCGATGCCGGCGTCGCGGATCCGCCCGAGGCGCTTCCGGTTTTCCTGGGACGTTCCGTTGAAGTAGTGAATCCAGAGCCCCTTGCGTCCGTCCGTGGCCTGGTGCAGCCCAATCGTCAGGAACTTGTCGGTGAGGATCGCGTACGGATAGGGCTTCGGGTCCGCTTCTTCCCAGTTCCCGCCCCGCTTGTCGAAGCCGAGCTTTTTCCAGAAAGCAACCGACGCGTGCACGTTCGCGACGGGCCAGCTGCATTCCCCGAACTTTCCCAGCAGGGTCGTTCCGGCTCCCTGCGAGGGGTCCGCGCCGTGTTCCAGGGGCTCGATCTGCACGGGTGTGCCGTCCGGATCCGGGAATGAGAACGTTTTGTCGCTGCCCTTCGGCGCGATCCGGTTCGCCTGGAGTAACGCCCGGACTGCCCCGGGATCCGACGCGAAGTAGACGATCGATCTCGACGGCCCTTGCCCGGTCCAGAGCCCGTAGTGAACCGTCCCGTCGGAAATCCGGGCCCAGGCATCCTCTCCGGCTCCTCGCGCCGTGAGTTTGCACCCGAGCCGCTCGAACCACGCGATTTCCGCTTTCAGGTCCGTGACCGGCCTGAATCGGATCTCGCAGCGTTCCCCGAGATTCTTCGATGCCACGGAGGCCTCCCCATTTGCGGATCTGGCGTCCAGTCTATCCCGGCCGCGAAAGAGTTTCCTCCCGGGGCTTGGTTTGCGCGCCCGCCCCCGCTTACCATGCCGCCATGACGTGCCTCGCAACCCTGGCGTTTGCAGCTCTCGCGCTCGCCGCCTGTGCCGGCGACGACGAAGCCCTCGTCGCGCGACTCGGCGCAGACGAATGGCGCGAGCGGGAAGAGGCGATGCTCGCCTGCCTCGGAAGGCCGCAGCTCAAACCTCTTCTCGAAGCCGCCGCGACCGGGGCTGACGCCGAGATCGCCTGGCGGGCGCGGTGGGCGCTCGGGTGCCTCGACTGGAACATCGATGCGCCGCTGGCGAAACGCGCGGGAAACCCGTTCGAGAATTTTGCGACGCTGACCGAGGACGAGCTGCAGATGGGCCTTCAGTCCGTCATGAACGACCAGCGCCCCGAGAGGCTGGCCGTGCTGCTGCAGGCCGCGAAGCGCTTCCCGGAAGGCCCCGCACGGGATGCGGCGCTCGCCGACCTGCGGACTCCCGTTGCCGGCGACTCGGCGTGGGCCGCCGCGCGCCTCGCTTCGGAGGACCCGGCGACGCGCACGGGCGCGGCGCTCATCCTGGCGTGGCGCAATGACAAGCGCGGTGCAGAAGCGCTGAAGAAGGACCTCGCCTCGGGGAATCCGGCGTTCGGAAAGCAGGCTGTGATCGACGCGCTGATCGCGATGGGCGATCCGGCCGGGCTGGAGAGCCTGCTGGTCTCCGTGCGCGACGCGGTGAAGAGGAACGCGCCGCCCGACCCGGAGGATCTTCGCAAGATCGCGCAGGCGCCGATCGGCACGGCGGAAGTCGAGGAGGCCCTGCTCCAGGCCCTTGAGGGCGATTACGGCGCGGCCGCGGGCGCAGGGCCTTCGCGCTCCGCGGCGCTGGAGGGGCTGGCGCGCTGTGGCGGGCCGAAGACGGCGGCGCGACTGGCGGCGTGGTGGGAGGGGGACCCGGACGCCAGAGATGAGGCGCTGACCGTGGCGGCGGCGCTCGCCGACAAGGGCGCACTCAACGTGCTCGCCCAGAAGGCCGCGGCGAAACTCGGTGGCGAAAAGGCCACACCCGATCAGCTCTTCACCGTCGCGGCTCTTCAGCGCCTCGCCGGCGACAAAGACGCGCACCGGGCCACGATCGACCGGATGGCCGCGCTGGAGCCGCCGGCCGCGCCCGAGCGGGCCGCCGAAGTAGCGCTCGGCTACATGGACGACGGGAAGCCCGGGGACGCGCTCGAGTACCTCACCAAGGCGCTCAAGAAGGGCGCCGACCCCAATGGGGAACTCGCGCTGCTGGCCTCCGAAGCCGCGAAGGCCGCCAAGACCGACGCCAGGAAGTTCCCGATCATGCCCAACTACAACAACGAGGCGTGGGAGCTGGTCACGCACCCCGAAAAACTCGCGCCGCCGGGACTCGCCGTGCGGCTGGCCGAGCACACCGTCAAGATGGACGAGGACCTCGCCCACCGCGGGACGCTCGGCGCTTCCTACTTCCGGGCCGGACGCTACGAAGATTCCGTCAAGACGCTCGAGCAGAATCTGGAGACGTACTATTTCGGCAAGGAAGAGGACTTTGCGTTCATGGTGATGTCGTACAAGCGGCTCGGGCGCATCGAAGACGCGCACAGAATCGAAGTGAAGTGCCGCGAGTGGGAGGCGAAGTCCGCGAAGGTGAATCCGATGCGGGCGGAGATGGAACGGGTGCTGAGGGAGCCGTGAGCCGGTTCGGAAGTTCGGAGTTCGGGGTTCGGGGTTCGGAGTTCTGAGTTCAGGAGATCGCTTACAATGCTCCGTCACCCTTCCCGGTGGTGTAATCGGTAACACTAGGGATTTTGGTTCCCTCATTGGAGGTTCGAATCCTCCCCGGGAAATCGAGGAAGCGGGATTCGGCGGACGGGCGCGACGGCGCCGCTACTCCTGGGAGCGGATCGCAATTCCCCACGTCCGCAGCCGCTCGACGTGGGGCCTGGCGGGGACCGCGATCTCCAGCGGGATGGCGCCGCGCATCGTTTCGCCGGCCGCCATCATGTGCGCGACGAGGGCCGCCGGGTAAGCGGTCGTGCGCTCCATCGCGGTGAAGCCCGTGATGTCGTCGCCGTAGTCGAGGACGTCGTACTGGACCCGCTTTGCGGAGCCGGCCTTCCTGCCCTCGGCCCAGACGCGCAGGATCACGAGGTCCTTGTCGCCCGTGAAGGTGAGGCGCGGGATCAGGCACGCTGCCGTGAGGTCGCGCGGCCGGATTGAATTCGGGCCGACCGTCACGGGGACGTTGTCGAGAAACCCCAGCTCCAGGAGCGTCTTGACGCGGTCCCAGTGCCCCGGATAGCGGATCGTTTTGTAGTCGTAGTCCTTCACGCGGCCGAGGAACGACTTCGGCGCGGTCGACGTGCCTCCGCTGGTGACGGCGCACTGAAGCGTCCCGAGCGGGGGCCCCATCTCAATCGGCTCGAATTCCGAGATCGTCGGCACGCGGATGATTTTTCCTCCGCGCAGGTATTCCGCTTCGCCTGTGTATTCGTTGATGAGGCCGTGGATCGAGAAAACGAGCATGTAGCTGAGAGGCGGCTTCGGGTTCACGGGCAGTCCGCCGCACCGCACGTGCACCGATATGTCCCCGTCGAACTGCTCCACGGCCAGCGCCGCGAGCGTGTTGCCGAGCCCGGGAGCGAGCCCGCAGTCGGGAATCAGCGACAGGCCACGCTTCGAGGCTTCGGGATGAAGGGCGAGCTCTGCCTCCACGACGTCGGTGTTTCCGCCAAGGTCGCAGAAGTGGACGCGGGCGTCGACCGCGGCGCGCGCGACATCCTCGTTGAGAAAATAAGGTACGCACGAGAGGGCCGCGTGGTGCCCCTTGAGCAGTGTGCGCGTCGTCACGGGATCCGAAGCGTCGAGCCGCGCGGGCCGCACCGCCTCGCGATTCAGCAGGCCGTTCACGCGCTTCGCCGCCGCCGCCGCGATCGATTCGTCCATGTCGGCGAGCGTCACGGACTCTGCGTCGCCGTATTTCGCGAGGCCCCACGCCGCACAGGCGCCCTGCCGGCCCGCGCCCAGAACCGCGTATCTCCAACTCATCCGGGCATTGAATCAGCGCAGGCGGCGAAGGCCAAGTGGAAGGGACGCTGCCTTTTCTCGAATTCGACGGAACTTGCGAGCCCGGAGGTGCGTCAGACCTGCGATGAGGTACCTGCTGCCGATGCTCGCCCTGGCCCTGTCCGGCTGCGCCGCCTCTTCCCCTGTGGTGCTTGCCCCTGATCTCGGCAAGTCCTTCGCCCACATGGGCGGAGCCCGAATCTGCCTGGTAGGCGACGGCTGGGCGCTGGAGGCCTGTTTCGAACCCGCATTTCCGTCGGATCAGGAAGCGACGCGAGTTCCCACCGAGTGCTTCTTCTTCCGCGGCCGCGACATTCAGAAGTACTTTTTTCCCTCGGGCGGCCCGATCAGTCCGCTTGACGCCGAAAGGGAGCGGCTTCCGAAGTCGCCCGTGATCGGCCTGAAGGTCTCTGGCTGCGATCGAAGCACCGTCGCAACGGGTTCGTCGGCCGTGTTCACATTCTCCGGCTTTGCCGTCGAGGGAGTCTCCTACGGCCCGATCGGTCCCGTAACGATCGACATCCGAGGGCCCTTTCCCTAAGTAGCTCCACGTTGATTCCTTGCCATTCAGCCGCCGCGGATTTCGCCGGCCCGAGTGAGGATCGACGACGCCGCGGGACGGCGAAAGACGCGCGGATGGATGGCAAGGAATCAACGTGGAGCTACTTAGTAGACTCGAGGTCGCGGTGCCTCGAATCGCTCACCTCCCCCCCGACTCTGCATGTTTCTTCGCCTTCTCTTCCTGCTCCTTGCGCCACTCCTCGTATGAGATCGCCTGTTCTCCCGTCAGGAGCGGCGAGATCTCGCCGTCGACCTTTGACCACAGTTCGTTCGATTTCGCAGCGCGCTCTTCGGGAGTTCCCTCGGGGTTGTGCCAGACCTTGTTCATTTCGGGCAGGTAGGTCCTGAGGACCGCCGACACGCGCTCTTCCTGCACCGGCGTCAACTGGAGTTTCTCGCGCATCGACTTCGTGAACCTCGCCTGGATCCCGGTGGCCCAGCCCCAGATCTCCTCCTGCCGCAGTTCTTTCTGGGCTTCCTTGACCAGCTCGAGGACGGCGCGCCGGTCATCCGGGGCGAGTGCCGCCCAGGCCTGACGGCCGCGAGGAGACGTGGCCGGCGTCGTCGAGGGCGAAGCGGAATCCGGAGAAGCGCCTGGAGTCTCCGGCCTTCCCGGCGCGCGCGATTTTTCGTCCATGCGACGCTCGAGGTCTCCCCCAGGCGAATCCACGACGCCGGCGGCGACCGGTGACCCGGCGGGGATCGCCACCGCGCTCTCCAGCTTCGCCAGGCGCTCCGTGAGATCCTGCAGCCGCCTCTCCGCGTCCCGCGCCCGCTCTCCCGCGCCGCGCGAATGCACCATCGCGAAACCCGCCAGCACGGCGGAAGCCGAGACAAGCAATCCTCCTGCAAGAATCCGGCCGTTCATGCGAGCCTCCCTGGGAATCCGTTCCGGGTCATCTTACTTTCACGACAAAGTCCGCGTCGCCATCGATGTCTCCGCCGCCGTCGCCGGCGTCCACCCGAACGATGACTGCCTTGCCGCCGGTCAGCGCCGCGGCCCGCGCCGGAATCCCGAAACGGTACCCCGCGTGACCCGAGCCTGCCACGACCACCATCCGATGCAGACGCCGCTCCTGCTGGAAGCGCGCCGTCGAAGCGGCCATCACGCTGTCCCACGTCGCCATCACCTGGTACGTGCGTTCCAGCTGATCTTCAGAAGGCTTCTTGTCGCCGTGCATCGCGCCGATGCGCTCAAGCCAGTGCTCTCGGTGCTCCGGCGAGGCAAGGTCCACTTCTCCCAGCGCGATTCTGTCTTCCTCGGAAAGAGACTCCCAGCCTCCCTTCCCGATCTTGCGCGTCAACGCTTTCGGCGCATTCAGCGCCGCAAGCCCGACGCCGTTCCGGCGGCAGAATTCCACGATCGGCCGGTACAGGCTCCACTCGAATCCCCAGCTCTTCGCCCAGTCCGTCTCCTTCAGGAATTCCTCCTCGGTCATCGAGCCGGCAATGTAGCGATCGAGGGTCTGCTGAAGCGGCGTCTGGAACATCTCCATGCCGACGCCCAGGCTTTCATCGCTTGCGAAGAGCGCCTTGATGACGCGCAACTGCACCTGGTGGTGCGCTTCGCTGTCGTGGGTTTCGCCGACGCAGATGATGTCGGCCGCGAGCAGCCGGTCGGTGAATTCGCCCCAGGTGATCGCGCGCCCGTCCTTCACGGAGAGGACGCTCAGTTCCGGGCTTTCGCCGCGCGCCTGGCCGAGGAGGCGCGAAAAATCGGCGTCGTCCGGACGATCGACGACGTAGGCGCGTTCCCCGCGCGTCGCAATGGCCAGCAGAGAGCCGCCCGCGCCTCGCCACTCCCGCAGACCTTTTTCCGCATGGACCGCGACCAACGTCGGCTCCTGCGCGCAACGCAGCAGCGCCAGCGCTTCCGCGAAATCCTCCGCGTCTGCCGCCGTCTCGAATGCGACCTCCCATAGACGCGCCGCTCCCAAGACCGTCTCGCCGTCTCCTTTCCACCCCGCCGCTGCCTTCACCGCATCGGCTGCGGAAGCGGGATTGGCCGCCAGCATCCGGATGATTCCCAGCTCGCCGACGGACTTGCCGTTCCGGACGCGCACCGGATTGACATGACCCAGCGGGTGCAGGATCGCCGCCGTCGTGCGCGGCGGGTTCCGGAAGAGCGCATTGACCGCTTCCCAGCCGCCTTTTTCTTTCAGCGCCCGCACGAAGCGCGCGCCCTGCGCGTAGAGGAAGGCCGACTGCAGGTTGCGCGCCTTCTCCAGGGGCGACTCGAGCATGGCGCCCGCTTTCGGTTGCTCGGTCTTCAGGACTTCGATCATCGTCAACGTCGCGTCCCCTTCGATCAGGGCCGCCAGCGCCAGCTCGCTTTCCCCCTCGAACGTCGACTGGTGGAGTTTCGCGAGGCCGAAATGCTGGTCCTGAAGCGCGTGTGCCATCTCGTGGATCAGGACGCCTTTCTCGTAGGCGCCCGAGATGTCGGAGTAGAGATACAGCGTCTTGTCGTCGGTGCTGTAGTACCCCTGGATGTGTTTCGTCGCGTCCGCCGGCCGGTCGATCGTCTTCGCCCGAACGGGTTCCTTGAATTCGAGTCCGCGCGCGGCGGCGATGTCTTTTTCCAGGGCGCGCAGGCGGTCTTCCTGGGCGGAAGCGGCGGTTGCCAGGACCAGAAGCACGGCGACGGTGCGCAAGGCGTTCATGAGGGTCTCCGGGTTCAGCGTTTTTCAGGGTCGCCGGCGAGACGTGCGAAGAGCTTCTCGCGCTGGGCGGGAGTGAGCAGGGGGCGGACGGCGATCAGGTGATCGACGACATGTTTCTGGATCCGGGCGCGCGTTTCCGTGATTTCTGCGGCGAGCCTGTCGACGGCCGCGCGATCGCAGGGCTCTTTCTGCAGCTCGGCGTAGAGCGCGCGCCGTTTTTCGCCGAGCGAGCGGCACTCGGGGCCGACGGCGGCGCTCAACTTTTTCATTTCGGGCTCGACGGCCTGCGAGAGGCCGAGCTCGGCGTACACCGCGTCGATCCCGTGCCCCTTCGCTCCGCGATCCGTCGGTACGGCGAAGGCCGCGAGGCCGGCCCCGGCGAGGAAGACGCAAGCGTGCAGGATCCAGGTTTTCATCGTCAATCTCCCGTTACGAAGTCGGCCAGGTCCCCGCCCCCGCCCAGCGCGGCCGGGTCCGCAGGCCGGACGCCGGTCGGGCGGCCCGGGCTGAAGACCCAGACCGCCCCCAGGCCCGCCAGGGACCCGAGCGCGAAAATGAGGAATTCGGCGGCCACGAGCGCCCACCGGGGCGTCCGGCGGGTGGACGGAAGGGAAGCGAGCACCTTCGCCTCGAAGGAATCGGAGAGCGCGGGTGCGGTCCATGCGGCCAGCCGGGCCGGAAGCGCCGCGAGGCCGGCGGCCCATGCGCGGCAGCCGGCGCACGCCTCCAGGTGACCGGCGACTTCGGGCGGCGCGCCCTCGTTCGCCACGGACAGCGCTTCACGTACTTCGTTGCAGTTCATGCCATCTTGAACCGGTTCCCCGTCCGCCACTTGCGAAGAATCCCTGAAATCATGGGGGAGGCAGCAGATCGATCAGTTTCTTGCGCGCGCGAAACAGGAGCGCCTGCGCGGCGCTGAGGGATAGTTCCAGAGCCTCGGCGACCTCCCGGTCTGTCCGTTCACCGAAGTACTTGAGCGCCACCGCCATACGCTGATCGTCGGGAAGCGAAAGAACCGCCTGCCGCACCCGTTGCGCTTCGTCCTCCCCCAGCCGATCGTCCACTTCCGCCGCGACATCCTGTTCCGGGAGGGTGCGCCGCCGCGCGAGCTTGGGGCGTTCGTTGAGGCACAACCGCGAGGCGATTGTCGCGAGCCAGGTCGTGACGCGCGCCGTCGGTTGCCAGCGCTGCCGCGCCAGCCACGCGCGCAGGTAGACCTCCTGCGCCAGGTCCTCCGTCTCGCGCGCATGCCCGAGAAACCGGTGGATGATCCCCGCAACGAGCGTCCGCGTTCCCGCGATGACCTCCGCAAACGCCGCCTCATCTCCTCCCGCTACGCGGCGCATAAGGGGTGCAAACGGGTCGTCGGAGAGTGAAGTCATCGCAAAGGATACGGAGAACTCGCGGATTTCGCAGGCAGTCCGCGTTCGAACAGGGGAATGGGCCGGAGTCGACGCGTTGGAGCTTCGGATTCCGGCTCGCTCTCTCGCTTGCAGAGTGGTAGCCGGTTCACCTTTGCTAAGCTCGGGCCGCGGTCGCGCTTTCCATTCTCAGGATTTGATCAGGAGGAAGAGACATGCGACGTGTGGTCGCAGGAGCGTTCGTGGGGCTCGTGGTCGGGGCGCTCGGGATGTGGCTCGTCGGCCGGGGCCGCGAAGCGCATGACGGGCCGGCCGCGGTGCGGACAGGCGAGACGGCCGCTTCGAGGGACGCCGCGGAGGAAGGCCGGAAGCGCGCAGAGGCCGCACTGGAAGCGGCGCGGAAAGAGATCGCTTCGCTGAAAGAGAGCGTCAGCGAGCTCCAGCGGCAGGTCGTCGAAGCGAGAAGGGCGCCTCCGGGACTTCCCGAACCGCTCGGGGCCGCGAATTCCCGTGAAAAGTGGAAGAAGGTGGCCGCGACGATGTGGAAATTGCGGGAGCAGATGAAGAACGGCGGCGGGGACGGCAGCCCCGAGGATCAGGAAATGGGGACCGAGCTCATCACGCTCCTGGCGCAGCTCGCGAAGGAACTCGGCGTGACGATGAACGAGGCCATTTTCGCGCCGGAGGGGTTTCCCTCGCTGCTGCTCGCGCTGCTCGAAGCAGCCGGCGTGTCCCCCGAGGCGGCGCAAGCGGCGGGATTCGACGCGGCGATGACCGCGAGCCGAAGCGCGTGGACCGAGTACCTCGCTTCTCGCGAAAAACTCAGCCGGCTGGAGCAGCAGCGCGCCCTCATGGAAGTCCAGGAGCAGGCGATCGCCGCGATCCGCGGCGCCCTCTCCCCGGCGCAAGCCTCCGCGCTCGGCGAGACGGGACTCTTCGACTCGGCGCTCTCCCTCGGCGACAGCGACCAGCACTTCGGCGGCACGCGCGAATCGGTTGCCGCTTCCCTTTCGGATGCGTGGTCCAGGTCGCTCTCGCTCGACGCGTCGCAGAAGGCGGCGCTGGGGCCCGTCGTCGGCGAGTTCATGCGCGAGTACGACCTGCTGAACGCCGACAACAAGGGAACGGAGCGCGAGCGCGCCGCGGCGCAGCTCGACCTGACGATCCGGGCGCAGAAGCGAATCCGGGAAACGCTGAGGTTGTCCCCGGAACAGGAGAAGTCGCTCGGGGATTGGTCCGTGAAGTACGGGTACTCGCTGTCGGAGGGGGACGGTCCAAAGTAGTAGATGTTCGGATCGGGACCCGGACGTCCCCTCAGCCTCGACGAAAGCGTCTCGGGGCAGAATGAAGCGGCCGGTTGTCATTGCCCTGGCCTTCACCGCTCTCGCCACTCTCGTTGCTTCACTTTCCGCCCTGCCTTGCCCCTCTCGGGGTGCGCCAGTAGACTCCCGCCTCCCATGGCGATCCCCAACCGTCTTGTCGAATGCGTCCCGAACTTCTCCGAGGGCAGGCGCCCTGAAGTTGTGGAAAAGATCGTGGCCGCGATCGCAAGCGTGCCGCGGATCAAGGTGCTGGACGAGTCGATGGACATGGACCACAACCGCAGCGTGGTGACGTTCGTGGGGGAGCCGGACGCGACGGTGGACGCGATGTTCCGCGGAATGCAGACGGCGGCGGACCTCATCGACATGGCGGCGCACCACGGCGCGCATCCGCGGCTCGGCGCGACCGATGTCGTGCCGTTTGTGCCGCTGATCGGCGTCACGATGGAGGAATGCGTCATTCTCGCGCGGCGGCTTGGCGAAATGGCCGGGCGAGTGCTCGGGATTCCGATCTATCTCTACGCGGAGGCCGCTTCCAGGCCCGAGCGGAGGATCCTGTCGGACGTGCGGAAGGGCGAATACGAGGGACTGAAGGAGGATCTGGGGAAGAAGCCGGAGCGCACTCCGGACTTCGGCCCGGACGCATTCAACGCAAGATCGGGAGCGACGGCGGTCGGCGCGCGCAAGCCGCTCATCGCGTACAACATCTACCTGAAGACGACCGACGTGAAGGTCGCCAAGGGGATTGCCAAGGCGGTGCGCGAGAGGGACGGCGGCCTTCCGAAAGTGCAGGCCCTGGGGCTCTGGATCCCCGAGCGAAGCATGGCGCAGGTCTCCATGAACCTCCTCGACTACCGGACGACGGGATTCAAGACCGTATTCAACGAAGTGACGAGCCGCGCCGAACAGGCGGGCGTCAAAGTCGCCGAGAGCGAGCTCATCGGCCTGGTTCCGCGGGATGCGTTCGCAGAAGTCTCGCCCGAGCAGCTTCTCCTGGCGGGCTTCACCAAGAACCAGATCATCGAAAACCGCCTCGAGGATTAGGCGCTTCATGAGGGCAGATGTCTTGACGGATCAGGAATCCGCCGCCACTTCTGAAGCGGCCCCTTCCAGGATGTCCTCCCTCGGTGCCTTCTGCCGGCGGCATGACGTGCTGTTCTCCGAGGCCGTCTGGTTTTCTGCGCACGTCCTGTTCGACCTGCTGATCGTGATCGCCTGGGCGGCCACGGGGATGCCGCAGGCGCCGAAGTTCCTTGCGATCAATTTCGGCACGCTGGCCGGGATCCTCGCGTTGCGGCCGCTGTTGCGCCGCGCCGACGGGGGGCTTTTCTGGATCCTGCGGCACTGGTATCCGGTCACGTTCTACGGGGTCTTTTTCTTCGAGTGCGGCGCGCTCGTCCCTGCCCTGAATCCGCGCGTGTGGGATGCGGACCTGGCCCGACTCGACCTCGCGATGTGGGGGGGAAACCCGGTCGATTTCTTCGCGCGCATCCACGTCCCCGCGCTTTCCGAGTTCCTCCAGTTCTGCTACGCGACGTACTACTTCCTCCCCCTCGTAGCGGGCGGCCAGATCATGGCCCGCCTCGGCACCAAGAAACTCTCCGACGCCATCGGCATCACGTCCGTGGCGTTCTACGGCTCCTACATCGGGTACTTCCTCTTTCCCGCCGTCGGCCCGCGTTTCTTCCCGCCCCTCCAGGAGGGGCTTTACGGCGTCTGGAGCTTCGATGCGATCCGCACTTTCCTGGCCGAATCCGAGGGCAAGATGCACGACTGCATGCCCAGCGGCCACACGGCGGTGACCCTGATCACCCTGTATTTCGCCTGGCGAGTCCATCGCCCCAGTTTCTGGCTGATTCTCCCCTTCGCCTCCGGCCTCGTGCTGTCCACCATGTACCTTCGTTACCACTACGTCATCGACGTCGTCGTCGCGATCCCGTTTACGCTCCTCTCGGTCTACCTCGGCCGCGTCTTCATCCGGGCGTGGGACCGATTCACGGGGTCTCCGGGAGCGCCGGAGCTATTAAGCCGAGCCGAATAGCGCCTGCTGATTTCGAGGGCCCTACGCGGCCCGGCGGGCGGGCAGGCGGGCGGGCTAAAGACTAAACGACTTCCTGAAATCGGGAGGTCGCTCTTTTTCGCCCGCTCGCCCGCCCGCTCGCCCGCCCGCTTGGCTTGTCGGCCCGCCTTGACGCGCCTGCCGTGGAAACGGTTTAATGACGGGTCTGGCGCCTCTGAGAGGGACGCTTTGGCCAAGCTGATCGTCACGACAGGGCCCCTGGCCCCGCGCGAAATCGAGATCGGGAAAGACGTGTTCTCGATGGGACGCATGCCCGAAAACGACATTGAGCTCCGGGACTCCCTGGTCTCGCGGAAGCACTCCGAGCTCATTCGGCGGGCTAACAGGTTTACGCTCTACGACCTCGGGTCGTCGAACGGGACCTACGTGAACAAGAAGCGGGTCGACGTGAAGGTGCTGGACGACGGCGACGAGGTCTCCGTCGGCGAGACGACCTTCACGTTCAAGGATGAGCATTCGCCGGCGAGGGCGCCGGAAGCGGCCCCGGAGCCCGCCGAAAGCGAGCTGATCGCCAGCCTTTACGGCAACCCGAACGAGATCGTGAAGAAGGTCGCGGACCTCCCCGAGGAGTACCGGATCGACGTCAAGGAGTCGATCGCCCGCGGGTACTCATTCAAGGACCTGAAATCAGTCGCGGCGCAGACCCCCGCAGCGGCGGCGCCTGCAGCGGTGCCCCAGGCGGCCAGGAAAGACGACAAGAAGGCCGTTTCCGCTTCGAGCGTCTCTCCCGACCAGGACGACCGGTTCAAATTCCTGTACCACCTCGGGCGCGACCTGTCATCCAAGGCGACGCTCAAGGAAGTGCTCCAGAGCGCGCTCGACACGATCTTCGCCGTCATCAATGCCGAGCGCGGCGTCATCCTGACGATCGACAAGGCCTCCAACGAGCTCGTCCCCCAGGTCGCCCGGCACCGCGCCCACGGCTCCATCTCGGTGCACGAGGTCGTCCCCAGCCGCACCATCACGTCGCGCGTCATCCAGGACAAGAACTTCATCATCACCAGCGACGCCAAGAACGATCAGCGCTTCCAGATGGGTATGTCGATCATCCAGTACAACATCCGAAGCGCCATGTGCGTGCCGCTCTGGGAAAAAGAAGAGGTTTTCGGAGTTATCTACCTGGATAACCAGATGAAGACCTACCCGTTTGAGGTCGCCGACCTGCATATCCTGGGCGCCATTGCGAACCAGGTGGCGATCCGTATCAAGCAGGAGGAGCTCTTCAACAAGCTGAAGCAGGAAGAGCTGACGCGCTCGAACATGGAGCGTTTTTTCAGCCCGGACATCGCCGAGATCCTGATCAAGCGGGGGCAGGCGGGGCTGCAGCCTGAGGAGAAGGAAGCGACGATCGTTTTCTGCGACATTTCGGAGTTCACGAACATCTCCGAGAAGATGAAGCCGCCGCAGATTGCCGACCTCCTGAACGGCTATTTCGAGATGGCCAGCCGGATCATCCTGGACCACAAGGGGTCGGTGAACAAGTACATCGGCGACTCGATCATGAGCGTTTTCGGCGCGCCGGTGCACTACGAGGACCATGCGATGAGGGCCGTGAAAGCTTCGCTGGCGATCCAGAGGGAGATCCACCGGCTGAACGAAAAAACGGATACGCGGCTTCGCTACCACGTGCACATCGGCGTGAATACAGGAGACGTGGTCGCCGGAAACATCGGTTCGCAGAAGCGCATCGAGTACACGGTCCTGGGGGACGCGGTCAACGTCGCGGCCCGGCTGGAGAAGCGGGCCGGACCCGGAAAGATCGTAATTGGAGATCGCACGCACAATCTGGTCCGGGAACGGATAAACTGCCGTCCTCTCGGAGCAGAGTTGTTAAAGGGCAAGCAGAACGAGATTCATCTGTTCGAAGTGACGGGAGAGAAGTAGTCGTCCATGGTGAGCAGCTTGATTCCGGCGGGTGCGTCCGAAGGACGCACCCGCCGGAATCAGGCGTGTCGAACCAAGATCTCAGACCGCGGAGAGCCGACCCAGGGGCGGAGCGAGGGAGATCCCGGGTCACACGACAACGGGGGATTGCATCATGATGGTTGCGCTGGTCGCGCTGGCCGCTTTTGCAAGCGGGATCGTGTACTGCAGCTTCTTCGAATGGACCCTCCATAAATACCTCATGCACAGGCCGCTCCTCGGGTTCCGGTATGCGTTCCGGGCACACGCCCAGACTCACCACCGGATTTTCGAGTATGAAGAGACGTACTCGCTCCAGAGGGACGAGGACAAGACGCTGGTCGCCATGGCGTGGTGGAACGCTCCGGTCATCATCGCCGCAAACAGCCCCGTGTGGTTCGGGGCGGGGATGATCGCGGGGCTGGGCCATTTCACGGCGTATTTCTGGGTCGGCGCCGTCGGGGCAGCCTGCTCGATGGTCTTCTACTACGCCCTGTACGAGTCGCTTCACTGGTGCATGCACGTCCCCGGCCACCGCTGGTTCTCGAACTCGCGTTGGTTCAAGTTCCTGGACGACCACCACCGGATGCACCACAAGCGCCCGATGTCGAACCTGAACGTCGTCCTCCCGCTGGCGGACCTCATCCTTCGCACCAAGGCCCCGGGCCTGCCTCCGGTATCGCGGATGGCGACGGAAGCGCGCGAAGCGGCGGGTGTGAGCTAGCGACCTTTCGAAACGAGGCTCCCGGCCGGGCGGCAATCGTTGCCGCCGGCCGGG
>WSZJ01000159.1 GCA_009773755.1 Planctomycetota bacterium | reverse complement strand
GCGACGCCGAGGATCACGGACCAGGCGGCCAGCGCGGCGGCGATGAGGCGCAGGTCTTTCGTCCACGGGCCTTCGATCGTCTTCTTGAACGCGAGGCCGAGGACGACGATGGGGATGGTGCCGGCGACCATGAACCCGAGAAGGCGGAGCGAGTCGCGGCTTTCAGGCGCGCGCGGGCGGGCGCAGGCGCGGGCGATGCCGAAGAGGTCCTTCGCGAAGAACGCGAGGACGGCGGCGAGCGTGCCGAGCTGGACGACGGCGACGATGGCGGTGAGCTGCTCGGGCGAGTAGCGCGAAGCGAGGCCGAGCCAGCGCGTCGCGAAGACGAGGTGGGCGGTGGAAGAGACAGGGATGAACTCGGTCAGGCCCTGGAGGAGGCCGAGGAGGAGGGCGTCGAGGAGGGACATGCAGAAAGGTTATCGGCTGAGGGTGGGGTGGGCCGTTGGGAGAGGAACGGCAAAACGGCAGGGATCGGGATGGGGATCGGGATAGGGATGGAACTGCGGACCATCGTGCCTCGCCGTTCATCCCCATCCCGATCCCAATCCCTATCCCTCACCTATCCCGTCCTTCCCCGATCCCCCACCGTCTCCTATTTCTCCCCAAGCCTGTAAACCACCACCTCATCCAACCCGACTCCCTTATCCCACGTCATAAACCCCAGAAAATTCGTCTTGTCCACCTGCGGCATCGACACATCGTCAAACACCTTCACCCCGTCGAACGTCACCGTGATCCGCTCCTTGAACCGCACCAGCGTCATCGTGTGCTCCTTCGCCGCCGGGAAAACGATCCCCGGCACGTCGTAGAGCACGTGGTCGTAGCGCCACAGAATCGCTTCGCACCCCTCGCCGTTCGGGTGAATCACCAGCGTCGTCCCGCTCTGCCCGTCGTTCTGCCCTTCGCCGTCGAGCGTGATGCCGAATTTCGGCCGGCTGTCCCCCGTGTGCACGATCTTGAGCTCGATCGCGATGTCCTTTGCTCCCTTCAGCGTCGTGTCCTTGATCCAGATGCACTGCGCCGGCGCGTCCTTTTCCTTCCCCGGCGTCACCAGGAACTTCATCCACCCCATGTTCCGCTTGTCGTCCGTCCCCCACAGCGCCTTGTTCGTGACCTTCCAGCCGCCGCACGGGACGAAATACTTCCGCTCCGACCCCGGCGCGTTGAAGTCGTCCCTCCAGACCGGCTCCGCCTTCCCGGGCTTGCGCCCCCGCCCCCTTGCGGTCCGTGATCCGCCCCACGAACCCCATCCCGCCGTCGCCGTTGCGGATCTTCATCAGCACCCGGTTCCACCCCGCGCGCAGCCGGATGTTCACGCGGTCCTCGTCGAACATCACCCCGCGCCACTCGTTGAACTTGTCGATCAACTCCCCGTTCACCCACGCCCCCCACGCGTCGTCGCTCCCCACAAACAGCCACGCGTCCGTGTCCGCAGGCACCTTCACGTTCACCAGCCCGTAACACACGATCCCGTCCATGTACGGGAACTCGAACTTCACGATTCCATCGAAGCGGATCTTCGGGTCGAACCACGTCGCCTTCGCCATCGGGTTCGTGTATTCCTTCGCGAAGTCGATCTCGAACTCGGGGCCGAAAATGTCGAAGAGCCCGTTGACCTTCGAGTAGAACGGCCCGCAGCACTTCCATTCCATCACCAGCCCCAGGTCGCGGCGGATCTGCTCCGCGCCTTTCCCCCCCGACTTGTCCAGCGCCTCCAGCGCCAGCCGCCGCGCCCGCGCCGCGAGATGGTGCTCGGGATATTTCATCCAGAGGTCTTCGCACTTGAGCAGCGTCTCGTCCACGTCGCCGCGCATCCACTGGTTGACCGCGTCGCGCCAGAGCCGCGCCAGCTCGTCCTTCTCGACCTTCGTGAAGTCCTCGTCCCCCTCGATCGCCGGCCACCCGAACGACTTCAGGTCCTTCCACACCTCTTTCCCGAACACGTCCGACAGGCACCGCCCGAACACCCGCGCCTTCTCCACCGTCTCGGCGGGCGGAAGCGGATGCGCCCGCCAGAGCCGGAACCACTTGCGGTAGAGCGACCAGTCCCAGACGCCGTCGGCGCCCTTGCCGTATTTTTCCAGGAAGTGCAGCCAGAACCCGCACGACGGCCCGTAGTTCTGGATGCGGAAGTAGTCCTCGTCCCGCCCCAGGAAATCCCGGTGGAACGCTTCCAGGTTCGACTTGAACGCCCCCTCCCCCGCCGCCTTCTGCCCGAGCGAGCACTGCGCCATCGTCGCGCCGAAGTTCGCGACGCCCTCCACGAACCCCGTCCAGATCATCGCCGTGTCGAAGAGGCAGTGGCACAGCTCGTGGAAGTACAGGAAGTTCGAAACCGTGATGTCCTTCTGCTTCGGGTTCACGCTCCCCACCCGGATCGTCTTCCCGCCGCCGGTCGCGCCGCCGAAGCTCCACAGCTCCTTAAAGAACACCGTGATCCGCTGCCCGTCGTCGTCCGGCTGCCGCGCGATCATGTCCGTGATGAAAATGTAGGCAACGTCCAGCTCCAGCATTGACTGTTCCGGCACCCGCGGCACGTACCCCTTGTCGCCGATGAAAATGAAATGATGCGACTCCCTCGTCATCAGGTCGCTGAACACCCGATGGTTCACCGCGTCGTCGAAGGCCTTCTGCTCTTCCGGCGACACCAGGTCGAGGACCTCCTTCTCCAGCGCGTCCATCCTCGCCCTCAGCTCCTCAAGCGCCTTCGCGTCCCCCGCCCCGCCCGCCCCGAAGAACGCGTCCTTGTAAAGCTCCAGCGCCATGTGCTTCTTCCCGCGCTTCTCCGCGTCCTTCCCCGCCTCCGCCCACTTCGCCTTCGGAAGCGCCTTCTTGATCTTCTCGACCTCCTCCTTGTCCTCCTTCGGCAGCAGTTCGCGAATGATCCGCGCCTCCAACTCCCGCAGCCCGTTCTTCTGCCCGTCGGACCCGCCGCCCAGGTCCGCCATGATCCGCTTGCGGAAGAGCCGCACGCCGCGGAGCTGGCGATTCCCTGCAAGCTGGTCGATCACGTCGCCGTAGTACCGGTGCCGCTCCTCGAGAATCTCCGAAGCCACCTGCGCCTTCTCCCCGTCGTTCTGCGGCCGCGCCGGCGTCGGCCCCATCTTCATCATCTCTTCGCGCGCGGAGAACTTGTGGGGCTGAGTGGCCGAGTTGCGGATGACTTCTTCGAGGAGCGCGAAGGCTTCGGGCTTGCGGCCTGTCGCGGCCATCTCGCGAGCTTCGGTGAGTTTCGCGTCGAGATCGGCGGGGGGGAGGTCGGCGGCGAGCGTTGAAGCGGCCGCAAGGATCCAGACGCAGGTCCGGAGCAGGTGTTGCATCGACAGAGAGTAACTTGCGCAGCTGCGCGGGAGAAAACGAAACTTCGAGTCGGCACAGCCCGACAACGCGAAGCAGCCGCCACTCCCCAAGCCTACGCGCCTTCCTGTGCCATGGAGCAAGCTGGGCGCATCCCATCTTGACGGTCCCCCTCACCTCGCTTTTCGCTGCGTTTCCCGTATCTCCTGCCGGCGACTGGTCGAGTAGAGCGTCCTCAACGAGCTTTCCTCAATAGTGGCTCCCGAAACTGCTACTCACACCTTGACCAGTGCAGAACTTCCTCTTGCCAATCTTCCGTATCTCTGTATTCATTTGCGCTCCACCAAGAAACCCAAGATCCACCGTATTTGCTTCTGATGAAGCTCGACCTGGCATCAGACCTGAGTAGATGCCAAAGTATTCGTCTACAATGCATCCCGACTGTCGGCGCTATGAAATCAGGTTCAAAGGGATTCCCTGATCCAGCCTCCCGTCTACGTCCCGCAGGCCGGGAATCCATCGTCCCAGCAACGAGAACCTCGATGAGTAGTCTATCCGGATTGCGACGCACCAGTTCCATTAGGCAGCCAACCAGGCGCTCTCGCGACAACTCGCTGAGCCCTGGGTCCGCTAATACGTCAAGACAAGCTCGATAGGCGATTCTTGTATTCGGATCGCTCTCTAAAGTTGCGGACGCGCAGCCACCGGCAACACAGACCAACGGCATTAAGATCTTAGCGATAGGCGTACTCATGTCTTATTCTCCTCATGTCAGGAACCGCGGGTCAAGTCGTCTTCGGGATTTCCAGAGAAACTCCGCACCATCCCATTTGCGAACCCAATCCCGGAATCCCTTCAAATTCTTCAAAGTGTCTCTTGAATAATGACCGTAAAACTGCGCCTTTCCAGTTTCAAATGCTTCTCCAGTCTCGACGCTTCCGCCAACGTATATAATGTTCTCTCCGGGAAGGTCTTCATCGAGATTATCCCAATTCGTATTTTGGACAAATCCCATGTCGCCCGGTAACCATTCATCATTCAGAAAGGGTCCCGCCCTCGGATCTACTTTTTCCGGTATCGGCCGTAGCCACTCAGGAAAGAGCTCATCGTGGCATTCCGCTCTAAGCAGCACCTCACCATCAAGGGGTACACCGAGAGCTGTTCGCCTTCCCTTTAGAACCGCGTTCGTGTACGCGGACCTGAGCAAGTCTGGCCGAGTGATCTCCAAGCCTCTTAACTGTAACAGCCAGGCAGCCTTCAGACAACGAAAGACTGCAAACTGAGCGTGCTTGTATATGACATCCAGCATGGGTACTCCGTGTTGTATTTCGGATGTCACCTTCACGGCAATGTCGGCAAATGGCTTATCTGGATCAACCGTCTTGATATCCACGCCTCTCCAGCCCCAAGGAAATTTCACTGTTCCCGGCCATCCGATCGGGAAACTTTCTTCGCTCAGGTGCCCGATTTCGTTCCCGCCCTTCGCAATGGCGCTAGTTATCTTTATGAAGTCATTCAACTGCTTGGGCGACTCAAAATTAATAGTTCCCCGACTTGCTAGCATTCGATAAGCGACCTCGGAAGCGGGCCAAAGCAGGTCCGGCTTGATATACGTGTCACTCAAGTAGGTGTGATCCTTGTCATAGGGTACAGAGTCTTCCTTCCACATTTTGACACCCCTCTTGTCGAGCATTCCATTGTCCATCAGGATTTCTCGATAGAGTTTCTCTTCTCCTTTCGGCACGCGAATTCCCCGCAAGTACAATTTGTCTAGGACTGCTGGACGCTGCCCTCCAGGAGGGCCTGTATCCCCAGGATCGCCGGGTTCGGAGGAGATTTCCTCGAAAGGGTCTGAAAAGCCTGCCCCGCTGGCCCCCTCCGAGCCTCCTCCCATGACAACTCCGCCGCGAGAATGGCTGGAATCTGGTGCTCCGTAGGGTACCCGGTCTTCAAAGGAGATGCGATTCCATCTGAGGCAGCAGCAGCAATTGCCGCTATCCCTAAGAAGCTCTTTTCTGAAAGCTATCGTTATCGACATCTTCTGTGCCTCTCTTCTAGCCCCAGGAAGGGTCTAATTTCTTCGCGAAGTCCGGGTGTGCACTGCTTTCCGCAGCTGAGATGCGATTCGGGCAACAGCAGGGACAGCAACAGCATTCCCTCTCGCACGGCGGTTCAGTTGATAGTGGAATTATCGGTAACCCTCGGCCCGTCTCAAGAGTAGCGAGGACGCGAAATTCACTTGCTGAGAATAGAGTCGTCGATGAAATTCCACTAACGACACGTTCGGGAGTATCGCGCGAGACCAAGGCATCGGGCACCGAAGCCGCCGCGATCCTCACGATGGATCGCTCCTCCGGCAGAAACCCGGTGATGCGAGCTGCTTCGGAAATCGACAATGCTGGGGCGCCGATGATTGGCGAAAAGACTGACGCGCGTCCCAGGAACGGAGCACTTGATCTCGATTCCGAGGGCGAAAGGGAATAGGGTGAAGAAGGACTTTCAACCCGGCTGCTCCGAGCTCTGCCTAGAAAGGCGGGCGAATCGCTTGCACCATCCATGACGGCCTCCTTTGTCAGGCAACCAATCCGCTGAAATCGCGACGTCTATCGTTTGGTCTGACGACTCCACGCATCCGGATTCCGCGTAATAGAACGGCTCGAGCCGCCCGAGTTGATCTTGGTAGTCAACTCCGAATTCTCAATGGCGAGGGCCGTGAAGTGAGCTGATTACTTGCCTCAGGTTCTCAGCCGCCCAACTTGGAGGCATGCGGCAATGAGCTCGCCGGCGCGACGGGGCGGAGCACGTTTGGGGCATTTCGACGGGCCGGGTACTGCGTACCGTCGGCATTTACGAGGGCGGGAAGGTCCGACGCTTCGGGCGGGACGGAAACCAGGTTTTCGAGGTTCTCGCGCTGGGGCGAGACGCCAAGGATGGAGAAGAATTCCTCGTCGGTCAGTTCCGGCATGGTGGGACCTCCTCTTGCATCGGGTGAAAACAGGATCCATCGGCGGACCCTTGCACTTGGACTTCATTCACGCGAAGGCCGACCTGCTTCGAGCGGGACCTCAAATCCGCGAACTCAAGCTCAGGAACGGGCGCGGAGCTCGCGCAGGTCTCCGGCCTCGGAAGCCGGCGACCTCGCCCGTCAGTCTTGCGACGAAAGGGCTTCCTCACAAAGACGCCGAATTCACGCCGCAAGCGAGCACGACGGTTCCCCCCGCGCCGTTCGAGGTGTACTTGAGCCTCACGAACTGGAACGCCACCGCTGTGCGCGCGGCCGGAGCGCTGTAGCCGACGGCGGCGACGTTGTAGGCGCTGCTGAACGTCGTCCAGTTTTGAAGATCGTTCGAGCCCTGGGTGTCGATATCGACGCTCGTCGCGCCTGAGGCCAGGGCGTAGACAGTGACCTCGACCTGGAACGCGTTGTTCCCCTGCATGGGGACCGCGGGTGAGTACTGGGCCCCGCCGGCCGTGGTGACGCCGAGCTTGCTCGCGAGCTGCGTGTACATTTCCGATCCTCCGCTTTCTCAGTGTTTTGTTTTCGGAACGTCTCTTGACGCTGGCGCTGCCCGACGAGGCCTACAGTTTCGCGAGGTTGACTCCCGCCCCGATGATCGCGGTTCCGCCCGCCCCGACGCTCAGGTACTTCAGCCGCACGAACTGGTACGCGATCGCGGTCGCGTTGGCCTGCGCGCTGTAGCCGATGCCGATGCCGGTGTACTGCACGACCTGGGACCAGTTTTGCATATCATTCGAACCTTCCACGTCAAGTGTGACGCTTGTAGCGCCTGCGGCCAGATTGTAGATCGTGATCTCGACTTTCGCCGCGTTGGCGTTGTCGAGACTTACGGCCTGCGAGAATTCCGCGCCTCCGGACGTGGTCACGGCCAGGCGGCTGGCGAGTTGGGTGTACATCTCGGGCTCCTATTAAGGGGTTTTCAGATGCTGCCGGTCTGGGCGCTAGCGCCGCACACGACGCTTGCGTTTACGAAGCCGGAAGCCTGGAGTCCGAGACGAACCCAGGCGTACGCGACCTGCGGCTGAAGGAAGGAGTAGACGCCGGGCTGGTTGATGTTGGTCGAGTTGAGTTGCGTGAAATTATCGCCGTCGTTTCCGGCGAGGACCGCGGCGGTCAGGGTCACTCCCGCGGGAAGGACGGTGACGACGATGCAGAACCGGACGGCGTTGGCTCGGCCCATGGAGATCGCGTCGAGGACCGTGGACTGCTGGAGCGCGGCAACGAGCGCGATCCGGGAGCCGAAGTCCTCGTAGCGGGCTGAGCTTCGCCGTTCCTGACAGTTCATTTTAGTCGTGCTCCGTATTCAGACCCGCCGCCACCACCGCGCCGCCGCCGCCGACGACCGCCCACCTCAACCTCACCCACCGAAACGCGATGTCCGTAACCGCCGCCGGCTGGTTGTACCCGGTCACCAGCCCTGACCAGGTCGTGACCGTCGTCCAGTTTTGTTTGTCGTTCGAACCCTGCAACGTCGCCGTGACGCTCGACGCCCCTCCTGTCAGGGCGTAAATCGTCGCTTCCAGCTTCACGGTGTTCTCAAAAACACCGAAGCTCACGGCCCGCGAGAAGTCGTAGGCGGCGACGTTCGGGACGAACAGTTTTCGGGCGAGCGTGAAATGCATGGTTTCTCCGGTTCAGGAGCAGGAGGTGTAGGCGTAGATCGAGAAGACGATCGGGACGGAGCCCGAGTACGCGCGTGCTCCGATGCACAATTCGCTCCAGACGAGTCCGGTTACCGAGAATGAGTAGTAGCCGACGCCTCCGGTGATCGTCTGGGTCGTCACGGTGAACCGGTTGTCGCCCAACAGACCCAGCACGACGACATCGAGGCTTGCCGCGCCGGCCTGGCTGAAAATCGTCACGCAGACCTTCACAGCGCTTCCGCCGGCGAGCGGGAATGGATCTGTCGCCGTCGAGTCTTCTGCGGCCGAGTCGAGGCTGAACCTCTGGCCGAAATCGAATCCGGATGGCGGCGGCTCGCCTCCGCCCGCCTTCGACTTCTTATCGCAGCCGCATCCGCACGAGCCTCCCGACTTTTCCTGTCCGCCACAACCACAGCCGCCTTGGGCGTGGGTCTCATGTCCGTTCATGGCCTGGGTGTTCGCCATCAGCATGCGAGTTTTCCTTCCGCGTCGTAGCGCAGGATCCGCACGCGGCCGATCGCCGGCGCGCCGTCCTCGCTCCACACTCTCAGCCTCATTCTGGGTGCGTCCTCGACGACCTTTGGAGCGTGGAAGGACCGATACCCGGGGCCGCCTTCGTCGCTCCACGCGGCGAGCTCCTGCCACACCTCGCCGTCGGTCGACGATTGAAGCCTCACCTGGAGCTTCCTCCGCGCGGCTAGATTCATGTAAGTCAGCTCAACCTCGACCCTGCGGGCGCTCGAAGCGTCGGCTGAAGCCGGGGAGCGCGGTCTTTCGAAGATGGCGCAATCGAGCACGAAGTCGGGCGGGCGCCCCTTGCCTGACGGATTTTTCTCGCTCATGTCTGCCTCTAGCTCTTTTTCTTCCGGGGAGCCGTCGCCCTGGTGGCGGCGGCTATGGCCACGACACCCGTCTGCTGGGACTCGCCGGGGTCGACCGCGTCGGCGCTCCTCCGCAGCTCGTTCAAACGAATCGGCCGCGCCCCGCCCGGCTCATCCGTCCGCTCGCTGGCTTCGGCCAGAGCCGCGTCCACGCGCGACTCGTGCCCCTTCGCGAGCGATTCCTTCCTGTCCACCTCGCTGCTCGTCAGGCTTTCCTCAATTCTTTCCAGCTCGACTTCCCCGTCGTCCGTGTCGAAGACGAGGCAAGGAAACGCCCGGACGTGCCGATCCGGCGAGCCGCTTTCGGACGGCCGGTCCCGCATCGCCGTCCAGGTCGACACGTCGACCAGGCGCGCGCCGGGGAACTTCGCGGCGACGTACTTCGCCGCGAGGCGCTCGTGCGCGTTGTGAGATTCGTACCAGAGCGTGATCTTCATGGTTACACCTGAAAGAGGCTGCTTCGACCCGCGCCGCCGGCTCCGCCGGCGCCCGACCCCGCGCCGCCCGACGTTCCACCCGCGCCGCCGGAGACGGAAATCGTCCCGGACTGAAAGCTGTTCCTGAAAAAGATCGTCAACGTCCCGCCGGCGCCTCCGCCTCCCGCCCCGCGGTTCGCGGCGGGTCCGTTGGACCCTGCGGCGCCGTTGGTGGACACCGTCGCGCCGCTGGAGACCGCAAATGTCGGTGTTTTTATTTCGAACGCGCCTCCGGCGGCTCCCCCGTTCGCGCCTGCCGCGGCGCCGGAGCCGCCGCCGCCACCGCCGGAACAGCCGTGGGGGAACATGAAGAAGCTGGCCCGGCCGGAGCCGAGCGAACTGATCGCGGCGATACCCGTGCCGCCCGCGCCTCCCCCTGCCGTGCCCCCGCTTCCGCCGCCGCTCGTGGCGCTGCGATTGTTCTGAAGGCCGCTTCCTCCGGCCCCGCCGGCGTTCGTGCCTCCCCCTCCGCCGCCGCCGCGTCCGCCCTCGCCGCCGCCGTTCCCCGCACCTCCGGCTCCCGTTCCTCCTGTCCCTCCGACCACGCCCTGGCCGTTGAGGTTCACGGTCCCCGAGGAAAGGACGACGAAGACGCTCTGCGACTGGATCGTAGTGATCGAGGTCACGGAGGCGGAATGGTTGAGCGTCCCGCCGCGGACGACGACCGCCGTGTACCTCTTGAAGTCGTCGATCGTCGTGGTGCCGGCCGAGACGTCCAGGAACCCGTCCGCGCCGCTTCCGAAGAAGTTGTACCGGTCGAGCGGCGAAATCCCGATGGGCTCGCACGCATACCGCGCGTTGATCGACCCGCCGTCGGCGCGGACGTAACCGATGAAGATCCGGCTCACGCTGGTCCATGCGGCCCCGCTCCAGCTCTTCATCTGGGACTTGCCGAGGTCGTACCAGTGCTGATCGGTCGCGGGCGCGCCCGGCGCGGTCCAGTCGTAGACGCACGGAAGGGCCGAGCGGCCCATCGCGCCGGTATTGTCGATCCAGATGAAGTTGTGCGCGGTGTCCGTCACGGCGAGCGCGACGTTCGCCTGGAGCTGACAGGGATTCCCGCCGACGTCGTAGACGAACGGGTCGGTGGAATTCGCGACGAGCGTGAGCGTCAGGCTTGACACCGTAAAGAAGTCGGCGTTCCCCGAGGTCACCTGGGACGCGTTGATCGCGTCGGGCTTGCGCCGCGAGTCCACGGCGAATCCGGCGAGCGGTTGTGTCAGTGTCGGCATGTTCCTAGACCTGAAAGAGGCTGGTGCGCCCTGTTCCGCCGTTTCCGCCTGCTCCTGAGCCCGCGCCCCCGGAGGTTCCGCCGCCGCCACCGGCCACGTCGAAGGTCCCCGAGAGGAAATTACTTCTGAAGGTGATGGTGAAAGTCCCCCCGCCACCCCCGCCGCCCGCGCCGCGG
>WSZJ01000158.1 GCA_009773755.1 Planctomycetota bacterium | reverse complement strand
GCCTCCGCAGCCTCCGCCAGCCTCCGCCAGCCTCCGCAGCCTCCGCCAGCCTCCCTTTCGCCTTGCGGCCCCAGCTGAACACAGGTACAAACCGCCCGTCGGGGGAACTTCCTCACGAGGCACAGCTTGGGCGCCTTCCGCATCATCCTCTGCTGGCTCGTCGTCGTCGCTCACGTCGACCCCGCCACCGCTGCTCACGCGGGACCTATGGCGGCCGACGCCGTGCGGTTCGGAGGACCGTTCGCGGTCTTCTGCTTCTACGCCGTGAGCGGGTACTACATGACGCTCACGCTGAATTCGACGTACGCGGTCGCCGGGGGGCTGCGCGCTTATTACATCAACCGCGCGATCCGGATCCTGCCGCTCTACCTCGCGCTGCTCGCCGCCTGCGCACCTCTGGTGCTCGCGAACGCCAACCCGACGCGCCAAGCGTGGTCGTCCCTGAACGGCGGCAGCGCCGCCGCGGCCGCGGCGGGCCAGGTGGTGCCGCTGGGACAGGAAGCCTTCCATTGGCTGCAGATCGACGGCGGATCGCTCTCGCCCACACGCGATTTCCGGGCATCCACTTCCCCGGCGTGGCACCTGCTGATCCTGCCGACCTGCTGGTCGCTCTCGGTCGAATGCTGGTTCTACCTCTTCGCGCCGCTGCTGATGCGACGCGGCGCCTTCGCGCGCTGCGGAATCGCGGCTGCATCGCTGGCCGTCTGGGGCGTCGTCTTCCTCGTGAAATTCCCGCCCGACCCGTGGATATTTCGCTTCTTCCCTGCCACCCTCTTTTTTTTCATGGCTGGCTCGCTCGTGCGCACGCTCCACGAGAAGCGCCTCGATCGCGTCGCGGCGGTGGCGAGGAGCGCCGGCGCGCCCGTGATGCTCGCCGTGTTTTTCGCGCTTCCCGTCGCGTGGCGGTCTTACGCCTCGGGGCACCCCGAAACCGGAGCGGTCGCGCTCCTCGTCCCGCTCTACGCGATCGCCCTCGTCATGCTCCCGCTCCTCTTCGAACGCTCCTCGTCACAATCCGCGCTCGGCCGCTTCGACCGCTTCCTCGCCGATCTTGCCTACCCGATCTTTCTCGTCCACTACCCGGTGCTGCGATTGACGGGCTGGAGTAGCCCGCTCGCGGTCCTGGGCGTGAGCGCAGTCGCGGGCGCGGCGGTGCTGCTCATCGTCGACCGGCCGCTGGCGCGCTTCAAGGTGAAGCCGGTTCCCTAGCGCTGCCTCATCTGCTCGACCGCTTTCAGAATCAGCTCCGCCCCGGCATGCCCCGGACGCAGCTTCAGCGCGCGGCGGGCGAGGCGTTCGGCTTCATCGATGGAAGCGGCGTCCCGGCGTTCGAGGAGCAGGCTGGCGAGGTGAATCATGACGTCGGCGTTTTCGACCGCGTCGAGGGCCTCACGCAGCGTGCGGATCGCGCCGGCCGGGTCGCGGCGCGAGCCGTACCAGATCGCGAGGTTGCGCCACGCGGGCGCGTACTTCGGGGCGAGCCGGATGGCTTCGCGGAATTCTTCCTCGGCGCCGGGCTCGCCTTTCTGCCCGAGGTAAGCGCCGAGGTTGCTGTGCGCTTCCGGGTAGCCGGGCCAGTTTTCGAGGGCGATCCGGTAGCTGTCTTTCTGATCGGATTCATCGAAGAGCGCCGCCAGCGTCCCCAGGTGGTAGTACCGCACGGCTTTGGCGCGCCGGTTCCCCGCGTTCCAGGGCCAAAGCGCCGGTGTCGAAGCGAAAGTGCCGACTTGGGGCGGGACCCACTTGGGTTCGTCCAGCGGACTCTTCACGATCCCGGCATTCACCCCGTCCCGTTTCGCGAACACGACGGCGCACTCGTCGCGGTGCACCAGCCGCCACTTCGGCGACGCCGCGAGCCACTTCGCCAGCACGCGCGTGTCGCCGGACTGGTGGGAGAGAAGCGCGATCTCGAGTGAATAGCGCTGGGCGTACGCTTCGAAGAACTCTTCCGGGCGCCGCGCTGCGTCGTCGTATTCCTTGAGGGTCTCGAGGTTCCAGTCGCCCTCGGCGTTCATGCAGGGGAGGGATCTGGGGAAGCGGGCGAAGTTGTAGTACGGGCCGGCGTCCCAGTTGACGAAGGCGTGGCCCTTGAATCCCTCGCGATCGAGAAAATCGCACGCGTCGACGGGGAGGGAGAGGTGGGAGAGGCCGAGGCCGGCGCGGCGCGAGGTGCGCTCGGCGACGGCGGCGAGGTCGGATGTGGAGAGGACCGCGGCGACGGCCATGGCGGCGGCGAGCGCGCCGGCAGCCGCGCGACGGGCACGGACCGCCATGGAGTGGTCGAGGCGCGCGACGAGGTCCGTCGCAAGCTCGTGGATGGTGCGCGCGAGAACGGGAAAGAGAAGGACGCCCGCGATGGCGATGTTCCTGCGGATCGAAAACGCGGCAAGCGCGCCGGCGACGAGCAGCGCGACGTCGATGAACCGCGCGCGGCGGCGGTTCGCGGCGAGCAGGATCGCGGCGAGAGGGACGACGACCCAGACCGCACGCAGCGAGATGCTCGGAAAGGCGATGTCGTCCGTCACGCCGTGCATCTCCGTGATCCAGCCGCGGTACCAATCCGGGCCGTTGCGCGAGCGCATCATGTACTCGGAAGTGACGGTCAGCACGCGCCAGCCCTGGGGATTCACGAGAAGCGCCACGACTGAAGCGAGCGCCGAGAGCCCCCAGGTCTTCGCGTCACGACGATTTCCCTTCCACCACGCCGCGATCGCCGGGAAGAGCAGCAATCCCGGCAACCCGACGTTGACGGAGTGCAGGTTCGCGCCCACGAGCGCCACCGCGGGCGCCGCCCAGACCCATTTTCCTGCTTCGCTTCCCCGCGCGGCCACGGCGAGCATCGCCGCGAGGGCGAAATGAACGCCGAGCTCCGAGCGGATGTCCCACCGCTCGTACATGAGCAGAGCCGCCAGGAACGTGGCGAGCGCGCACGCCCAAGGCCCGGCCGGGCGGGATGAGATCCACAGCAGCGCGAACGTCAGGGCGATGAAGACGATTTTGACGAGCGTGAGTCCCGTCCATCCGCCGGCGCAGAAGACGATCCACGTGCCGACCTGGAACAGCCACCGGTCCTGGTACACGAACCCGGGCCGCTTCGCCGTGATGAACACCTCGGGGCTGGGAAGCGACTTTTCCTCGAGAATCCACCGCCCCTTGGCCAGGTGCAGTCCGACGTCGTAGTTGTAGACGTCGCAGGCGCCGAGGGCGAAGAGGAAGCCGAAGACGGCGAGGCCCCAGAAGAGCCATGCGCGGCGAGGTGCGGGCGCGTCTCCCGGCGGCGGTGGATCTGCGGGCGAGGGCTCGGGGGCGGCGTCGGGCATGAGAGCGCGCGAGTTTAGCACGGAAAAGGCAGGCGGGCAGGCGGGCGGGCGGAAGCTGCGGAGGCTGGCGAAAGCTAACGACTTCGACGAGAAGCGCGGCGACCATCGCGCGGAATGGCAGCACCAGTAAAGCCGCAGCCTCCGCCAGCCTCCGCCAGCCTCCGCAGCTTCCGCCAGCCTCCGCCAGCCTCCCCTTCTCGCCAGTTCCACCTTGCTTCCCCGCCCCAGCCAATCCACAATCTTCGCCATGGCCTCCTCCCCCAAGTCCCGTCCAGACAAGGACCTGAGCGCGGCCGCGATCTCGGTTTTTGACCAGGTCAAGCGCATCAAAAACGAGAATCCGGAAGTTTCGCGCAAGATTGACCGGCTGGAAGCCGAGATCAGGAAGAAGATCGTCGAACTCCGGTCCCACGTTGCGAAGCTTGACCCCAAGGACCGCGATTTCGTCACCGTCCTCATTGTCAACGGCATTCACAGAACCGCGGATGAAGTCCTCCTCGACTGACGGCGTCCCTCTAACGGGCGCGACGGGCGCTTCGCACGCGCCTCCGGCCGGGCTGGAAGACCGCCCGCGCGTCATCAGCGGACTCCACAACTTCGTGGCCGCAGCAGCGGCGGCCGGACTCCGCACCGTCGCGCGCACATGGCGCCTCGTGGAACGCCGCAACGAGGAGTACACGGCCCACCGGCTCCTGGGCGAGCGCAAGAACGTCATCTTCGCCCTGTGGCACGACCGGATCCTCTTCACCATGTGGTACATGGCCTACCGGTTCCGCCCCCACGGACCCCGCTTCTGCCTCATGATCTCCGCCAGCAAGGACGGCGACATCCTTGCGGGCGCCACCTACCGGTTCAGGGGGGACGCCGTGCGCGGTTCGAGTTCGCGGAAGGGACGCGAAGCGCTTCTCGCGATGATGGACCGGCTCGAGCTGGGGCAGAACGGCGTGATCACGCCCGACGGGCCGCGCGGCCCGCGGAATCGGGCGCACGCGGGAATCACGCTGCTGGCGCAGAAGTCGGGAGTGCCGATCGTCCCGGTCATCGCCGGCGCGAAGTACGCCTACCGCTTCCGGTCCTGGGACCGCTTCATGCTCCCCCTCCCCGGCACGCCGATCCGCCTCGTCTACGGCGACCCGATCTGGGTCCCCCCCAACGCGGACGACGCCATGCGCGAACACTTCCGGAAAAAACTCGAGGACGACCTGAACGCGCTGGCGCATGAGGCCGACGATTGGCGGACGCTGAAGCGTCCGGTCGCAGGCCGCCTGCCTCCGAAATAAAAAATGGGTCTGCGCATCCCCTGCCTGCGGTGCGGCAAGTTCGAGCCGGAATGCCGATGCGAGCCGCTTCCTCCTGAGCCCGAAGAGCCGGAACCTCAGGTGCCCGCCGTGGCGCCCGTCAGGACGGAAACCATCCGGATGCGGCGTGAAAAGCGCTCAGGCGGGCGCGAGGTCGTTCTGCTCGAGGGATTCCCGGTAGACGAAGATCTGGAAGCGCTTTCCCGGGACCTCAAGAAATCGCTCGGGGCGGGCGGGAGCGCGAAGGGCGGGATCGTCGAGGTGCAGGGCGACCACCGGGACCGGATCGCAACGTTTCTGGCCGGACGCGGGTACCGCCCGGTGCGGGCAGGCGGATGAACGCTTGCTCCCGGGTCCACGCGTTCCCACAATGCCGCAACAGGGGGAATCGCTTCCGGGACCACCATCCATGCGCCCGATCGCCGCTGCACTGCTTTTCACAGGTCTGATCTCGCCCGTCGCCGCGGAACCGCCCGCAAAATCCGCGTGGGACGCCGTGCGCCCCGCCGCCCAGGAGTACTTCAGCGCGGCCGACGATTCCGCCCGCAAAGCCGCGCTCGACAAGATGAAAGCCGCGGGACTGGCCGAAGCGAAGCTGACGAAGGCGCAGGCGGAAGCGGCTGAGAAGATGGCGCTGGCGGGGAGATCGAAGGGAAAGGGGCAGCTGGGGACGTACGCGATCGAGGTGGAGGCGAGCGACGGAAAACACCCGGTGCAGATCCACACGGCCCCGGGCGTCTCTTCGTCGAAGCCGGCGCCGCTGATCATCGGGCTGCACGGCGGGGTCATGGGCGGCGCGACGCCCCAGACCGCGTCGGCGGACATGATGGCGTGGCTGGCGAAATACGCCGACCAGGCCGGGGCGATCCTCATGCTCCCCGGCAGCACGAACTGGGACAAGTCGGGGCAGGAGGCGATGTGGAAGGGGTATGAGTACGTCACCGCGAACTACAACGTCGATCCGAATCACGTCATGGTCTATGGCGGCTCGATGGGCGGTTTCGGAACCGGGTCGGTCGCCTCGGACAAGCCGCAGATGTTCGCGATGGCGGCGCCCTTCCTCGGCTGCGTCGACCTGACCAACCGGGCCGCGGACTTCCGGAATCTGCCGTTCTATGTCGTCATCGGCGAGCTGGACATGGAGATGTGCAACAAGCCCGCGAAGGCCACGGTCAAGGCCCTGAAGGCCGCGGGCTGCGAGGTGACGTTCCTCGAGCTCCCCGGAAAGGGGCATGAAGTCCCGCCGAAGGAATTCCCGCCGTTCATGGCGAAGTTCGCGAAGACGACGCGCAATATGCACGCGAAGAAGATCGCCCGCGCGACGGGCTCCGGAAGGTGGTACTGGCTCGATGCGACAGGGCCGCTGGAAGCGGAGATCAGCGGACAGACGATCACGATCAGGGGGACGACGGGCGCGACGGTCTACCTGAGCGACCGGATGCTGGATCTCGAACAGCCGGTGAAGGTGGTCGTCGAGGGCGAGACGAAGTTCGAGGGGAAAGTCGAGCGGTTGCTGGCGGTGATGATGGAGGAGATAGACGCGACTGGCGATCGCGGGCGGACCTATTCAGCCAAGGTTGAGGCGAGATAAACGGCAGGGGGTGGGGAACGGCGGGATTGGGATTGGCAGGGGATCGGGATGGGGATTGGGATGGGGCAGGACGACGATGGCGCATGATCGGCTGCCCTATCCCGATCCCTATCCCGATCCCTCCCCTATCCCGAGTCCGCCCTTCCCCATCCCCTGCCGTTTCCCGCCGTTTTGCCTTGCCCCCCTCCCCAATGTAAGTACAATCCGACCCCCTTTCGTCTCGCGGCTGCGCATCCCCCTCACAGGGGAGCCCCTCCCGACAGTCGGGCGGGGTCTCGGCGGAGACGGTCAACTCAATGCCCTACGGAGGCCAGATGGCGATGGTTTCGGTTCAGGAACTCCTTCAGTCCGGCGTCCACTTCGGACACCGCGTGTCGCGCTGGAACCCCAAGATGAAGCCCTTCATCTTCGGCAAGCGCAACCTCATCCACATCATCAACCTGCGCGAGACCATCAAAGGCCTCATCCAGGCCTACGAGTTCTGCAAAAAACTCGCTTCCGACGGCCAGGAAGTTCTCTTCGTCGGCACCAAGCGCCAGGCCAAGAAAGTCGCCGAGGTCGAAGCCGCCCGCTGCCAGCAGCATTTCGTCTCCGAGCGATGGATCGGCGGCACGATCACGAACTACACGACGATCAGTTCGCGCCTGAAGCGCCTTCTCGAAATCGAGTCGCAGGAAGCGGCCGGGACGCTCGAGCTGTACACGAAGAAGGAAAAGGCGATGGTGATGCGCGAAAAGCGCAAGCTGAAGCGCAACCTCGACGGACTGCGGAACATGCGCAAGCTTCCGGCGGCGCTCATCATGGCCGACCCGCGGCGCGAGAAGAACGCGGTCGCCGAAGCGCGCAAGGCCGGCATTTCGGTCATCGCGCTCATCGACACGGACGGCGATCCGAGCTCGGTCGACATCCCGATCCCCGGCAACGACGATGCCATGCGCGTCATCCAGATCGTCTTCAGCCGCCTCGCGGACGCGATCATCGAGGGGAAGACCCGCTACGCGCTCGTGCTCAAGCAGCAGGAAGAGCAGCGCAAGAAGGAAGAGGAAGAACGCCGCAAGAAGGCCGCTGAAGAATCGGCAAAGCGCAAGGAAGAGGAAGCCAAGCGGGCTGAGGCGGCAAAGGCTGCGGAAGCGGCGAAAGCTGCGGAGGCGGCGAAGAACGCGCCTGCTGCGGAGGAGCCGAAAAAGCCGGAGGCTCCGAAGACAAAGGCAGTGAAGAAAGAAGACGTCCCCGCAAAGCCGTAGCGAACCCACCAAATTCTGAGTCACGGGATGGGGTGGGCCGAGGCTCACCCCTCCTTCATATCCAGAGGTCGAGAACATGGCCATCAGCGCAACACAGGTTAAGGAATTCCGCGACCGGACCGGCGCGCCGTTCATGCTCGCCAAGTCCGTGCTCGAAGAGTCCGGCGGCGATTTCCAGAAGGCGGTCGAACTCCTTCGCACGAAAGCCGGTCAGAAGGGCGCGAAGCTCGGCCAGCGCGAGGCGAAGGCCGGCCGCGTCGTCACCTACGTCCACTTCAATGGCAAGCTCGCGGCGCTCGTCGAGATCAACTGCGAGACCGACTTCGTCGCGAACACCCCCGACTTCCTGGAAATGGCGCAGAATGTCGCGCTTCATATCGCCTGCAACAAGCCGCAGGTCGTGACCCGGGCGCAGGTCCCGGCGGAACTGGTGGAGAAGGAGAAGGCGCTGAGCCAGGACGCGATCAAGGGCAAGCCGCCGGAAATCGCGGAGAAGATCATCGCAGGCAAGCTGGAAAAGGGCCTCTACATGCAGATGTGCCTGATGGACCAGCCCTTCTGCAACGAGGAGAAGTTCAAGGGCACGATCGACGCCATGGTCAAGGGCGTCGCCGGGAAGCTCGGCGAAAACATCGTCGTGCGGCGCTTCGCGTGGAGCGAGGTCGGGGTGGGAGGCGGAGCGAGCCTGTGACGGCTCCGCGCTACCGGCGCATCCTGCTCAAAGTTTCCGGCGAGGGCCTGTGCGCCGCGGGAAACAAGGGGCTCGACATCGACGAGATCGATTCGCTCGCGAGCGAGATTCTCAAGGCGCGCGACGTCGGCGCGCAGGTTGCGGTTGTGGTCGGCGGCGGCAACATCGTGCGCGGCGCGGAGCTGTCGAAGCGCGGCGTGACGGCGCCGACGGCGGATTACATGGGGATGCTGGCGACGGTGATCAACGCGCTGGCGCTTCAGGACGTCCTCGAAAAACACGGAGCCCAGGTCCGGGTCGCGACGGCGATCAGCGTGCACAGCGTGGCCGAGCCCTACATCCGCCGGCGGACGCTGGCGCACATGGAGAAGGGGCGGATCGTGATCCTCGCGGCGGGGACGGGGAATCCGCACGTCACGACGGACACGGCGGCCGCGCTCCGCGCCACGGAACTCGGGTGCGAAGTCATCCTGAAGGCGACGAAGGTCGACGGCGTCTACACCGGCGACCCGAAGAAGGACCCGACGGCGAAGAAGTACGACAAGCTGACCTACCTGGAAGTCCTCAACCAGCGCCTCAAGGTCATGGACTCGACGGCGATCTCGATGTGCATGGAGTACCACATCCCGATCATCATCTTCGACCTCAAGACGCCGGGGAACATCGCCCGCGTCGTGATGGGTGAGCAAATCGGCACCACCATTTCCGGATAGGAACCCCATGCCCACCGACGACATCATTCTCGAAGCCGACGACAAGATGGACAAGGCCGTCGCCGTCCTCACGGACGAGTTCAAAGGCCTCCGTACCGGCCGCGCCACGCCGGCGCTCGTCGATCACTTCATGGTCGAGTACTACGGCGCCCCCACCCCGATCAAGCAGGTCGCCTCGATCTCCTGCCCCGACGCCCGCCTCATCGTCATCAAGCCC
Organism: Planctomycetota bacterium; assembly: GCA_009773755.1. Lineage (GTDB taxonomy): Bacteria > Planctomycetota > MHYJ01 > WSZJ01 > WSZJ01 > WSZJ01. The sequence goes on along the minus strand of WSZJ01000158.1, from coordinate 556 downwards.
TACGACATCGGCGCGCTCCCCGGCATCGAAAAGGCGATCCAGAAATCAAACCTCGGCATCAACCCCCAGAACGACGGCAAGCTCATCCGCCTCGCGATCCCGCCGCTCTCCGAAGAACGCCGCAAGCAGTACTCGAAGATGGCCAAGGACTCCGCCGAGAAAGCCAAGGTCGCGATCCGCAACATCCGCCGCGACGCCATGAAGCAGGCCGAAGAAGAAGAAAAAAAGAAGATCATGACCGAGGACGATCTCACCCGCTTCAAGGATGAAATCCAGAAGTCGATCACCGACCACGAGAAGAAGATGGACGAGATTCTCGAGAAGAAGACGAAGGAAATCATGGAGGTGTAGGCGCCTCCTCGAACCCGCCCTTCGTTCCAGACGATAAGATAGGGCCATTCAGCAAGCTGACACTTTGAAGTGAGAGGGCGTAGCTCAGCTGGTAGAGCAACAGCCTTTTAAGCTGTGGGTCCTGGGTTCGATCCCCAGCGCCCTCATTTCGAAGACGGGCCCCGCGGGGAGCGCGGGAGGCCGGGCGGACTCGCCGGGTAGCGCG
>WSZJ01000157.1 GCA_009773755.1 Planctomycetota bacterium | reverse complement strand
GCGTTGACGACGAAACTCACGGAAGCGGAAGCCGCGCGCCTCCATGCCGCGGTGCGTCAATCTCTCCTGGAGTGGACCGACCGCCTCCGCGCCGGATCCGGCGACAGCTTTCCCGAAGGCGTCACCGCCTTCCGCGCCGAAATGGCGGTCCACGGCCGCTTCAGAAAGCCCTGCCCCGCCTGCGGCGCCCCGGTCCAGCGGATCGTCAAGGCGGACAACGAGACCAACTACTGCCCGCGTTGCCAGACGGGCGGACGCATTCTCGCGGACCGGTCGCTCTCGCGCCTGCTCAAGGGAGACTGGCCGCGGACTCTTGAAGAGATGGAGTGAGGGGCACTTCCCGTTCAAGGGGAGTTCGCCTCGTGAGCATCCGCAGCATCATCGCGGTCCCTGTCGCGGCGAACAGGTGCTTGAGCGTGTGCCCGCTGACGGTGTGGCCGAGAGTGTCGTAGATCGCGAGGTCCCAGTGCTCGGCCAGCTTCGCGAGGAGGTACCACAGGAAGGCCGCCATGAGGGTTCCGGTCCGGTCGTAGCGGGCCGGGAATAGCAGAAGCATGAGCGGGATGGCGGCCATCGGGTAGAACTGGACGAGCGCGTAGAGGCGCAGGTCGCCCGCGCCTTCGCCTTCGCCGAGGCGCCAGGCGACGACGCTGGAGACGCCGGTGACAAGGAAGGGAATGATGAGCATCGAGCCGCCGCGGACGCTGATGCGCTCCATCATCTGGACGCCGAGGAGGGCCATGAAGGAAACGGTCATGGGGAGGCGGTCCCAGAAGAGGCTCGGCGTGTCGGGCGCCCAGTGGTAGTACCCGGAGCCTAGCCCGGTCAGGAAGACGCCGGAAAACACGAGGACCCAGGAGCGGTATTCGTGGTAGGTCAGGCAGGCCTTGCCGAATCCGACGCGTTCGCAGTGCTTCGAGAGCCAGAGGAGCGCGGCGGCGCCGACGACGCAGAACGGCAGGTTCGACATGACGTCGCCGAAGTTCGGAATTCCGGCAAACGGCCGGCGGTCCGCGAAATTGTGGTACTCGGGATCCTGCGGGATGCGCTTCACGAAATACATCCCGCTCACGGCAAGCAGCCCGAGGCCGCCGATGAGGGCGGCGCGGAGGCGGAGGGCGCGGGGGGTCATGGGAGGAGTGTCCGCGAAGCGGCGGATCTGCGGCAGCAGAAATCGGGAAGCGGCGTCTATACTGCCCGGCCATGCGCGCGCTTCCCTGGTTCCTGTTCGCCGCGACCGTCTCGTTCGCGGAAGACGCCCCCGCGTATCACGGCTTCCGGGCGGACCTGCGTGAAGCCGGGGCGGTGTTGCGGGTGAAGCTGGGGGAGGCGTGCGAGGGCCCGCGGCCGGCGGTCGTCGAGCGCGCGTTCAAGGGGGATTTCAAGGCGGGGGACAAGGTATTGCTGGTGATCGACGCGGAAGCGTGGACCGCGCGATTGCAGGGCGACCTCGCGGAGCCGGGCGGGATGCGCGGGCGCGGACTTCCCTTCTTCGAGCAGCCCGGTGCGCCGGGGGATTCGCAGATCGTGCTCGCGAAAAGGGGGAAAGACGGGCTCGTCGTGGCCGGCCTCTGCCTCGCCGACGCGGCGTCGGTCGACCCGCCCGACGAGGCCCGGAAGCGCGATCGAGAGACGGCCGACGAGCTGGTCGCATCGTATTTACAGGCATCGACAACGCCGGATGAAGAAGCGGCCGCGACGTACTTCCGGTTTCTGATCGCCCAGTTCTCGGAGGAATCTCCCGGGGCGTGCGAGCTGGCGATCGGGATCATTGCGGACGACTTCGAGCGCGTGGCGGGAGCGCTGAAGCGGGACGAGCGTGGGATCGAGCGCGCGCACGCGTTCGTGCTGGCCGGCGGGGCGGAGAAAAACGCGCAGGTGGCGGCGCTCCGCGGCTGGCTGACGAAGCTGCTCGCGGAGTCGCATCGGCGGGAGGCGGCGGGGTTCTACGCGGGCGAATACCGCAAGACCCGGCGCGAAGCGGAGGAAATGGAGAAGAAAGAGCGCGAGCCGAAGGACCCGCGCAAGAAGCCGCCGCCGGACCGGTTTGAAACGACGGCGGCGAAGAAATTCGGGATCCAGTCGAGGTTGAAGGAGCTGCCGAAGCTGATGGCTCTGGCGCTGGATCCGAAGAATCCACCGGCGGAGCTCTCCACGGACGAGCTGCTTGAAAAGGCGGACTCATTCTCCCGCGAATAGCCTGATTGGTCCGTTGGCTTCATTCTCCTTTATTCTCTTTCATTCGCGACCCGCCGTTGTTTTTGCCCTAAATCCCGCGTACACCGGCAAAGCACAACGACGGGTCGCGAATAAAAGAGAATGAAGGAGAATGAAAACGACCGGTCGGCCTATGCAAGGTGGAGGACCTGAGCCCCCCTCGCCCTTTCCCTCCCGGCCCGCGTAGCGATAATGTCCTCCCTCGCCATGCGCTCCCTCCTCACCTTGGCCCTCGCCCTCGCCCCGCTCGGCGCTATCGCCGAAACCGGCCAGATCGACCGTCCCTTCGACCCGGCGACCGCCGTCGTCGTCATCGTCAACGACGCCGTCCCCGAATCCGTCGACATCGGCACGCACTACTGCCGGATGCGCCGCGTCCCGGAGGCGAACATCTGCCACCTCAACGTGACGCGCGAAGAAACGACGAACTGGAAGGACTTCCACGAGAAAATCCTGGGCCCCTTCCTCAATCACCTCGACAGGTTTCCGGAAGCCATCTTCGTGGTCCCGACGTACGGCGTCCCGCTGCGCATCGCCAACGAGAAGTCCGACAAGAATCCGGAGTCGCAGCCGATGGGGCTCGGCAACTCCGCGTGCGTCGACGCCGAACTCGCGCTCGCGCTGCAGCCGCTTCACGAAATCGAAGCGTGGGTGGACAACCCGCTCTTCCGGAAGGACAAGCGCGTCACGCGCGACGACCAGTTCCTGCTCGTATCGCGGCTGGACGGGCCGACGCCGGTGGTTGCGCGGGCGCTGGTGGACAAGGCGGTCTACGCGGAGACGTACGGGCCGAAGGGAATCGCGTGGCTGGACACGCGCGGGTTCACGGAGGACGGCGGGAGTTACGGGTCGACGGACTGCGAGATGCGGCTCTGCTTGCCGGTGTGGGACGAGTACAAGATCGAGCACAAGGACGAGGACACTCCGGAGCTGATCGACATTTCGACGTGCTCGAATGCGCTGTTCTACTGGGGCTGGTACACGGGGCAGTACAACGGGACGAAAGCGTTCACGTTCAATCCGGGAGCGATCGGCGCGCACCTGCATTCGTTCAGCGCCACGACGATCCGCAGCGAGAAGGCCCAGTGGGTCGGCCCGCTCGTGGCGCACGGGATCACGTGCACGCTCGGCACGGTCTACGAGCCCTTCACCGTCGGCTTCCCTGCCATGAACATCCTCTACGACCGGATGCTCAAGGGGTACACGTGGGGGGAAGCGGGCGCGATGGCGGCGCGCATCAACTCGTGGATGTGCGTGTACGTCGGCGATCCGCTGTACGCGCCGTGGTCGAAAGGAATGAAGGAGCCGCAGGAGAAGAACTTCGCGCTCGCGACGCAGGCGTACGACAGGCTCACGGCGGCGCTGGACGCGAACGATCTTGAAGCGGCGAAGGGCGTGCTCGACTCCCTGGCGAGCCTCCCCGTGAGATTCACGGGCGGCACGAAGGACATGTCATTCCTGCAGCGCGAGATGGCGGCGCGCGCGATTGCGGCGGGGACCGGGAGCGTGAAGGATCTGCTTGCTGCGCTGCTCGAAGCAGGCGGGACGACGGACCCGAAGGCGAAACTAGCGGCGTTCGAGAAGGCGCTGGCGATTTCGCCGATGAACTACGAAGCCAATGTCGGGATCGGGAAAGTGCTCGAGGACGGCGGAAAGCACGCGCCTGCGATCGCCGCGCTCGAAAACGCGCGCAAGGTCGTCGCCGATTCCGTCGAGGCGGCCGAGCCGCTCGGCAAGGCGCTCGCCGCGACCGGCAAATTCAAGGACGCGATCCCGATCCTGAAAAAGGCCGTCGAGAACGGCGCCGGCGCCGAGTCCATGGAACTCCTCGGCGACTGCTGCCTCAAGGCCGGCGACGCAGCCGCGGCTGTGACGTACCTGTCGGATGCAGTGAAACGCAACCCGAACGACCGCGGCGCCGCGATGGGGCTCGCGAAGGCGTGCGAGTCGGCAAGGGATTATCCGGGCGCGCTCAAGGCGCTTCAGGGCGCGGTGCTGATTACTCCTGACGCGGCGGAGGACGTTCCCGCGTGGAAAACCTCGTGGAAAGCGCTCGCGACGGCAGCTTCAAGGGCGAAGGACAAGCCGGAGATGGACCGATCCGCGCTCGCGCTTGCGGACCTGGGAAGCGGGCAGTTCGAGTTGCCGTCGAAGGGCGTTGCGCAGAAAGCGGTAAAACTGATCGAAGATCTCTCGACGCGGGGAAAGCCGGTGCAGGTCAAGGCACCGCCCTCGGAAGCGCTGACCGGGGCGCTGCTGCCGAGGCTGATCGTCGGGAATGCCGGTCCGGATCCTGTCCTGATTCACATCGGCGGGCTCGCGCCGCGCGACGTATCGCTTCCGGCGGCGCCGGGAGGGCAGGGGAAGATCGCGACGAAGGAGATCGGGCTGTTCCCGGGGGATGTGGACGTCGCGATTGAAGCGCCGAAGGGGAAAGAGAAGCGCATCGGCGCCGCGCATTTCCGGGTGGAGCTTGGAAAGCGATACGGGTTCGTGCTGGACGGGGAGTTAGGCCCGGCGTTGCCTAAGAAAGAGAAGTGATGAGAAGGCGAGCTGACTCCCGGTCGGCGCCTCTGCCGCGACCACCACCCTTGGACCAGGGCTCCGTGTGTTTCCGTCCCTCCGTGGTTTCCGTGTTCTGCCTTTTTTCGAAAAAAGACGAACACGGAAACCGCGGAGGGACGGAAGTGCACTGAAACGACCCCATCTCTGAAAGTTCAATCCCCGTTCGATGATCGCCCCCCTCACCCCCCCGCCCACCACCGCCGACCAACTCCTCGCCCTCGCCGAGGAGCTCGCCCTTGAGGTCCGCCCCGGCCTCAAACGCGGGACGTTGACACTCGACAGCTCCCTCCAGAATGACCTCGGGATCGACTCTCTCTCCCGCGTCGAGCTCCTCCTTCGAATCGAGAAGGCCTTCCGCACCGCCGTCCCCGAGTCCGCCGCGATGGCCGCCGAGACGCTCCGCGACCTCTTGAGAGCCCTGGAATCCGGGCGCCCCGTGAGCTCCACCGTGAGCGAGCGAAGCGAGTCGAACGGTCCCGCCGAACGCCTTCCCGACATGCCGGTCGCCGCTTCCACCCTCGTCGAGGCCCTCGAGTGGTACGCGCGCCACCACCGCGACCGCGTGCACATCACGCTCGTCGAGGAGGGGGACCACACGCAGTCGATCACGTACGGCCAGCTCTGGGACGAGGCCGGCGAAATCGCCGCGGGGCTCCGCGCGCGCGACCTCCAGCCCGCGCAGCCCGTCGCGCTCATGCTCCAGACCTGCCGCGAGTACTTCCAGTCGTTCTTCGGCGTCCTGCGCGCGGGCGGCGTCCCCGTGCCGCTCTACCCGCCGGCGAAAGCGACGCAGATCGAGGAGCACGTGAAGCGGCAGGCGGGAATTCTCAACTCGTGCCTCGCGGCGATGCTGATTTCGTCAGAGGAGGCGAAGCGCCCCGCGGCGCTGGTGAAGTCGCTGGCGCCGTCCCTGCGCGACGTGCTGACGCCGGCCGAGCTGCGCGTCGCAGGGGCGTCCCCTGAAACGCCGCCGCTCAGGCCCGGCGACACGGCGCTTCTGCAGTACACCTCCGGGTCGACCGGCGCGCCGAAAGGCGTGACGCTCTCGCACGCAAATCTCCTCGCGAATATCCGCGCGATGCAGCAGGCGTCGGCGATCTGCTCGACCGATGTTTTTATTTCGTGGCTCCCGCTCTACCACGACATGGGACTCATCGGCGCCTGGCTCGGCTCCCTCTACAGCGGCGCGCGCGCCGTCCTCATGTCCCCCGTCCTGTTCCTCGCGCGCCCCGCGCGCTGGCTCAAGACACTCTCCCGCGAACGCGGCACCATCGCCGCGGCGCCGAACTTCGCCTACGACCTCTGCGCCGCGAAACTTCCCGACCACGACGTGGAAGCGCTGGATCTGTCGAGCTGGCGGCTCGCCTTCAACGGCGCCGAAGCCGTGCACCCCGATACGCTGGAACGCTTCATCACGCGCTTCGCCAAACAGGGTTTCCGCCGCGAGGCCATGGCCCCCGTCTACGGCCTCGCCGAAAACTGCCTCGGCGTCACCTTCCCACCGTTGGGCAGCGGCCCGCGCCTCGACCGCGTCCGCCGCGGCGACCTCCTCCACCGCCGCCGCGCCACCCCCGCCGAGCCCGGCGATCCCTCCGCCCTCACCTTCGTCAGCTGCGGCCGCCCCCTCGCCAACATGGAAGTCCGCATCGTCGACGAGCACGGCCGCGAAGCCGGCGAACGCGAGCACGGCCGCCTCGAATTCCGCGGCCCCAGCGCCACCGGCGGCTATTACCGCAACCCCGAAGCCACCCGGAAACTCTTCGACGGCGACTGGCTCGACTCCGGCGACCTCGCCTACATCGCCGACGGCGAAGTCTTCCCCGCCGGCCGCGCCAAGGACCTCATCATCAAGGGCGGCCGCAACATCATCCCGACGGAGATCGAGGAAGCGGTGACCGTGCTTCCGGGCGTCCGCCGCGGCTGCGTCGCGGTGATCGGCGTCCACGACCCGAAGTCGGGGACGGAGCGCATCGTCGTCATCGCGGAGACGGCTCTCAAGGGGGCGGAGGAACGCGAAGCGCTTCAGAAGAAAATCGCCGAGGCCGTTTCCCCGCTCCTCGAAGGCCCGCCCGACGAAATCGTTCTCGCTTCGCCTCGCACGGTCCCGAAGACGCCCAGCGGCAAGATCCGCCGTGGCGCGGCGCGCGAGCTGTACGAGAAGGGGGCGTTTCACCGCGAGCCGCCGGGAGCCGCGGCGCAGATGTTCCACATCGTCCTTGCCGCAACGATCCCCGAAATCCGTCGGTTCGTCCGGGCCGGACTCGCCCGGCTTTACGTGGCGTGGTGCTGGCTCGTGTTCCTCGCCGTCGTGCTCCCCGCCGTGTTCTCCACAATCCTCGGGCCGACCCTGTCATTCCGCCGCGCGGTGATCCGCCTGTGGATGAAGCTGGTCTTCCGCCTCTTCTTCATCTCCGTCCGCACTTCCGGCCTCGACCGGCTGCCTCCCGACCCCGTCATCCTCGCGCCCAATCACCAGTCCTACCTCGACGCGCTTCTCATGACGGCCGTTCTTCCGCCCCGGTTCGGATTCGTGGTGAAGCGCGAGCTGTCGCGGAACGTGGTGCTCGCGCCGTTGCTGAAGCGGCTCGGCGCGGTCTTCGTCGAGCGGTTCGACCCGGAGCAGTCGGTGCAGGACACCGAGGGAGTGGCCGCCGCGCTGCGCGCGGGGCGGTCGCTGGTGATTTTCCCGGAAGGGACGTTCCGTCGCGAGCCGGGGCTGCTCCCGTTCCGGATGGGGGCGTTCGTGACGGCGGCGCAGACGGGGACGGCGATCGTGCCGGTCGTCGTGCGCGGAACGAGGGACGTGCTGAGGGACAAGACGTGGGCGCCGCGGCGGGGGGTGCTGAGCGTGGCGGCGGGGGACGTGCTGAAGCCCGCGGGGAACGACTGGGCAGAGGCTGTGCGGCTCCGGGACGAGGTGAGGAAGGTGCTGGAGAGGTAGGAGATTCGAAAAACAGCATACGCGGATGCCTTCTTTCAAAACAAAGCCGGGCGCGAGGTCTCCCCGCGCCCGGCTCTCAACTCCAATCTCACGACTCCCGTCTCCCGACTCCCGTCTCCCGACTGCCGTGACCCTACTTCTTCGGCTCTTCAGTCTCCTTCTTCGGCATGACTTCATAAGTCTTCCCGTCCAGGATCACGATCACGTGATCGCCGAGCGCGAAATATTTCCCCGCCGCCGGATTCGCCGCGAGCAGTTTGAAGTACTCGTCACTGAGATACTCGACCTTCACCGTCTCCCCGCCGATCTTGAACTTCTGGTCCATCCACACGCCGCCGACGCAGTAGAAGGTCCTGCCGCCGACCGTCGTCATCGAGCCTTCGTCGCTCTGCTTCTTTTCGTCGGAGAGCTTCCCGCCCTTCCGCTTGAACGCCAGTGCGTCGTCGGCCTTGCCCGCCTGCATTTCCTTCAGGTCCTTGCTCGCCGCAACGCCGTTCGCGCCGCCGCCGGCCGCAAAGCCCGACTTGCCTTCAGCCGCCTCTTTCTCGCGATCCTCGTTGTGGTCGCTCTCGCCGCCCCTCCACGCCCCGTCCGCCGGCGCCGCTGCAGGCCTCGGGTCGCCCGGCCGAAGATCCCGGCGCAGCCGCGCGTTGTCCTCCAGCACCAGCCAGGACGTGTACTTCGTCATCACGCCGAACTCCTTCGCCAGCGCGACGATCTCCTTCTTCAGCTCTTCCTTCTCGCCGTTCAGCCGGATCGCATCCATGAGAAACCCGATCTTCGAGATCGCCCAGAGGCGCGGAACCGACTCGTGCGTCCCGTTCTCCTTCGGGAAACCCGCCTCGTACACGAACTCGCGCGCCTTCCCGTTCACCGAGCCCTTGAGCTTGATCGAGCGCGAGCCTTCTCCCTTGAAGCGCCCGAAAACCGAAATCTGCTGCCCCTTGAACACATCCGCCAGGTTCTTCGGGTAGATGTCGTAGATCTGCGCCGACTCGCCGCCGAACTCGATCTTGATGTCCGACAGCACCGGCGCGCCGATCTTCTCGTAGTACCCCGCCATTTTCGTCTCCAGCGATTCCGTCGGCGTGATGTATTCGCGCAGCCCGCGGTTCTCGTCCGCAATCCGGTCGAGCAGGTTCACGTTCAGCTCGAAACCGACTCCCAGCGTGAAGATGCGGGCATTCTTGCTGTTCGCGTCGCGAGTCACCTTCACGATCTTCTCCGGGTCCGTCTCGCCGAGCGTCGGCTCGCCATCCGTCATGAAGATCACCATGTACGGCCTCGAACCGTCGCCCGTGTTCATCGCCAGCGCCATCGTCATCGCTTCGGAAATGTTCGTGCCGCCGCGCGCCTTGATCGCGTCGATGTACTTCCGAGCGCTTTCGAGATTCTCCGCGCTCACCTCGACCAGCTCGTCCTTCCACTTCGCAGCTTCCGTCGAGAACCGCACAATATTGAAGCGGTCCCCCGGGTTCAGCGTCTCGAGCCCGGCCTTGAGCGCCTTCTTCGCCTGCGGCATCCGGTCTTCCTCGGCCATCGACATCGAGTTGTCGATCACGAAGCAGACGTCGCGCTTCACCAGCTCAGCGTCCGTCGCCTCGGCCTTGGGGGAGAGCATCAGCATGAAGTACCCGTCTTCGCCGGCCTCGCGCTGGGCGACCATGTTCATCCCGAAGTCGCCGTCCTGCTGCGTGAAGTAGAGGAGGAAGTCCTTGTCGGGCAGCACGTTCGCGGCCTCGTAGACCACCGTGCCTTCGAAGTCCGACTTCCGCGCCACGTCGACCGAGTGCGTCGGGCTCATCAGCGACTTCAGCGCCACGCCCGACTTCACGTGCACCGCCACGCGGCACTCATTGAGCGGCCGCGAGCTGAATTTCTCCGTGTTCAGCGGATACCGGTAAACGCACAGCCCGCTGTCCGCCTTGATCGTCTCCGAGTACGCCAGCTTCACGCGCTTCTCCTCGTTCGGCAGGATCGGGAACACGCGCAGC
>WSZJ01000156.1 GCA_009773755.1 Planctomycetota bacterium | reverse complement strand
GCCGCCGCGCCGCGGCGGAGGCGGGGCGCGCGGCGGGCCTCGCGCCCGGCGCGACGCTCCTGCAGATTGCAGGGCACGACCCCAGGCTCACGCCGCTTCGCGACCGGCTGCAGAAGCTGATGATCGAAGTGGCGCGCGCGAACGACCTGAACCGCGCGCTCGCGGAGCAGTCGCTCTCGCACGTGCGCGACACGCTCCTGGTCCTGACCGGCGTCGAACCGGACGCCGCGGCCTACACGCGGAGAGGCGCCGAAGCCCCGCCGCCGTCCTCTTCCCGCGTCAACATCGTCGACAGCGTAGCATGAGCCTCTTCACCAACCTCAACCTGGGTCTCACCGCGCTGACCGCGCAGCAGGCGGCGGTGCAGACGACGGGGCACAACATCTCGAATGCGACCACCCCGGGGTATTCGCGCCAGCGCGTCGACCTCGCGGCGATCCAGGGGCAGCGATTCGGAAACACATTCATCGGCCGCGGCGTGGCGGCGGGCTCGGTGCGGCGCGTGATCGACACTTCGCTCGAAGGCCGGCTGCGGGACTCGACGTCGCGACTGGGCGCGGCGAATGCGAGGAGCGGGACGTTCGCGAGGCTCGAGGCTCTCTTCAACGACATTTCGGGACAGGGTCTCTCCTCGTCGCTGGACGCATTTTTCGTCGCGGCGGAGACGCTGGCCGCGCGGCCCGCGGACGCGGCGGCGCGCGGGAGCCTGATCGAGGAAGGCGCGGCGCTCGCGGACGCGTTCCGGCAGGTTGCGGTGAACATCGTCGCGGACCGGGACTCGCTGAACCAGCAGGTGCGGGCGGGCGTGGACGAAGTCAACCGGCTCACGGGCGAGCTCGCGCGGCTGAACCGCGACATCGTGGCGTCGGAAGCGGGCGGCGCTGCGCCGAACGCGGCCAACGACCTGCGCGACCGGCGCGGGGCGCTTCTGCGCGAGCTGGCGCAGAAGGTGTCGATCCGGACGGTCGAGACGAGCACGGGCGCGATCAATGTCCTGGCGGGGAGCGAGTTCCTCGTGCTGGAAGGGACGAGCGCGACGCTGACGACGGTCGCGGAGACGGATCGCGGTTCGCGCGTCGACGTGCCGGCGTTCGCGGCGACGGGGACGAAGCTCGCGCTCGGCGGGGGAGAGCTCGCGGGGCTGCTGGAGTCGATCCGCAAGGACATCCCGGCGTTCCTTGACGACCTCAACGACCTCGCGCGCGGGGTGATTTACGAAGTGAACAAGGTGCAGAGTTCGGGGACGGGGCTCGTGCGGTTCGCGTCGCTTGTCTCGAACCATGCGACGCCGTCCGGCGTGCCGCTCTCGACCGCGGGGACTGTGACGGGGACGCCGGCAGGCACCACGGTGCGCGCGACCGACCTTGCCGGGTACCCCGACAACACGTTCAACGGCCTCGACCTCGTCGTCCGCACCGGCGCCAACGCCGGCCAGCGTCGGCGCGTCCTCGATTTCGACGGCGCCAGCGGCACGCTCCTGCTGGATCGCCCGTTCGACTCGCAATTCGCCGCGGGCGATGCGTTCGATGTCACCGCTCTTCCGTTCCCGGTCACCGACGGTTCATTCGACCTGCGCGTCACCAACGAAACAACGGGCGCCGTCACGACGTTCAATATCGAGGTCGACCTCGACAAGAGCCTTCCGCTTCCCAGCGACTCGACGCTCGCGACGATCGCCGCGGAAATCAATGCGGAAGCGGGCTCCCTTGTCACCGCGACCGTCACGGCCGACGGCCGTCTCCAGATCACCGCGAATTCGCCCTCGAGCCGCTTCAATTTTGCCGGCGACACCAGCGGTTTCCTCGCTTCGATCGGCCTCAACTCGTTCTTCTCGGGCCGCGACGCGCTCACGATCGCCGTCGACTCCCAGCTCGCCGCCGACCCGGCGCGCCTTTCGGCCGGTTTTACGAACGCGACGAACGACAACGGCGCGGCGCAGGCGTTCGCGGCGATCCGGAACGCCAAGTCGCTTCTTGCCGGCACCGCCACGGTCGAGGACTTCTACCGCGGCCTGGCCAGCGCTCTGGGCACCAGGAGCGCCGAGGCCGCGGACCGCGCTGAGAGCCAGTCGTTCCTGGAGGCGCAGCTCGACGCGGAGCGCGAAAGGCTTTCAGGGGTGAATCTCGACGAGGAAGCGGTGAACCTGCTGACGCACCAGAGGGCGTACCAGGCGGCGGCGCGGTTCATTGCGACGGTGGATACGTTGCTGGACACGCTGATCAACCAGCTTTAGAGGAACAGCATGGCCATTGACCCGATTGCGGCTCGATCGACCAACGCGCTGACGCGCGACACGATCCTCCGTGGGCTGAACAGGTCGCAGCTGGCGCTGCTGCTCGTCCAGGAACAGCTTTCGACGGGGAAGCGCCTTGTCCGTCCGTCGATCGACCCGATCGGAACCTCGCTCGCCCTCGGCTACCGCGGCCGCATCGACCGCAACGCGGCGTACGTGAAGAACTCCAACGACGCCTTCGCGCGGCTCGGTCACGCGGACGCTTCGCTGGGAAGCGTTTCGGACCTTCTCGATTCGGCGCGCTCGATCGCGCTGGCGCAGGCGACGGGCACAGCGACGACGGCCACGCGGCTGGGTGCGGCCACCGAAGTCTCGGAGATGATCAACCAGCTGCTGTCGCTGGCGAACGCGCAATTCGAGGGGCGGCCTGTCTTCGGCGGCGCGGCGGAGGCGCCTCCGTTCGCCGCAGCGGCCGGCGGAGTGGCCTTCACGGGCGACCTGGCCGCGATCCTGAGGTCGTTCGGCGACGCGCTCGTTGCGCCGGACAACGTCGCGGCGACGCGGGCGCTCGGCGCGACGGCGCTTCTCGACGCGCAGGCGACCGGGAGCGCGACCGCGGCGACAGGAGCGGCGACGCTGACCGACTCGAGCTTCGTGGGGCACGGAACGGACGCGTATGCGGGCTACGATCTCGTCGTGCGCACCGGCCCCAATGCGGGGCTCGCGCGGCGGATCACCGCCTTCTCGTCCGCGACCGGCACATTTACATTCGCGTCGGCGTTCCCTTCCGTATTCGCAGGCGGGGAAGGGTTCGACATCCGCATGGATTTCGACCCGACGATGACGCGCGGCGGAAAAGCCGGCGCGGCGACCGCCGCTTCCGGCCCCGGAACGCTGGTGTCCTCTGCGCTGACCGGCGACGGCGACAACGCCTACAACTCGCTCGAGCTGCGGGTCCTGACGGGCGCGAACGCGGGCGCGGTGCGCCAGGTCACCGACTTCGACTCCGCGACCGGCACGCTTACCTTCGGCACGCCGTTCGGCGCGGCGTTCGCCGCCGGCGACACGTTTGAAATCCGCGCGGCCGCGACGCAGCTCGGCCAGCTTCGCGGCGGCCTTGGCGTGAACCTCGGCAGCCTGCGCGTGCAGGACGGCGTCGGCGGGCCTTCGGTGGTAGTCGACCTCTCCGGCGCGAAAGACATCGGCGATGTCCTGGACGCGTTCAACATCGCGTTTGGAACCGCCGCGCTTCCCGTCGCCGCGGGGCTGAACGCCGCGGGGAACGGGCTCGAACTGACGCACACCGCGGCGGGGACGATCGTCGTCTCCGAAGAGGGCGGCGGGAACACCGCTGCCCAGCTCGGGATTCTCACCGCGCCGGCGGGATCGCCTCTGGTCGTGACGGGAACCGATCTCGACCCGACGCTATCGCAGGGCACCCAGCTCGCTCAGTTCCGCGGCGGCCTCGGCCTCGACAAGACCGGCCTCGCGATCTCCAACGGCCAGCTCGGCGGCACCGTCTCCCTCGCCGGCGCCTTCACCGTCGAGGACTTCTCGAACCTCGTCCGCGGAGCCGGCGTGCAGGCCTCGCTCGAAATCGCCCCCGATGGCCGCTCCCTCTCCCTCCGCCAGCTCCTCTCCGGAGGCGACCTCCGCGTCACAAACACCGGCGGCGGCGAAACCGCTTCCACCCTCGGCTGGCTCGATTCCCTGCGACGCAAGGACACAGCGCAACTGAACGCGGGAAGCGGAGTCCTGACCTCCGCGGGGCCCGACCTGCGCTTCACTACGAAGACCGGCGCCACCTTTGACGTCGACCTCGACGGCGCAACCACGATCGCCGCCGTCGTCGACCGGATCAACACGGCGGCCGGCAACGTCGCTCTCGGCTCGCCCATTCTAGCCTACACCGACGAGGCCACCGGCGCGCTCTTCATCGACGACCGCGGCCCGGACGGCGGAAGCAACTTCAGCGTGGACGGCGTCGACGGCTCATTCGCGGCCGAGATGCTCGGGATCGAGACGACCGTCGTGAACCCGGTCGGCATCGACCCGGTGCTCACGCTCGCCGGCGACCCGCTCAACGCGACGGGCCTGCGGGACGCCTCCGTTTTCACGGCCCTCCTCGACCTCCGCAACGCGCTGACTTCGAACGACACGCAGCGCATCGCCGCGGCCGCCGATCGCCTCTCCGCCGCGCGCAACACGGTCCTCAACGGCCGCGCCGAGGCCGGCGCCCGCGCCCGCCGCCTCGAGTTGACGAAAAACCGCCTCGAAGACGAAACACTGACCTTCCAGGTGCTGCTGAGCCAGACGGAAGATCTCGACTTCGCGGATGCCGCGGTCAGGTTGACACAGGAACAAACGGTGCTGCAGGCGAGCCTGGCGAGCGCGGCGAAGATACTGCAGACGACGCTGTTCGATTTCATCGGGTGATCGCGTGGCGGGAAAAACGGCTAATTCCAACCCCAACTCCAACCCCAACTCCAAAACTGCCGCCGGATTCGTGAGCCTTGCCCGAGAACCGATCGCCCGCAAGTCTTGGGGTTGGAGTTGGGATTTGTCGTCCTAACCCGTACCTTCACCTCCATGCCAACGCTCCCCACCCGCCGTTTCGGCCCCGTCCCCCTCGAGGAAGCGGACATCTACCGCTTCCCCTCCGGCCTCCCCGGTTTCCCGGGAGCCTCTCGTTTCATCCTCCTCCCGGACCCGGGCGGAGCTCCGTTCCAGTGGCTCCAGTCCGTGGACAAGCCCGATCTCGCGCTCGTCACCTGCGACCCTCTCCTCTTCGCACCCGACTATCGCGTCGAGGTCAAGGCCGAGGACCTGGCGCCCATCGGCCTGGCCGATGTCGCCAAGGGCTTCGTCCTGGCGATCCTCACCGTCCCTTCGGATCCGAAGCTCACCACCGCCAACCTCCTCGGGCCGCTCGTCTTCAATCCCGGCACCATGCACGCCCGCCAGCTCGTCCTTGCGAAGCCGGTCGCGTTCGCGCGCGTCCCGGTCTTCGGGGCGGCCGCGCCATGCTAGTCCTCACGCGCGGCAAGGATGAGGCGATCATCATCGGGGACGGGATTGAAGTGACGGTGCTCGAGGTGAAGGGCGACAAGGTGAAGCTGGGGATTGCGGCGCCGCCGTCCGTGCCCGTGCATCGCAAGGAAATCTGGCTCGCGCTGCGCGACGCGAACATCGCCGCTGCCGACTCGAAGGATGTGGCCGCCGCCGCTGCGCTCTTCAGGAAGAAGCCGAAACCAGGTCCCGCACCCCCTCCGGGGCCGGGCACTTCGCCGTGAAATCCGCGATTCTCGAAAAATCGCGCTTCCTCCACCCCCCAGGGGATCTGGTATCCTCCGGCCAGATCCCATTAAAGGAGGAGGTGCCCTCACCGCCGTCCCGGCCGCCCGGACCGCTTCTCCGGCAACCCCCGCGGGCATGGATGCCCCGGATTCAACACATCACGGAGGATGAACAATGACGCTTCGTATCAATACGAACCTGGCCGCGATCCGCGCGCTGAAGAACCTGCGCCAGACCGACCAGGCCCAGCAGACGTCCCTCGAGAGGCTTTCCACCGGCCTCCGCATCAACCGCGCTTCCGACGACCCGTCCGGTCTCGTGATCTCTGAACAGCTTCGCGGCCAGATCTCCGGCCTGAAGCAGGCAGCCGAGAACACGCAGAACGCGACGAACATGATCGGTACGGCGGACGCGGCGCTTCAGCAGGTCAGCGACCTTCTCAACGACATCCGGCAGAGCGCGATCTTTGCGCTCAACACCGGCGCCTCGAGTCCGGACCAGGTGGCGGCGGAGCAGGCGAGCGTGGATCAGGCGATCGCGGCCATCAACCGCATTGCTCAGACCACCCGCTTCGGCGATGGAGCCCTCCTGAACGGTACGCGGGGATATGACATCACGGCTTCTTCGGCCGGGATCAACGATCTCGACCTGCGCCGCCTGAACTTCGCTCCGGGAGCGACGTCGAGGACTGTGGCCATCGCGTACTCGACTGTGGCCGAGCGCGCCACGTTTGCAGGCATCGGCGCCGCCGGTGCGGCCGGCGCGACGCTGCGAGTGACGGGAGCCAAGGGGAGCCAGGAAATCGTCCTCGCCCCGGCAGCCACCGCCGCCGAGGTCGCCGCCGCGATCAATTCCGTGGCGGAGCAGACCGGCGTGTTCGTGACGGGCGCTGCGGCGTTCAGCGAAGAGTTCGGCCTGTCGCAGTTCATCAACCTCGAGCTGCTGACCGGCACGGTTGCCGGCCTGGCGGCAGGGTCCAATACGGACACGGGCGTGGACGGAATCGCCTCCGTGGACGGAGTTGCCTTCACCGGAGACGGCCGCTTCTTCTCCATCCACGTCGCCGCCACCGATTTCGACTTCGCGTTCGACCCGGCCGCCGTCGCCGGAGCTTTCAGCTTCACCGCCGCCGCATCGGGCGTGACGTTCCAGGTCAATGAGACCGGCAGTCCCAACGACCGCATCAACCTCGGCATCCGCGACATCAGCGCTTCGCGTCTCGGTTTCGAGATCATCCCCGACGAACTGGGGACGGCCGCGGGCGGCACCCCGGTGACCCAGGGCGGGTTCCTCTCCTCCCTCGTGACCGGCGGCACCAACGATCTCACAAGCAATCCCGCAAATGCCCTTCGCGTCATCGAAGCCGCCGTGAACCAGGTCACCGGTCTCCGCGGCTTCCTCGGCGCCATCCAGTCCTTCAATCTCGAGCCCAACCTCAACAACCTCGAGGTCTCCATCGAGAACATCACCGCGGCCGAAAGCAGCATCAGGGACCTCGACTTCGCTGCCGAAACCGCAGAGTTCACCCGGACCCAGGTCCTCTTCCAGGCCGGCATTTCGGTCCTCGGAAGCGCCAACCTGATCCCGCAGACCGTGCTGACGCTGCTGCAGTAAACCGGACGGAAGGGCGGCCCGCGCTTCGATGCGGGCCGCCCCTTCCGCTTGATCGTGAAATAAGGAAGTCACCATGAACATCGACATGACGATCCGCTCACAGGCCCCGCAGCCGACGACGTTCGGCGAGCTCGCGGGGATCCTGAATGCGCGGCCGCAGGCGCCGGCGCCTGAGCCGCCCGCGCCTGAGCCGAAGCCGACGCCGGGAGTTGCGGAAGGAATCAAGGCCGCGATCGAGCGCGCGAACGCGGACGCGGCGCGCCGGTCCGTCGACCTCCGGTTCGGGATTCACGAGGCGAGCGGCAATTTCTACGTGCGCGTGCTGGACCCCAAAACGAACGAAGTCATCAAGACCGTGCCTCCGGAACAGCTCCTGGATTTCCGGGCCGCCCTCGAGCGGTCGATCGGAATCCTCTTCGACGAGGTCGCGTAAATGGCGAGCGTAACGGGCCTGAGCTTCAGCGGGGCGTCCAGCGGACTGGACCTCGGCGCGGTCATCGACGCGCTGACGTCCCTGCAGCGCCGCTCCCTCCAGACGCTCCAGGGCCGCGTCACGACGCAGACCGCAAAACAGGCCTCGTACATGGAGCTGGCGAGCGCGCTCCTCGGCGTGCAGACCGCGGCGTCGCCGCTCGCGGATTCGTCGCTCTTCGGGCGTACTTCCGCTTCCAGCTCGAACGAATCCGTGCTGATAGCGACCTCGAACGGCGCGATCGCCGGGTCGTACGTGTTCGAGGTGAAGCGGCTCGCGCAGGCGCAGCAGTTGAGAAGCGGCGGGTTCGCGAGCGCGACGGCGGCGCTCGGGGTGACGGGAGAGATTTCCATCGAGCTGGGGGGACAGGGGCTGACGCGGAACACGCCGCTGGAGTCGCTGAACGGCGGAGCGGGCGTCGACCGGGGGATCGTGCTGCTGCGTCAGACGGTCGGGGCGACGACGACGACGGCTTCGGTCGACCTGCGCGCGGCAGCGGGGGTGCAGGACGTCGTGGACGCGCTCAACGCGGCGGGGATGCCCGTGACAGCCCGCGCTGAAGGGGACCGCGTTGTCCTCGCGTACGGCGGGACGGGGACGCTCGAGGTGCTGGACGGCGCCGGAGACTCGACCGCTTCGGACCTCGGCCTGACCGGGACTCTCGCGGCAGGCGAATCGCGCTTCGGCGCGAATGTGAATTACGTCACGGCCGCGACGAAACTGGCGCTTCTCAACGACGGCGCCGGCGTGCGTCAAACGGCGGGGGCGGATTTCACAGTCACGGCTACGGACGGAACGGCTTACGCGGTGGACCTCGCGGGCGCGGTAACGGTCGGCGACGCGGTTGCGGCGATCACGGCGGCGACGGGCGGCGCGGTCACGGCGGCGCTCAACGCGGAGGGGAACGCGATCGAACTGACGGACACGGCCGGCGGGGCCGGGAATCTCACGGTGACGGCGGCGGCCGGATCGAACGCCGCGCTCGATCTCGGGCTGCTCGTGTCGAGCGAGCTCGCGGGCGATCCGGGGGCCGGGGCAGGGCGGAATTTCCTCAGCGGGGCGCGCCTCGTCGCCGACCTGAACGGGCTGCTCTCCCGCACGCTCAACGGCGGGTCCAATCTTTTCTACCCGGACGGCTCGTCTCCCGCCGCGACGGACATCCAGGGCGTCACGGGCGGATCGATTTCCATCGATGACACCTCCGGCGGCGCCACCGCGGTCGATCTTTCGGCGCGCTTCCGCACGGCCGTCACCGGCGTCGTCGCCCCCGACACGCTGACGATTGCCGGAGGCGCCGACATCCGCGCCGGCATGGTCCTGCGCCTCTCCGACGGCGCCGTGAACGAATACGCGGTCGTCAAGAGCACCACCGCGGCCGGAGGCGGCGCATTCGACGTCACGTTCACCGCACCCGTTGCCGCCGGCGCCGGCGCCGGCGTGTTCCGCTCGCGCGAAACCGTCAACGCCGTCGTCGCAGAAATCAACCGCGCCGGCGCGGGGCTCTTCGAAGCGCGCTTCAACGCGGAAGGAAACGGCCTCGAATTGCGCGACCTGGCGGGGGGCCCGGGCGCGCTGGCGGTTTCAGAAGCGGGGTCGACGACTGCGCGGGACCTCGGGCTCGTGAGCGCCTCTTCAGCCGGCGCCGTGACGGCGACGTCGGTGTCTTCGGCTGAATTGGCAGGCATGGATCCCGCGACGTTTGTCAACCAGGCGCTCACCTTTACCACGGGCGCCGCGACGGGCGTTTCATTCACGGTGACCTCGTTCGATCCCGCGACAGGGAGCCTGACGCTTTCGGGCGATCCCGCGGCCGCCGGCGCGCTGGCCGGCGACTCGTTCCGCCTCGGCTCCGACCCGGCGCGCGTCGCAGGCGCCGACACCGATCCGGCGCTCCTCACGGACAGCACGCCCCTCGCCAGTCTCAACGCGGGTCGCGGCGTCATGCCCGGCAAGATTCGCGTCACGGACCGCGCCGGCGTCTCCTTCACCGTGGACCTCTCGCAGGCCGACGACGACACCGTCTTCGACGTCGTCGACGAAATCAACGCCGCCGCTTCTTTCGCCGGCTCCTCCCTTCGCGCCCGCATCAACGACGCCGGCGACGGCATCCTCCTGTCGCAGGCCGCGGGCGCCGGCGCCATCCGCGTCGACGAGGTCGCCGGCGGCCGCACCG
>WSZJ01000155.1 GCA_009773755.1 Planctomycetota bacterium | reverse complement strand
AAGAGCTTCGCGGGGCGCGCACCTTACGCGCACCCGCGCGAGGCTCTTTCACCAATCTCACCCCTCGACGGGCGGAACGGCAGGGAGTTTACGACATGGGGACGGACGCATGAAGCCGGGGAGCCGAACTTCATGGTTTGGACCCGGAGCTGTTCTGCAATAGAATGGAGGAATGCAGCTCAGCCGCGCCGTGGAGTACGGAGTCCGTGCCATGCAATACCTCGCTTCCCGCGATTCCATGTGCCACGTTGACGAAATCTCCGACAAGATGGGAATCCCGCAGTCGTTCCTTCGCAAGATTCTCCAGCGCCTCGTTACATCGCGCCTCGTCCGCTCGCACCGCGGATTCGCCGGCGGTTTCTCCCTCGCACGCGCGGCCGACGAAATCAGCCTCCTTGAGATCATGGAAGCGGTCGACGGCCAGCTCTTCTTCAATCCGTGCCTCAAGCCGGAGCCCGGAGAGAGCGCCTGCATGCTCGACCACAATTGCTCCCTCCAGCGCGCGTGGTCTTCCGCGCAGATCGCGTTCAAGCAGGCTCTCTCCACCTGGACGCTCCGCTCGCTGACGACGGTCGAAGTGCCGACCGCGATCCGGTAGCGCAGCCGTGGACAAGTTCGAGCGCGCCGTGCTGGCAGAGGCAAAGAAGCTCGGGCTCAAGCCCGGCGACCCGGTGCTCGTCGGGTTTTCCGGCGGCCCCGACTCCACCGCGCTCCTCGCTTCGCTTTCCGCCTCTGCACGGTTTCGCGTCGCGGCGCTTCATGTCAATCACGGCCTGCGCGGCAAGGAAGCGGATCAGGACGGGTCTTCCGCGGAGGCAGTCGCGAAAAAGCTCGGGGTACCGTTTACTTCGGTCCAGGTTTCGGTGCGTCGGCGGGCGGGCGAATCTCCGGAGGAAGCAGCCCGGCTGGCGCGAGAGGCGGCGTATTCCCGCGCAAATGCGCCCGTCGTGGCGACAGGGCATACGCTCGACGACCAGGCCGAAACGGTTCTCTACCGCGCCGCGCGAGGCGCCGGACCGCGCGGGTTACGCGGCATCCTGTCGTCGCGGTCACTCGTCCCGGGCGTCCGCCTGGTGCGGCCGCTGCTGGGATTGCGGCGCGAGGACGTTCTCGCCTATCTGCGTCGTCGCCGCCTGCCGTTCGTGGCCGACTCCTCCAACGCTGATCCGCGCTTCGCCCGCAATCGCATTCGCCGCGATGTGCTGCCTGCCCTCGAGGCCTCACGTCCGGGGGCCGCGCGCCACCTGGCGGCGCTCGCCCGGGAATTCGGCGACCTCAACGCCTGGATCACCCGGGAGGCAGAAGCGGCACTTCCGCGCATCCGTCGCCCGGACGGGCTGGATGCCGGCGCTCTCGCAGCCCTCCCGTCCGCCGTTCGCCACGCCGTCGTCTCGCTCGCGGCGCCGGAAGCCGGCCCGCTCGGCGCCTCGCACCGCTTCGCGCTCGACCGGCTGTTCGCTTCGCCGCCGCGCCGCGTTGCCCCGCTGGGCCGCGGATGGTTTGCGAATCAGCGCTCCGGGGTCGTGCGCCTTGTCGGACCTGCGCGCGTTCCCGACCCGGAGTGCCCTCTCGAAGTTCCGGGAGAACGCGTGCTGCAGAACTCAGGCAGGCGACTGTCGGCGCGGATCGAGCCGGCGGGGCGCGGATACCTGAGGAATTTCCTCGGGGAGAAAACTCCCCTTGAGGAAGCGCTCGACGCGTCGCTCGTCCCGGGGCCGCTGGTCGCGGGGCCGCCGCGGCGCGGCGAACGCATGCACCCGCTCGGGGCGCCGGGCTCGCGCAAGATCGCCGACATCCTCACGGACCTGGGCGTGCCGCGGTCGAGGCGGGCGGAGGAGATTGTCGTGCGGGATGCGAAGGGACTCGCCGTGTGGCTCATCGGCCGGAGGATCGCCGATCATGCGCGCGTCACGGCGAAGACGACGAAAGCGCTTCGCCTGTCCTGCAAATAAAAACATCGACCCCTATTTGTACGGCTCGAGCTTCGCCCGGCGCGCCCTCGCCCACTCCACATTCTTCACGTTCGCGTCGTGATCGATCACATCCCCGTACCTCTCGTACGCCTCCTTGTACCGCCCCAGCTTGTCCACCAGCTGGGCCGCGTATATCCGCGAATCGCCGCTGTTCTTCGGGTCCACTTCCTTCACCTTGTCGTACGCCTTGATCGCGTCCTCGTACCGCCGCACATACCCGTCGTGATAGCAGCGCCCGAGGTTGTACCAGGCGTCCACCACCCGGTCCGAATCCGGATACTTCTCGACGATCTCGCGCAGCTTGTCGATCGCAACCATCAGATTCGTCCCGCGCTTCACCGGATTCACCGTCGACATGTACAGCTTCGCCTGCTCGAAAAGATCGTTCGCCTCCTTGATGCTCTTGCCGCCCTCCTTCGACCCCGCGACCACCGCTCCGCCCGTCATCTCTCCTTCTTCCCCTCGAAGCCCCGCCTCCTCAATCCCGCGGATCAGCGTCGCAATCTCCGTCGCTCGCTGCTCCTGCCCCGCTTCGAGATACGCCCTTCGCAGCGACTCCAGCGAAGCGATGAAGTCCTTCCGCTTCGCTTCCGCCGCTTTGATCGCTTCGTCCACTTTCTTCGAAGAAGCGGCCTTCGCGGCCCCGCATTTCGGGCAGAAATTCGCGTCGGCGGCGACTTCCGTGTTGCACGAAGAGCACGGTTCGGCGAAGACGAGGGCGGAGGCGAGCAGCATGGCGGCGAGCAGGCGCATGGGGAATCCTTGCGTAACGGGTTCGGCGGGAATTCTAACCTGACCCTACCGCGTTTCCGACCACTTCGAGCGCAACGGAGGATCCCGGCGCGCATCCTTGTCCCACACCTGCCCCTGCTTTCCAATCAGGAGGATGGTCGCGACCAGGCAGAACGCGCCCCAGAATCCTATCGAGCGTCCGCGCTCGGCAGCGCGTTCGACAAGAACGGGCTCAGTGCCGGCCGTCTGGGTCGCCTGGCTCATCTTGTAGAGGAGGCGGAAGAGGCCGAAAAGGTAGACGACCTGGAACACGAAGACCTCGTGGGCCCCGATGACGAAGAGCACGCCGGCGAACGCGGCGCCGAGGCCGAGCTGAAAGACCGGGAAGCCCTCGGAAACCTGGAGCCGGATGGGAACGACCGCGGTTCCTCCGTTACCGGTGACGGTCACGGGAACTTCCACGCGCTCGCCACCGCCCGTCGCTGCGCGGAGTTTCGCAACGTCCACCGTGAATCCGAGACGGTAGCGCCGGTTCACGGCGAGCGGGAATGTCTCGTGGAAGCGGACGCAGCCGTACGGCGCCTCGGCGCTGACCGCGAGCGGCGCGTCTCCGTCGTTGGCGACGTGGACGTACCCCTCGGCCGTCCGAGCGGACGCCGCTACAAACAGGCGCTTTTCCTCGAGACGCATCTTCGCCGGCTGGGGAACGACCCCGATCGACACGGGAACCTGGACCTCGCCGCCGTTCGAGCGGAGCGTCAGCGTCGCGGAGTGGGTTTCGCCGGGTTTGAGCTTGTCCGAGTCGACGAGGATGTCGACGGGGACGTCGTCGCCCTGGAAGTGCGGGGTGAGGACTTTCAGCCAGGGCGCGCTCGAGGACGCGTTGCCGCTGAGCCAGCCACGTCCGAGATTGTTGACGTAAACGCGCGTGCGGCGAGAGAGGCCGCGCGGGATGTCGGGGAAGTCGAGGCGCTCGACATCGAGCTCGATCCGCGGACGCGCCACGCGGCCGGTCGCCTGAAGGAAGCCCTCGAGACCGACGTTGCGGTCAGGGATCGTCTCGTGAATTTCCATCGCCTTCCGGGAGAGCTCCTTTTCGCCGACGTGGCGGAGCCACGACTCGATGTCGCCGGAATACAGGTGGTGCTTGGCGTCCTCCCAGTTCGCGTCGGCGGCATTCGCGAGTTCCTGGATGGTGGCCGCTTCCGCCCCGCCCCTGAAAATGAAGACGCCCATGGGCGCGAGCTGGGCGAGCGGCACGGGTTCGAAACCGGAGCGCTCGGCCGGAAGGAGGCGGGCGACGTGGGACATCGGGCGGCCTTCGACGGCGGCGACGAGATCCTCGAGGACTTCGCGGGCGGACGCGAAGCGTTCGCGCGGGTCGGGGAGGAGGCAGCCGCGAATGATGAGGTCGATTTCGGCCGGGACGTCGTTGCGCACCTGGGCGGGATACCGGAATGCGCCGACGGGGATTTCGCCGACCAGCATTTCGTAGAGAACGATCCCCGCCGAGTAGACGTCGGCCCGGGGATCCGCTTCGGCGGACCCGCGCCGCTGCTCGGGCGCCATGTATTCGATCGTGCCGGTGATGGCCTTGCCCGCCTGCGTCCTGGCCAGCCCGGAGAGGTACATCGTGTGAGTGACTGCGCGCGACACCGCGCCGAGCCCGAAGTCGGAGATCTTCACCCGATAGACGCCGCCGAGAGCCTGGTGGACCGCGGCGCGATCGCAGGCGGCGGGCCCGGCGAGCGCGAGCAGGATGTTCTCGGGTTTCAGGTCGCGGTGCGTCACTCCCCTGTCGTGCGCGAATGCAAGCGCTTCAAGAATCTGAATCGCAATGTCGGCCGCTTCCCGGAAAGCGAGCCGGCCTTTTTCACCGAGAAGCGCCCTGAGCGCTTTTCCTTCGACGTATTCCATGACAAAGTAGGGCGGCTGGGCGTTGGGGTCGAGCCCGAGGGTGCGGACGATGTGCGGGTGCTGGAGGTTGTGCTGGATGACCCCCTCGTTGCGGAGGAAGTCGACGTAGGTCGTGTCGGTCGGGATTTTGACCGCGACGGCGTCGGCGGCGAAGATATGGTGGTTGGCCTTCCAGACTTCGCCAAAGCCGCCCTCGCCGCACTTTTCCGTGAGGATGTATTCGCTGATCCGGTCGCCGATTCTGGGCATGGATGGCCCCCCCAAGGGTGGCCGCATTCCTGCACGCGGCCTGCACAACTGTCCGAAATCTACCCGTCTTGCCGCTTGAGCTCCATCACTACAAGCGCGTTCTGCGGCAAAAGGTTAGGAAGATTCCGGGCAAATGCGGAAAAGAACCGGTCCATTTCCAACGCAAACGACAGGCCCGGCTTCAGTCTTGCTGCAAATACATAAAAATTATAAACTATGGCCCGCAAAAGTCAATTCTATCGGCAGGATTGCCGCCTGGACTTGAGCCCTGCGCATGGCGAACGGATGGTCAATTGGGGCGGAATGCCCCGAATGGAATGCCGAAGCGCAACTCAAGGCCTCATTTGAAGTTGCGACCAGCAGAAAAACCCATGAGGCACGCTGCCCCAAATTCACACTGAATTCCGTCTTGCGAACCACAGCCTGCACATCGACATAACGATTTATGCCGCTTCACCTTGCACTCTTTCCGAACATTTCACTTCCAGCGGCACTCCCCTTGCGATTGCAAGCATCGACCCAAAATCCCGCCCCATTCCCTTTTCCCGGAGGAGGCTTACAGTGAACTGGAGGAAAGTTATCACCGTCGTCGCACTCGTCGGTTTCATGACCGTCCTCGGCGCAACGGCTTTCGCCTCCGAGGAAGAAGGAAACGTCGAAAAGAAGTCCTGGTTCGATCTTTTCAAGACGACCGGACTCGTCGGCATCATGCTCGTCGGCGTCTCGGTCTGCGGCACCGCCCTCACGATTCAGTACGCCGTGAACCTTCGCCAGGAAAAACTCGGCCCGCCGCACCTGATTTCGGAGCTTGAAACGCTGCTCGCCGAAAAGAACTTCGAGCAGGCTCTCTCCGTGTGCGACGCCGACCGCTCCTACCTCGCACGCATCGTCGCCGGCGCCGTGGTCCGAGGCGAGGCCGGTTACGAGGAAATGAAGAAGGGCATGGAGGAGTCGATCGCCGAAGAAGCCTTCCGCCTCAACGCGAAAATCTCCTACCTGGCGCTGATCGGGAACATCGCGCCGCTGCTCGGGCTGCTCGGCACCGTGACGGGCATGGTGACCGCCTTCCAGAAAATCGAGCAGATGAAGTCGCCCACGCCCGCCGACCTCGCCGTCGGCGTGTACGAGTCCCTCGTCAATACGACCATGGGCCTCTTCGCCGCCATCGTCTTCCTCACCGTCGCGTTCTTCTTCAAGAACAAGATCTCCGGCACGACGCTGTCGCTCAACACGATCGCCGGCGAACTGCTCTCGCGCTCGGTAATGGAGACCCCGCCGCAGTAACGGCGGACCTCGGAGAAAACCATGGCCAAACACGTACTCTCAAAGCCGGTCGACGTCGAAGAAGCGACGTCCATCAACCTGGTGCCGATGGTCGACATCATGTTCCTGATGCTGCTCTTCTTCATGCTCGGCTCCGACATGGGCCAGCGCGAGCTCGAAGAGGTCACTCTTCCGCTCGCCTCGTCCATCAAGGAGGACAAGGGGGACGCGCCGAAGGAAGGGCGGACGACGATCAACGTCTACCACGACCTGAAGCGCGGCCAGGCCTGCGCCGACTACAGCAACAAGGACAATAACGTGATTTGCCGCAACGACGACCACTGGAAGGTCGGCGTCCGGGGCCACGACTACAACGTCAAGGACCAGGAGCAGCGGAACAAGCTGCGCGGCCTTCTGAAGAAGGACTCCGACGAAGGCAAGGCGTCCATCGGGGACCGTGTGTCGGAACGGCTGGTCATGATCCGCGCGGATGCCAAAGCTCCTTACGGCGCCGTCCAGCACGTCATGAACCTGTCCGCGGAGTGCGGGATCTACAAGATCGAAACGGGCGCGGCCCAGCCTCAGCCCGACAACTCGGCGTTCAAGTAAACGGAGGATATTCATGGCAGCGCATGGCGGCTCAACAGAAGAAAACCCCGTCGCCCTCAACGTGGCGCCGATGGTCGACATCATCTTCTGCTTGTGCATCTTCTTCATGTGCTCGTTCCACTTCAAGCAGCTCGAAGGAAAAATGGAGTCGTGGCTTCCGAAGGACAAGGGCGTCTTCGGCGATCCGGTGCCGAACCCGATCCTGGAGGAAGTACGCGTCTTCATGAAGTGGGACGCGGCGACGGGCATGACGACGCGCAAAGTCAACGCCCAGCTGGTGGGTTCGGACGAAGAGATGGGCTCGATCCTCGTGGAGCGGATCGAGAAGTTCAAGTCGCTCAACAGGCCGGAGACTCCGGTGATCATCGACGCCTGGCCGGAGGTCCCCTGGAAGGACGTGATCAACGTGATGGACATCTGCAAACGGAACAAGCTGGAAAAGGTCGAGCTGGCCGCCCCGATGCCGGGCCAGTGGAAGTAACAGGAAACTGAAGCGGTCGTCCTCCGGCGCGAGTGGTTCGACAGGCTCACCACTCCGCCGGGGGACGGCCCTCCCCCGGAGCGAACCCATGAGAAACATGAAACCCCAGCCCGTGAGCGTCGAGGAGGCTACGGCCATCAACCTCGTCCCCATGGTGGACATCATGTTCCTCATGCTGCTCTTCTTCATGCTCGGCTCAGACATGGGCCAGCGCGAGCTGGAAGCCGTCGAGCTTCCGGAAGCGATCAGCGTGAAGAAAGACGACGGCGACGCTCCGAAGGAAGGCCGGACTACGATCAACGTGTACCACGCGACCCGCGGCTGCCCCGATTTCGCCAGCCGAGGCGTGTGCCGGAACGACGCGCACTGGATGGTCGGCGTGCGCGGAAGCGACTACGACGTGCGCAACGAACAGGACCTGGGACGGCTCAGGGCGCTTCTCGTAACCGACGGCGACCCCGGTCGCTCCACCCCGGGCGGGCTCAGCGAACGGTCCGCGATGATCCGCGGCGACAAGTCGGCCCCGTACGGCGTCGTGCAGCGCGTGATGATGACCTGCGCCGAAGCGAAGATTTACAAGATCGAAAGCGGCGCGGCCGCTCCCCTTCCCAGGTAATCAGGAGAACGGACATGGCCCACGGCTCCGCCGGCGAGGACAACCCGGTCGCCCTGAACGTCGCTCCTATGGTCGACATCATCTTCTGCCTGTGCATCTTCTTCATGTGCTCGTTCCACTTCAAACAGCTTGAGGGGAAGTTCGAGAGCTGGCTGCCGAAAAAAGGCAGCACCTGAACCATGCTTCCTCCCGACCAGGTCGTGGTCGAAGAAGTCCGAATTCAGATGTCCTGGGATGGCGCGTCACAGTCGGTCATTCGCAGGGTGGGTAGCGTCGTCCTCGCTTCCGATGCGGACCTCGTCGAGACGGTTCAGTCTGGGCTCGCGCGCCATGCCGCGAACGGCCAGAAGGAAGCCCCGGCCATCATCGACGCGCTTCCCGACGTGCCCTGGAAGGACGTCATCAAGGTGATGGATCTCTTCAAGTCGAACGGAATCGCGAAGGTCGAACTGACCCAGCCCTGGCCGCAGAAATAAGCTCCCGCGAAATGCCCGAAACTACCCCTTCATCGACGATGACCGAACCAAAACCGCCCCCCCCGCCGGCGTCGCCTGGTGCTCCTTCGCAGAAAGCCGCGATGGAGCAGATCAAGGCGCGGTACATGGCGGGGAACGCGTTTTCGACGGTGGGGGAAATGAAGAGGCTGTTCCTGTTCATCCTCATCACGCTCGGAGG
This sequence comes from Planctomycetota bacterium, assembly GCA_009773755.1. Lineage (GTDB taxonomy): Bacteria > Planctomycetota > MHYJ01 > WSZJ01 > WSZJ01 > WSZJ01. The sequence continues at coordinate 1,298 of WSZJ01000155.1, read as the reverse complement.
GATTTCGGCGGTGCTTCAGTACCAGTGGAACAAGCTGAAGAATCAGAAGGAGATTGAAGCGGACAACGAGCGATGGAAGAAGCGGATGGAGGCGCAGAGTGCGGGGCCGCAGCCGGGAGTTCCTGGGGGTGTTGTGAAGTGGGACAACATGCTGGCGGAGCAAAAAGATGACGCGCCGCTTGACGACGTTGTTTCGGACAAGGGGTTCAAGTATCTGGTGAGGCACATTGCGAATCTGAAGGCGGGTGAAGGGCTGAAGCCTGAAGAGCGGATGGATTATGTGGAGCTTCTACAAAATCCGTCTGCGCACCGCGGAAACGTCGTAAGTCTTTCTGGGCTATTGAATAAGGCTTTTTGGAATATTCGGCTCGAATCGAACCAGGGCCCGTACGATTCCGTTTATAGGCTCTACTTGGTGGACCTTGGGGGGCGTGAGTCCTTCATAGTGGATGTGCTGGAGAGGCCGGATGGGATTGACGAACGGAGCCCTGTGGAAGCGGACGGAATCTTCATTCGAACGCACAAATATGAGACAATCAAAGGTCAGACTGCGAGAGTGCCTTACTTCCTTGCCCAGAGAGTGACGAAGATTCCGAGGACTGCGAGCCGTTCGATCTGGAGCCCGGCCGTTACGATCGGAGTGGTTGCCGCCTGTGTCGTGCTTGTCGCCGTGGTCTTCCTGATGGGGAGAGCAGGCGGTCCTAAAGTGAAAAACACCGAGGTTTCCTCTAACGCCTTGTAGGGAGCCAAGAACATGAGGGGTCAGCAGCCGATGGAGCAGGAACCCGAATACGGCGACGAGTACCAGCAGGGTGCTCCGATGCCCGCGGACGGGGGCCAGTTCTCCTTCTCTTCGTGGGTCGAGGAGCAGGTTCGCAACACGCCGTGGTGGCTCATCTCGATCGCCTTCCATTTGATCGTGCTGGCCGGCATGACGGTCATCACGTTCGACGAGAAGGTGACGATCAAGGAAGAGCCGACGATCATTCCGCTCGCCGCGAAGGTCGACAAGAAGCTCGACCTGGAGCGGCCTCGCGACGTTTTCGAGCGCAAGGGCATCCCGAAGGTCGGCCAGGAGAATGCGCCGCCGACGGAAGAGCCCGCGATTTTCTTCCCGGACGCCGAGGAGTCGGACCACAACGAATCGGCGGACAACGAGGACTACGGAAAGATGAAGGGCGACTCCGAGGAATTCCTCTCGGCGATGCCCGGTGAAGGCGGCGGCATCCGTGGCCGTCAGCCCGGCAAGGCTGCGGGCGTCTACGACGCGATGGGCGTCGGCGGCGGCGGCGGCGGTG
>WSZJ01000154.1 GCA_009773755.1 Planctomycetota bacterium | reverse complement strand
GAGACGTCATGGGCACGCCCGAGTACATGCCGCCCGAGCAGGCATCCGGGGACGTTGCGGCGATCGACGCGCGCAGCGACGTCTACGCGCTCGGCGCGATTCTCTACGAGATCCTCTGCGGCCGGCCGCCGTTCGAAGGGAATTCAAGCCTCGAAATCCTGAGCAAGGTCGTGTCGGCATCCCCGGAACCCCCGAGCGCAGCGCTTCGCCGACGCGCTTCCGAATCCCCCGCCCGTCCCGGCGCGGCCGGCGCGGCCGCCGCGCCCGCGTGGCCCGAAGTCCCGCAGGATCTCGAGTCCGCCTGCCTGCGAGCCCTGGCCCGGAAAAAAGAGGACCGCTTCCCCGACGCCGCAGCCCTTGCCGCCGAGCTTGACGCGTGGCTGGAGGGAAGCCGCGAGCGCGCGCGGCGGCGGGCGCTGGCGGAGGAAGAAACGGCGCGGGCGGCGGAACTTCGAGAAGCGTGGAAAGGACGGCTGCAGGAAGCGCGACAGGCGCGGGCGGAGGCGGAGCAAGCGGGGCGGTCGGTGCCGGCTCATGCCGGGAAAGATCTGAAGCGGCCCTTCTGGGAGGCGCAGGACCGCGCGGCGGAAATTGAGCGTGCGGCGGTGAGGGCGCTGACGGAAGCGCGCGGGGCGCTGTCGGCGGCGCTGGCGAACGCGCCCGAACTGGGGGCGGCGCGCCGGCTGCAGGCGGAGATCTACTGGGATTTGTTTCTGGAGGCCGAGGAAGCCGGGGACCGGAAGGGGATGCAGGTGAACCGTCAGCTTGCGGAGAGATTCAACGACGGGGCGCTCGACGCCCGGCTTCGGGGGGACGGGCGGCTGACGTTTCGCGCGCGGGCGTACAGCTGCGGCTGCCTGACGGCCGGACGGCTCGTGCCGGCGGCGGAGATGAGCGTGCTCGGGTATCACCCATGGTCGGGGCGGAGGCTGGACGGATTCCCGGTGGATGACGAGCGGGCTTTCGAGCCATCGGGGGACGTGCGCGTCCGGGTCCACGCCGCGGCGTGCCGGGCCGAGGATGTCGCCGGGGCGCAAGTCTGGGTGTTTCGCTTCGAAGAGCTCGACCGCCTGCTCGTGCCGGTCACGGCGCTCGAGGGAGGCCGCCCGGTTCCGGAAGCGGCTCTGGACGCGCTTTACGGGGATTCGCCTTTCCGGCCGCGCGGGCCCGGGCTCCATCTCGGCGCCACGCCTGTCGAGCGGCGCGCGATTCCGATGGGCTCGTGGCTGGCGGTTGTGGTCGCCCCCGGGCTCCAACCGGCGCGCGTGCCGTTCGAGATCGGGCGGCTGGAGGGCGTCGAGGTCGTCCTTTCGCTGTTCGCCGCCGGCGAGGTCCCCGCGGATTCCTGTCCCATCCCCGGCGGCGCCTTCCGGTACCAGGGCGACCGCGGGAATCCCAACTCCGGGCCGGAGGAGATGCTGGAACTGGACGATTTCTTCCTCTCGCGTTTTCCGGTCACGTGCGCGGAGTACCTGACGTTCCTGAATGACCTGGCCCGGACAGACGCGGAGGGCGCGGCGAAGCGGGTTCCACGGGAGACGGGCGAGAAGGGACATTACTGGCCGCGGCTGCCGGAAGGGGGCTTTGCGATCCCGACCGCCGAGTGGCTTGCCGCGAATCCGCCGGAGTTGCGCCGGAAGGCGTCGCGGCTTCAGCACGCGCCCGAGGACTGGCGCACGGACTGGCCTGTGATGGGCGTGTCGTGGACGGACGCGATGGCCTACGCACGCTGGCTTTCGGCGCGCGACGGCAGCCTCAGGACACTTCCCCACGAGGACCAGTGGGAAAAGGCGGCGCGCGGCGTGGACGGGCGGATCTATCCGTGGGGCAACCATCTGGATCCGTCGTTCTGCAACTGCCAGCTCTCTCATCCGCAGAGCATGCGGCCGTCGCCGGTCGGGGCGTTTCCGCCCGACGAGTCGCCGTACGGAGTGCGCGGGATGGCGGGGAATTCCTGGGACTGGAACCTGAACGACGCAGGGCCGACGTACCCCGGAATGCGCCCCGGCCGCGGCGGATCGTGGATCCAGATGGCGATCCGGCTGCGCGCGAGCCACGCTTCCACCAATTACGCCCACGGCGTTTTCCTCACGAACGGATTCCGGATCGCCACGGCGTGCCGGCTCTCGCCGCCGGGCGAAACGCGCTACCTGTACGACGTCCGCCGCGGGCTTCCGAGGTGACAGCGGTTCGCGCCGCAGGTACCTTGGCCGGATGAGCGCGAAACACGAACCGGCTGCCGCGGCCGACAAGCCGAGATCAGCGAAATCCGCCTTCGAGCTCACCGCGCCCTACGAACCCGCGGGCGACCAGCCCGAGGCGATCGAGAAGCTGATGGCGGGCCTCGAAGCCGGGCGCGGCGCCCAGACGCTGCTGGGCGTCACGGGCAGCGGCAAGACCTACACCATGGCGAACGTGATCGCGCGGTGGGGGCGGCCGGCGCTCGTGATCTCCCACAACAAGACGCTGGCGGCGCAGCTCTACGCGGAGTTCAAGGACTTCTTCCCGAAGAACGCCGTGCATTACTTCGTCTCGTACTACGACTACTACCAGCCCGAGGCGTACATCCCGCAGAAGGACATCTACATCGAGAAGGACGCGGACATCAATGAGGACATCGACCGGCTGCGGCTGGCGGCGACGTCCGCGCTGCTGAGCCGTGACGACGTCGTCGTGGTCGCGTCCGTGTCGTGCATCTACGGCCTCGGCACGCCGGCCGATTACCGGTCGATGGTCATCCCCATCCGCACCGGACACGACATCCCGCGAGACAACCTCCTGCGCCGCCTGATCGAGCTTCAGTACGAACGCAACGACGCGGCGCTGACGCGCGGAAAGTTTCGCGTCAAAGGCGACGTCGTCGAAATCTACCCCGCGTACGCCGAGACGGCGCTTCGCATCCGGCTTTTCGGCGACATGGTCGAGAAGATCACGGAGATCAACCCGGTCACGGGCTCGGACCTGTTCCTCTTCGACGACTACTCCGTCTACCCCGCGAAACACTTCGTCACACCGCAGGACAAAATGGTGGCGGCGATCGGCCACATCCACGAAGAGCTGACCGGGCGGCTGGCGGAACTTCGCGGCGAAGGGAAGCTGCTGGAAGCGCAGCGCCTTGAGGCGCGCACGAAATACGATCTCGAGCTGCTGCAGGAAGTCGGCTACTGCAACGGGATCGAGAACTATTCGCGGCACCTTTCAGGCCGGAAACCCGGCGAACGCCCTTCGTGCCTGATCGACTACTTCCCCAAAGGCTTTCTGACGATCGTGGACGAGTCGCACGTCAGCGCGCCGCAGATCCAGGGGATGTACAACGGCGATCGCGCCCGCAAGGAGACCCTGGTCGCCCACGGGTTCCGGCTTCCGTCGGCGCTCGACAACAGGCCTCTGAAATTCGCCGAGTGGGAATCTGTCGTCGGCCAGACGGTCTTCGTGAGCGCGACGCCGGCGCCGTACGAGCTGAAGCGGTCCGGTGGCGTGGCCGTCGAGCAGATCATCCGGCCGACGGGACTGGTCGACCCGGGAATCATGGTGCGCCCGGCCGAAGGACAGGTCCCCGACCTCATCAGGGAAATCAAGGACCGCGCGGCGAAATCCGAGCGCGCGCTCGTGACGACCCTGACGAAGCGGCTCGCCGAGGACCTTTCCGAGTACCTCGAGGAAGAAGGCGTGAAGTCGAAGTACCTTCACTCCGAAATCCAGACGTTCGAGCGCGTCCAGATCCTGAGATCGCTTCGCGAAGGCAAGTTCGACTGCGTCGTCGGCGTCAACCTGCTCCGCGAAGGCCTGGACCTCCCCGAAGTCACGCTCGTCGCGATTCTCGACGCGGACAAGGAGGGATTCCTCCGCAGCGAAACCTCGATCATCCAGACGATCGGCCGCGCCGCGCGCAACGTGAACGGCAAAGTCATCCTCTACGCGGACAAGATGACCGAATCGCTGAATCGCGCCATCGGAGAGTCGAACCGCCGGCGCGAAATCCAGGTCGCGTACAACGTGACGCATGGGATCACGCCGCGCACGATCAAGAAGGCGATCCAGGAGGGGATCGAGGGTGAAATCCGCGCGAAGTCGATGGCGCGGGCGCTCGTCGGCCTGACGGAGAAGGAGTACGAGACCGGTGAAGCGATTCTCGACCTGGAGAAAGAAATGCTCGCCGCAGCCGACCGGCTCGAGTTCGAAAAGGCCGCGGAACTGCGCGACGCGATCCGGCACCTGCACGCGAAGGCGGGGAAATTGCGAGATGCGGGCGCGGTGGATGTGGAAGCGGTGAGCGCGCCGAAGAGGGGAAAGAAGGCGCCGCCTGCCCCGAGACGAAGGGGACGTTGATTCTGGTTACACGGAGGACACGGAGCGCACAGAGGTCACGGAGCAAAAACACAAAGTGAATTTGTCTTTTTTCTCTGTGACCTCCGTGCGCTCCGTGTCCTCCGTGTAACCAAGAGAACTCTTACCGATCTCTAGGGGCGGGAGGCGGCTCCCCCGGCTTCGACCCCGGCCCTCCCGGCTCCCACTGCAGGTCGTCCTCTTCCCCCAGCAACTCCGACATGCGCTTCTCGATGATCTTGTCCTTTGCATCCTTCCGCTTCTTCATCGTGTCTTTCAACCGCGCCAATTCTTCCTCCAGCCGCTTCAGCTCCAGCTCACGATCATCTTCGCGCAAATCGAACAGCTTCCCCAGAATCCCCCTTAGTTCTTCCCTCTCCGCCTTCATCCCCTGGTTCTCGCCCGCGCCGCGGATCTTCTCGGCAAGTTCCGTCGCGCGGTAGTCGAGCTTGCGCTGCTCCACGCGGCGCTCGTACCGCTTGGCGTCGTTCTGCTTGATGGTCAGCAGCTCGCGGATTTCAAACGCAACCTGGTTGACCGCGCGCTCGTATTCCTCCGGGCGCTGCTGCTTCAGGTCGTTGAGCCGCTGAAGGCGCACCGGTTCGTTCGTGCCGATCCACGCAAGCCCCTTCGCGACGTCTTCCGCAGAAACCGGGACGCCCCTCAATGGGCGCGGCCCGCCGGGGCCCAGCGAGTCGGGCCCCATCGGCGGCTCGCCTGGACGGACCGGGCCGCCGGGCATCCGGGACTCCAGCGCGCGCAATTCTGCCAGGACTCTTTCGAGGTCCAGCGCGACCCGCTTCGCCTCCTCCGAATTCCCCGCCGCCTCCAGCTCCCGCAACCGCGACTGCAGCTCCTCAAGCCTGGCCCGCATCTCGCGCATCCGCGGATCGCCCTTGCCGGGACCCTCCCCAGGGCCCGCCTTCCGCAGCTTTGCTTCCACTTCCTGCCGCTCGGCCTGGAGCTTCTTCGATTCCGCCCTCAGCTTCGCTTCTTCTTCATCCGACAGCGAACCGCCGGCAATTCGCCTCTCGTTCTCCGCGATCCGCTCTTCGAGCGAACGCATCTGGTCGTGGAGGCGCATCCGATCCTCGTCGCCGCCGCCACGCGGCGGACGGCCCGGCTCACCGGGAGGCGGAGGCGGATTCTGGGCGAACGCAGCGGTGGCCAGCGTGGCGAAAAGGGCGAGCGTCGCGAAGCGGTTCATGGCAGGCCTTTCTGTGGGTCAGAATTTGTCGGGGGAGGCGGTGATCTCGTCGAGGCCGTCGTACAAGGCGTCCACGGCGGCGGTGTCCTGGCGGAACCAGACCGCGCCGGGGTCGGGCTTGACGGAAGAGGTGGTGGATCCGCCGCGAAGTTCCTTCACGGCGTCGGCGAAGTCGTCGATGTCGTCGTTGGCGAGAAGCGTCCAGGTCGACAGCGTATCGACGGGTTTGCGGGTTTTCTGCGGGTCCTTCGTGGCGACCGGAGCGGGCTCGACCGACTCTTTGCCGTTTCCGCGCGCCACGTCGGCCGGCTTCGTGACGCCCCACGCTCCCAGCTTCCAGGCCAGCGCGGTTGCCGTGACGGCCATCAGCGCGGCAGCCGCGATCGCCCAGCCGCGCACGGACCGCAACGCAGGTCGCGGCGCCTCCCGCAACAGCAGCGAGCCCAGCGCCGAGCGCGCTTCCGACGACGGCGATTCCCGCGGAACATGCTTGAGCAACTCCAGCCCCTCGTTGAGCGCGCGGATCTCTTCGGCGCAGGCCCGGCATTTCGCGGCATGCTCCCGGACGGTAGCCGCTTCCGCCTCGCCCGCCTCGCCGCACGCGGCGAGCAATGCCAGGTTCCGGATGTCTTCGCAGCTCATCGTCATTCCTCCACCACGACGCCGGACAGGGCCTTTTTCAGGTTCAACAGCGCGTATCTCATTCTCCCGAGCGCCGTGTTCAGCGGGCACCCGGTGGCCTTCGCAATCTCCTTGAACGACAGCCCGCCATACATCCGGAGCGACACGACTTCCCGCTGCTCCTGCGGAAGCCCGGCCAGCGCTTCACGCAAGTGCCCCGTCATGATCCCCCGGTCGACCCGGTCTTCCGCCGGCTCCTCCGTCCCCGGCACCGAATCGCCCGGCCGTTCTTCGCCGTCCAGGCTCACCATCGGCCTCTGTCTCAGGATGTCCATCGCGCAGTTCCTTGCGATCGTGAAGAGCCATCCTTCGAAGGACCCCGTCGGCCGCCAATCCGGGAGGGCGCGGAGGGCGCGCAGCATGGTGTCCTGCAGCGCGTCCTCCGCGCGAACCCGGTCGCCCGTCATCCTGCAGAGGTAGCCCATGAGCGGCCCCTGAACCTGGTCAACAAGCTTGGCCAAGGCCGCGGGGTCGCCTCGCTGGCACTGCCGGACGAAGTCGAGGTCCATCGCGGCTCCTTCAAGACCAACGAGGATGCGGGCGAGTTATTGTAGGCAATTCCGGGAAGCGGCAGAGCGGGGCGATCGCGCCCCTTTACGGTCAGTTTTTTGGAAACCCTTTGCGACTCTGTGGTTGTATATGGAAGCGACCCTTCATGAGGAGCTTCTATGCGTCTCCGATCCGCGTTGGCCCTGATTCCCCTGTTGGCAGCCGGTTTCCTCCTGGGCAGGCTCCCCTTCCCGCTGTCCTCTGCCGAAGACCCCCCGCAGCCCGCAACCGAGTCCCACGAATGCCCGTTTTGCCACCAGGGACTCGAAGTGCCGGACACGCCCGCGGGTGCCTTCATGAAAGTAAAGATCGGCGTCGCGACTGAAAACGTCGCCCTGCTCAAGGCCAATCTCCTCGGCTTCGACGGCGTCACGACTCGCGACGCGGGAGCGGCGCTTCGAACCCTGACCGCCCAGCTGGTGAAAGTCGACGAGAAGGGCGACACCGCCGTTCTGGTCCTCCAGATGGGAAACGGCGTCGTAGATTTGCCGTGCGTGAAGGACGAGGGTCATTGGAAAGTCGACATCCGCGTCTACCGCGATCAGCAGATCGCAGGCGCGAGCCGCGGAGTTCTGGCGGACCTGGGCACGCGCATCAAACGGTACTTCGAAAACCGCGGGAAGGCCCCGCGCAGCGGCGAGGACCTCTGGACGGACCTCAAGGACGCCGGGCTGATCGAGACTCGCCACCTGAACACGCCGCGGGACGCCGCGCGCGTCACTCCCGAGGAATTCGACCGAGGCGAGTGGGGAAAGTGCGCTTTCCGCGTGACCCGCGACCCGATCGCCCGGGACCTGCCGCCGGGAAAACCCCTGCTCTGGGAAAAATCGCCGCGCGACGGGAAGCGCCTCGTCCTCTACGCTTCGGGGCTCGTCGTCGAGCTCGAGTCCGGCCCGTTTGACGCCGCCATCGAAAAATACGAGGGAAACCCGGGCAAATAGCCTTTGACTTGCCACTCCATTCCGCCCTAAACTTCCGGCTCATTGAAGCGGGGGACGTCATCCAAGTCCGGTTACAGGAGGAACGCATGCTGAAGGTTTGCCGCGTCGCGCTCGTCGCAATGGCGTTGCTCTCGACGATCCTGTTCACGGGTCCGGCGCAGGCCGGGATGATTCCGACCCCGAAGGCTACGCCCACGTCGAACGCAGAGGTAGAAGTGGCGATCCTGAAGGCGGCGGCAGAGCGCGTGGGAATGCCGGGCGCGCAAGTCGCGGCCGCGGCGACGCTTCTGTCGAGCGAAGAGCGGTCGACCCTGGTGGCTCACATGATGGCGATGGAAAACGCAGGTAACGCGCTCGGGATCGCCCTGGGCGCCGCAGCCGTCGTGGCCGCGGGAGTCATCATCCTGTCCGAGCTGCTCTGGGACCACGGGTACCTGACGAGCTACAACCCGTAAGAACGTGCCCTGAATTTCCGAAGCCCGGCCCCACGGCCGGGTTTTTTTTTGGCCTGGGATAGATCAACGATTGCGAAGCAGTTCCCGCAGTTCCTTGATCGCCGCGGGATCCACACCGTCCTGCTCCGCCAGCGCCAGCAGCTCGGTCGCCTCGGAACGCTCTCCCGCCGCAATCGCCGCCCGCGCCGCGCTCGCCCGGAACGGCCCCCGCTGTTCCCGGTCCGCGTCGCCGTACGCCGCCGCACCGCGCTTCCACGACTCCAGCGCGTCGCGCGCACGGCCGAGACGCATGGCCACGGTCCCCTGCGTGTCGAGCGCCGAAAACCACGGCACCGAGCGCTTCACGCACTGCGCCTCCGCCGCCTTCGCGAACTCCCAGGCTTCGCCCGGCTTGCCGAGTTTCTCGGAAAGCAGGAACGCCAGGTTGTTGGCGCACGATCCGCCGGCGTGCGCGCCGCGGCGGTACGCCTTCACCGCTTCCTCGGTGTTTTCGTCTTTGAAGAAGAAGAGATTTCCCAACGCCAGCGCCGCGTCGACCCGCTTGCTGTCGAGATCGATCGCGCGGCGGTATTCGATCTTCGCGAGCTTGAAGAGCCCCCTCTGCTCGTAGTCGAGCCCGATCAGGTAGTGGGTGCGCGCGTCGACCCAGTCGGGGGGGAACGGCGGTTCCTCCAGGCGCGCGAGGTACTCGTTCTCGTCGTAGGGAATGGCGGAGACGTCGGGGGCTATGAAGAGCGTGTAGCGATGCGTGCGGTTCCAGAGCTTGTCGAATTCGGATTTCCGAAAGAGGCGGACGGCGTGGTTGTAATCGGCGCAGACGATTTCGCCGGAAGGCGCGCCGATGACGAGGTAGTAATGAAACACGAGAGGCGAAATCTCCACCATGGTGACCGCGGGGACGCCGGCCTCGAGCGCGGCCGCGAGCGTCTTGTCCGGACAGCCCGGCGCCGCGAGCGTCCGGAGCCCGTACTGCCCCGCCCAGGCGGCCAGGGCGAGGGGCATGGTGCCGCCCTTCGTCTTTTCGCAGATCCCCTCGGAGATCAGGGCGACGTCGGCGGGCTTGCCGTAGAGCGCCAGGACTGCAGAAAGAACTTCAGGACCACAATCGAGAAACCCGCCGCGAGGAAGCGTCGCCTTGACTCGAACCATTCCGGGCGGCGGGGACGCCACCCGCTCCCCGGGCGCGCCGCAACCCGAAAAAAAAAGGGGCACGGCCAGAGCGGCCATGCCCCCGAAGATTCGAAGAGTGTGCACTTACCTTTCCGGGTAGAACGTCTCGAACAGGAGCAGCGTGACCACGACCGCCACGGCCGCCGCTATGCCGACCGCGAGCAGGACGCTTCCGGCGTTCCTCGAAGTCTCGACGTGCCCGGCGAGCACCACCAGATCCTGCGTCGACATCCGGTCGACGCTCTCGTCGAAACCGGGCGGAAGGGCCCCGGACTCGGTGAGACGGCACTTCAACAACTCCTTCGCGGCTTCGCGCTGCTCGCAGTCCGACGCGGGCTTCGGCGTGGAGATCATCCCAGCGGAAGCGGGCGAGGCGAACATGACGGACGACAAGGTCGCAAGCGCGACGAGCGCGAACCGAAGGGCCTTGAGCATGCGTTTCCTCCGAGTCGACTGAAAGGAATCCCCCGCCAACAGTGGCGCGGATTATAGGGGCGGGGGTAGAGGGGTCAAAGAGAATTGCGTGAACGGCAGGGGATTGGGAACGGCGGGTTCGGGCCTGGGGGGCTCGGGCTGGGGATTGGGATGGGGCGCGAACCGTCGGTGCGGATGGCGCCCATCCCCAGCCGTTTCTACCCCTTCAACTCTCCCCAATTCTCCCCCACCGCCACGTCGACCTTCAACGGCACGCTCAGTTCCATCGCTTGTTCCATTCCCTCGACGACGATCGAAAGGAGCCGCTTCACCTCGGCTTCCGGCGCCTCGAACACCAGTTCGTCATGGACCTGCAGCAGCATGCGTGCCTTCAGGCCGCTCCCGGCCAGGGCCCGGTCGACCCGGATCATGGCCACCTTGATGAGGTCGGCGGCGCTTCCCTGCACGGGGGCATTGACGGCCATCCGCTCGGCGGCGGAGCGGAGGTTGCCGTCGGAAGCGTTGATATCGGGGAGGGGGCGGCGGCGGCCGAGGAGGGTGCGGACGTAGCCGGTCTTGCGAGTTTCCTCCAGAGTGCGGTCGAGGAAGTCGCGGACGCCGGCGTAGCGGCGGAAGTACGCCTCGATGTAGCGGGCGGCGGCGGCGCGGTCGATGCCGAGGGACTGGGAGAGGCCGTTGGCGCCCATGCCGTAGATGACCCCGAAGTTGACGACTTTTGCGTGAGCCCGCTGGTCCTTGGTGACAGCGTCCTCCGGGACGCCGAAAACCTCGGCGGCAGTGCGGGCGTGGACGTCTTTCCCGTTACGGTAGGCGTCGACGAGCGCCGCGTCGCCCGAAACGTGTGCGAGCAGCCGCAGCTCGATCTGCGAATAGTCGGCGCTCACCAGCTTCCACCCCGGCTCGGTCACGAACGCCCGCCGGATACGCCTGCCCTCCTCGGTCCGGATCGGGATGTTCTGCAGATTCGGATCGTTCGACGACAACCTCCCCGTCGCCGCCACCGCCTGCGAATACGTCGTGTGGATCCGGCCCGTCACGGGGTTGATCGCGGCCGGAAGCGCGTCGACGTACGTCGATTTCAGCTTCGCCAGCATCCGGAACTCGACGATCCGCGCGGGGACCGGGTGTTCCGACGCGAGTTTTTCGAGCACGCCCGCGTCCGTCGAGTATCCCGTCTTGGTCTTCCGCCCCGGCGTCAGCTTCAGCTTCTCGAACAGCAGGCGCTGCAACTGCTTCGTCGAGTCGATATTGAACGTCTCCCCGGCCGCCTCGAAGATCGCGTCGCGCACCTTCGCGAGCCTCCGGTCGAATTCGGCCCCCAGCGTCGCGAGAAATGCGGCGTCGAGACGCACGCCGGTCCGCTCCATCCTGAACAAGACCTCCAGAAGCGGCATCTCGACGTCCCGGAACAGCGGCCCCAGCCCTTCCTTGTCGAGTTTCGCCGGTAGCGCCTTCGCCAGCCGCCCCGCAACGTCCGCCGATTCGCACCCCGCGGCGGTCGCGCTCGCCACGTCCACGCCGTCGAACGAGACCGCGCCGCGCCCGCGCCCCGCGAGATCCGCCGCCGGCGTCATCCGCGCGCCAAGATGCTCGATCGCCAGCGATTCCAGGTCGTTCGGCTTCGCGGGATCCAGCACGTACTCCGCCAGCATCGGATCGCACGAAAGCCCCTTCACCGCCACCCCGAGCCTCGACAGCACCAGCAGGTCGAACTTGGCGTCATACGCCGACTTTGGAATCGAGGCATCTTCGAGAAGCGGCTTGAGCGCGGCGAGAGTCGCGTCCCGGGGAGGCTGTTTCGGGGCGAGCATGGGGCTGTGGCCAAGGGGGACGTAGGCTCCCTCGCCCTCCGCGGTGGAGAAGGCGAGGCCGACCAGCGCCGCGCGCATTCCTTCGCGCGAAGTTCCCAGGATGGAAAATGAGAATCCTCCGGCGGCGCGAAGCGACTTCGCGAGTTCGTGAACGCCCTCCAGCGTTTCCACCGCCCGGTAGCCGGCCCGCGAAAGCGCCTGCTCATCCGCCGGCAGCTCCTTCAACCAGCGCGTGAAGCCGAATCGAGTGAAGAGCGTGCGGAGTGCGGCGGAATCGGCGGGCTTCACCCGCAGGTCGTCGAGGGACTCCGCGACGGGCGCGTCGGTCCTCACCGTGACGAGCGTTTTCGAAAGCCGAAGGTCGGCCGCGTGGTCCCGGATCGACTGCGCAATTTTCGGCCGGCCGGCGAGGTCTGGATTTGCGAGAAGCGCTTCTACGTTCCCGGCCTTCTGCACCAGCGACGCCGCGGTCTTCTCGCCGACTCCCGGCACTCCGGGCACGTTGTCGACGGTGTCGCCCATCAGCGCGAGCAGATCGACGATTCCCTCAGGCGGAACTCCCCACTTCTCTTTCACTTCCGCCGGCCCGCTCAACCGGTCCTTCATGGTGTCGAGCACCTTCACGTTATCCGTCACGACCTGGCACAGGTCCTTGTCCCCCGAAGCGATGACAACGTCCATTCCCGCGGCCTCTCCGCGCCGCGCCAGCGTCGCGATCGCGTCGTCCGCTTCGAACCCCGGCGTCTCGACGAGTGGCGCGCGGAACGCGCGGACGACTTCGCGAATGGGGTCGAACTGCAGGACGAGTTCGGGCGGCGTCTCGGCGCGGGTCGCCTTGTATTCGGAGTACATATCGTCGCGAAATGTCTTCCCCTGCGGATCGAACACGACGCCGAGGTGCGTCGGCTTGAGCTCGCGCACCAGCTTCTGCAGCATCGCCACGAATCCGTAGATCGCGCCCGTCGGCTCGCCGTTCGGGCCCGAAAGCCGGGGCATCGCGTGGAAGGCGCGGAAGATGAAATTCGGCGCGTCGACGAGAACGAGAACCGGTCTTGACATGAACTGAGGTTAGAGCGACGCGTAATGCCGCGCGAGCAAAACGATGAGTTGCAGTGGTCGTTCGACCGAAGTCAAGTCCGTTCGCGATGTTCATGACAAGTTTTGTTTTTGATGCGAATTTTCGCGGAAACGCCCTTGCGTCACCATTTCAGCATTGCTACTGTCCGCCGCCGACCGAGTCCACTCGCGAATGGAGATCACGCAGCGCCCATGAAACTCGACCTGCACACTCACTCGACTCTGTCCGACGGCCGCTTCACGCCTGAGGAAATCGTCGACATGGCGTGCGCGGCGGATTTCCGGGTCCTCGCGATCACCGACCACGATTCCATCTCGTCCTTCGACCTCGGGCGCGCCTCCCTTCGCGGCCGCGACCTCGCCCTCATTCCCGGCGTCGAAATCTCGGCGTCCTGCGGCGAAGAAGAACTCCACATCCTCGCTTACTTCCGCTTCAGCATCCCTCCCGCCATCCGCACCTTCCTGACCGCGGCTCTCGCGCGGCGGGAAGAGCGGGCGAAGGAGATCCTGGCGTCGCTTCGGAAACGCGGGGTGCCGCTGGACCTGGATGACATTCGGACGGTGGCGAAGGGCGAGTCGGTGTCGAGGGCGCACGTGGCGGAGGTGATGGTGGCGCGCGGGCATGCTGCTTCAATTGAGGATGCCTTCGACCGCCACCTGCACTACCGGCACGGGATCATTCCGCTGGCGCTGACGCCGGTGGAGGAAGCGATCCGGCTGATCGGGGCATCGGATGGAATTGCGGTGTGGGCGCATCCTCCGGCGGAGGATCTGGAAGGGCGGCTGGGACGGTTCGTGAAGGCGGGTCTGCGAGGGATCGAGGCTTATCGGCGTCGGACGAAGGGGGTTCGGACGGCAAGGCTGATCGAGCTGGGAGACACGCACGGTCTGTTCACGACGGCGGGAAGCGACTGGCACGGGCACGGCGGCGAGCCGCTGAGCGAAGTGCTGAGTTTTCCGCCGCACCGGTTGAGGCCATTTCTGGGCGAGTTCGGTCTCGACCACCTGGCGGCGTAAGGGCGTGCGAGGGGGCTGCTCCCGCGAAGGCGGGGGCCACAACGGGGGTTACACCGCATGGATCCGAACGTGATTCTCAAGGCCGCCATCGAGCGGCAGGAAGTGTCGGCGATCGAGGCGCTCATGCTGATGCAGCAGGAGGACCCGATTTTCGCGGACATCTTCCAGGTTGCGAACGAGGTCAATCGCAGGACGAACCAGGGGATCGTGTCGTTCACGCACCGGTCGCACGTTTTCTACACGAACGTGAGCCGGGCGTCGTCGAAGCACTGTTCGTACTTCCGGAAGAAGGGGGACAAGGAGGCGTTCACGCTGACGGCCGACGAGGTCGTCGCGAAGATCGCGGGGAGCCCGGCGAAGAGCGACGTGGCGATCCAGGGCGCGCTGAATCCCGACCTGAGCATCGAGTACCTCGTGCGGCTGGTGTCGGCCGTGCGCGAGCAGTACCCGCACATCCACATCCACGCGTTCAGCCCGACGGAGATTTTCTTCGCTTCGAGAAGGGCCCGTGTCCCGGCGCGCGAGATTCTCGCGCAGCTGAAGGAAGCGGGGCTTGATTCGATGCCGGGGACGGGGGCGGACATCCTGAACGACAAGGTGCGCAAGAAGATCAGCCCGGACCGGATCCGGACCGCGGACTGGGTCGACGTCGTGAAGACGGCGCACCACATGGGGATCAAGACGACGGCGACGATCGTTGTCGGGCACGTCGAGAACGAGATCCACATCTGCGAGCACATCGAAATCCTGCGCAACATTCAGAAGGAGACGGGCGGGTTCGTGGAGTTCCAGATCATTCCGCACGTGCCGGAGCCGGCGCCGGGGGCCGAAGTCCGGCCGCGGATGACGCAGCAGCAATTGATGAAGCTCGTCGCCGTCTGCCGGGTGTTCTTCGGGCAGATCATCCCGAACATCCAGTCGCCGTGGGTGTTGTACGGGATGCCGGAAGCGGTGCAGACGCTGTCGGTGGGCGCGAACGATCTCGGCGGGACGCATTTCCACCAGGGTGCGTACTACCAGGCTTCGTCGGGGCCGAAGTACACGGCTCCCGAGATTCTCGAGAAGGCGATCCTCAAGGCGCAGAGAAGGCCGAAGCTGCGCGACTCGGTTTATCAGGATGGGTCGAGGAAGGCGCAGAAGACGAGAAGGCTGGCGATGGCGGCGCGGTAAACAAGAGCTGGCAGGCGGGCAAGCGGGCGGGCGGGCAAGCAACAACCAGGATGGGGGCCGGCGAAAGCCGGTCCCTGTTTTTGTTTCCAGGGCGGGCGATGCTGGCTGTGGGGAAATCTCTTTGGGTACACGGAGGTCACGGAGCGCACAGAGGTCACAGAGATAAAAACCACTTTGTTGTCTTTCCTCTGTGTCCTCTGTGCGCTCCGTGACCTCCGTGTACCCCTGAGAATTTCCCCTCGCTCAGACGGACGCCTGACCCAGCGCCACAGCCTCGCCCACCCCCACCGTCAGCGCAACCTCCGGCTTCCACCCCAGCGTGTGCCGGATCTTCATCGTTTCCGCAAACAGATGCCGCGGATCCCCCCGACGGTGCTCGCCCGTCGGCTTCATCTCAATCTCAGCCCCTCGCGCCATCACCATCGCCGCCGCCACGACCGACAACCGCGAGCCCTTTCCCGACCCCACATTGAAGATCTGCCCTGCCGCCCGCGCGTTCGTCAGCGCGAGCACGACCGCCTTCGCCGCGTCCCGCACGTGCACGAAATCGCGGGTTTGCAGTCCGTCTTCCGGCAGCTCGGGCGCCCGGTTGTTCCGGATCAATGACGCCATCCCATGGATCGCACCCGTCAGCACCCGCGGGCCGTAGACCTCAAAGAGCCTGAGCGAGCAGACACCGAGGCCGGTGGACCGTCCCCAGGCAAGAAGCAGATCCTCCCGGGATAACCGGAGCGCCGACAGCGGCCTCGCCGGCTGCACGCGCTCCTCCTCGCGCACCCCCGCCGGCGTCAGCGGGCCTTCGCACCGCGGGCAGCGAGGCTCCCAGGGCGCAATCACGTCGTTGGGCCGATTCTCCGGCCGCACGTGACCGCAATCCGTGCACTCCGCCGGACCTTCGCCATAGACGTCCGCCCCCGTGGCGACGACCACACGCTTCACCGATGCAGGCATCGCGTCGAGCAGCGCGGCCGTCCGTCCGACGAGGGACTCCGCCGAAGCGACCAGCGAGTCACCGTACGCGTCGTCGAGAATCGCGATCGCGTCGGCGCGCGACACTTCGGTGGCGATGTCGTGCCCCGCCGCGCGCAGCATCGTCGAAACCGCTTCGCCGAGCGGGGAGTCGGGCGCCGTCAGGTAGACGCGCTGCATGGAGGCCAGTATTGAGAATCGCGGATGGCGTGTTGAGGAAAAACGGCAAGGGATGGGGTGAAGGCGGGAGAGGGACAGGGTGGGCTGGGGCCGGGGCGAGGCTCGGGCAACGCACGGGATCGGGAAAAGGCGTCGGGATCGGGAGCGGGCACCCTTTCCCCTTTCCGTCACCTCATCCCCGCCCGTGCCTTGCCCCCGCCTCGCCCCGGCCCCAGCCCACCCCATCCCCATCCCGCCCTGACCCGTTCCCCTGCCGTTTTACTCCGCGGCGAGCAGCTTCTCCACCCTCTTCGGCACGTCCGGCACCGACGCAATCAGGTCCTTCACGATCGCGTCGCTCGACACCCCCTCCGCTTCCCCTTCGAAATTCCGGATCAGCCGGTGCCGAAGCGCCGGGTACGCCGCTTCCTTGATGTCCTCGACGCTGACATTGAAGCGCCCCTTCATCAGCGCCATCAGCTTCCCCGCCAGCACCAGCGACTGCGCGCCGCGCGGACTCGCGCCGAACCGCAGGAACTTCTTCGCCACCGGCGCCGCGTCCGCTTCCTCCGGATGGCTCGCCAGTACCAGCCGCGCCGCAAATTCCTTCACGTGCGACGCGATCGGGACCTCGCGCGCCAGCGCCCGCATCGTCAGGATGTCCTGCCCGCTCGTCACCGCCTGCGGCTCCGGCGTCGCCGCGCCCGTCGTGCGGTCGATCACCGTCACCAGGTCGGCCAGCGAGCTCGAGCGGACCTCGATCTTGAACATGAAGCGGTCGAGCTGCGCCTCGGGAAGCGGGTACGTGCCTTCCATCTCGATCGGGTTCTGCGTCGCAAGCACGAAGAACGGGTGGCCGAGCTCGTAGCGCTTCCCCGCCACCGTCACGCAAGCCTCCTGCATCGCCTCGAGCAGCGCGCTCTGCGTCTTCGGCGTCGCGCGGTTGACCTCGTCCGCCAGCACCAGGTTCCCGAAAATCGGCCCCTGCTGGAACTGGAACGACCTCCGCCCGCCCTCCTCCACGACGATGTTCGTCCCGAGGATGTCCGCCGGCATCAGGTCCGGCGTGAACTGGATGCGCGAGAACTTCAGCGACAGGCACTTCGCCAGCGTCCGCACCAGCAGCGTTTTCCCCAGCCCCGGCACGCCCTCCAGCAGTGCATGCCCGCCCGCCAGCAGGCAGATGATCACCTGGTCCACCACCGCCTTGTGCCCCACAACGACCTTTCCGACCTCGTTCCGAAGGGCGTCGACTTTCTGCCTGAATTCCTGCGCGCGCTGCTCGATGTCGGCCACCGGGGCCTCCAGGATTCTGGTGAAGAGGTTGAGGGTACCACAGGAGTTAAAACGAGGTCGAACAGGCAAAGTTCAAGGATGGAGTTGCGGAGGGTTGCCAACTCAGTCGAGCGCAAAGCAGGTCATGAGCATGACAAATTCAAGTCCAGTTCGCGCGAGGTAGAGGCACCCGAAGAGCGCCCAGGTGCAGACCAGGATCGACACCGCAACCCTGGCCGACCGGTTTCGATCGTAGCGCGGGCCCGAATCGCGTTTCAGGGGGGCGCTCGGCATACTTGAGTCTCGATCGGACCTGCTAGAACTGCTTTCTCTGCCTGGAACTCGCGATCTTCAGCGCCTTGCGATACTTCGTCACCGTCCTTCGCGCGATGTCGAGCCCCTCGGCCTTGAGCTTGTCCACTATGTCGCCATCAGACAGAGGGTTGGCGTGGTCCTCGCCCTCAACCAACTCGCGGATGCGGCTCTGCACGCTCACGCGGGACTGCGACTCCCCTTCCGTCGATTCCGTCGCGCCGCTGAAGAAGAATTTCATCGGGAAGATGCCACGCGGGGTCTGGATGTACTTGTCGCTGATGGCGCGGCTGACGGTGGAGACGTGCAGATGGAGCGCGTCGGCGATTTCCTGCATCCGCAGCGGGTGGAGGTGGTTCACGCCCTGGTCGAGGAATTCCTTCTGCACCTTCACGAGCTCGTTGGCGATCCGGTAGAGCGTCGCCTGGCGCTGCTCGATCGAGCTGATGAGGCGCTTCGCGCTTTCGATCTTGTTGCGGATGAATTCCTTTTCTTCGGGCTTGGTCTCGACTTTCGCGAGGAGGTCGCGGTAGTAGGTCGAGACGCGGAGGCGCGGAATGTAGCCGTCCTCCATCTTGACCTCGTAGCTGCCTTCGAGCTCGTCGACGATCACGTCCGGGCGGACGTACGGGACCGACTCGCTCGTGTAGCTCGAGCCCGGACGCGGGTTCATCGCCTTGATCTGGCCGACGACTTCCTTGATGTCCTCCATGTCGCGCTGCGTGTCCTTCGAGATCTTCGGCAGCTTGTTCTGCGAGATGTCCTCGAGGTACTTGTCGATCAGGAGGTGCTTGAGCTCGTATTCGTCGTCCTCGCGGTCGAGCTGGAGCAGCAGGCACTCCTTCGTGCTGCGCGCGCCGACGCCGCGCGGCTCGAGCTGCTGGATCCGGCCCAGCGCGATGTAGATGTCCTTTGCCGTCGCCAGGTGCGGCGCAAGAATCTCCTCCAGCGGCGCTTTCAGGTTCAGCTTGTCGTCCATTCCGTTGAGAAGCGACGACTTCAGCGCGTGGTCCTCGTCGTCCTCCGCCAGTTGACGGAGAATCTGCTTGCGCACCGTCTTGCCTTCGAACATCGCAGGGTCCACCTGCCGCACCGAGTCGACGAATTCCTGCGCCTTCTGCCGAAGCTCCCGGTTCACGCCCTCCAGCA
>WSZJ01000153.1 GCA_009773755.1 Planctomycetota bacterium | reverse complement strand
GCGCCCGCCACCGCCGCCGCAGGCTCCGCCTTGGGCTTCGGCTTGGCTTTCACCAGGATGCTGCGCAACTTCGGCAGCCCGTAGACGGACGTCGCATCGGTCGCCTTTCCCTCGTCCTCGAGGGACTTGAAGCGTTCCGAGCGGGTCAGGACGTTGCGATGACGCTTGAGGGCGCCGACTTTCTTGAGGCTCTTGTGAATGGACATGCGGTGGACTCCGGCTGGGTTTCGAAGGGGGAGGAGTTTACCAGCGGAGGGGGAGATTGCAAGGAGGTTGAGGGAAAAAGGGCGACGACAACTCCAAATTCCAACTTCAACCCCAACTCAAAAACTGCCGTTTTGGGGTTGGGGTTGGAGTTGGGATTTGGAGTTGTCCTGGCCTTTCTCCTACGCCCGTCGAGCCACCTTCGTCCCCGGCCTCCGCGCCGCCTGCGCTTCCCTTGCCAGGCACAGCGCCGCCCCGACCGGCACGCCGAGGTGCCTCGCCGTGCAGCAGCAGCGCGTCACCATCAGATGGAACGCCCTCCACGGGCCTTCCTCCATCGTCTGGAACGCGCTCTCGCCCTTGGCGATCACAACTTCGGCCTTGTCGACTTCCCTTCGGAAATCCAGCGACACGAATGCGGCGGGCGCGCCCGCGAGGTCGCAACCCGTGTGAATGACGCGGCAGGGAAGCGCTGACTGCGCGGCGTCGGCGTCGAGCGCGTCGCGCATGAGCGGTTTTCTGCGCACCACCGCAGTGACCCGGCGCGGGCCGATCGCCTCGATGAACAGCCGGTCCGCGACGATCTCTCCGGCGTTGTCGAGGATGTAGAGGACGCGCTTGGCGGTTCCGAGCGCCGCTTCCAGCCGGGAGAAATCATCGACCGCGAACGCCCTCGTCGCGGCGTCGGCGACGAGCGCGGCGGCGTCGATAGGACGGTCGTACAGCGCAGGATCGTTGCAGACCGCGGCCAGGCGGCCGGCGGCGAGCATCGGTGACGGCTGCTTCCGGAGGGCTGCGGTGATTCCCGGGAGCTGCGAGAGCAGGGCGTCGTTCATGCGGCGGCGCTCGTTCGCGAACGGATCGGCATGAAGCGTCGCGCACGCGCGAAGGAGCGCTTCGCTCGTGACCTCGGCGGGCGAACGGTCGAAGTCGATCGATCCGTCGACGATCGCGGCCGCGACGTCGAGCATGATCTTCTTGTGAAGCCACGCGTCGGGCGTCACCTGCGCCGCGGTCTCAATGACCCGGTTCAGCAGACACGGCAGGCACTCCGCGGACGTCTTCACGGTTCGCTCCTCTCCGCTGCCTCGAACTCCCGTCGCGCCCCGACGCGGCGGGCCCCCTGCTATTTCACGGCGCCGATCCAGTTCAGGTTGAAAGGCTTGTTGATCCGATCCGCCATCCCGCGGTACTTCGTGAGCACGGCGTCCGCTTCGGCGCCGGACTGCTTCTCGACGAAGCCCGCGACGACGATGAAGTTTCCCGTCCCGTTTTTCACGATGCTCGCGTCGAGGCCGCCGGCTTCCTTGACCTTGCGGAGCATGGTCTGGGCGATCGATTCCTGGTCGGACCCGTAGCTCATGAGTTGAAGCGTGAAGCCTCTTTTCGGTTCCGTCGACGTCGTTCGGTTTTCTGCGCCGCCAGGAGCGGGGACCGCGGGCGGCGATTCGCGGCGGATTTCGCGCGCGATCGGCTGGAGCGCCGCGGTCGTGTTCACTCCGGGCTCCCTGGCCACCTCGACCGGCGCGGGGCGATGCCGGCGCTCGTACTGCACTCCGAGCGCAAAGGCGCCGAACAGGGTTGCGGTTCCGACCATGAGGCCGACGAGCGCGGTGTTGAGCCGCACGGAGATCATCGCCTCGCCCGGGCCGGGCTTCGCGGTCGCCGGTGCCGGCGCCGGAGCGGGCCGAACGGCTGTGACCCGTTCCTTCACGGACGGTTGCGGTGGCGGCGTGACTTCAGCCGTCGCGGACTTGCCCGGTCCTGTCCTGAAGAGCTCGTAAATCTCCAGACCGTCTTTTTTGTTCATGACGCTTCTCCTCGCCGTGGGGTTGCGAAACTCCGTGGGTTTTTCGGCGCGAAGAGTGGGCAGGCTGAAGCGGAACTGGGGGAAGGGGAGTTCTGGTCCGCTGCTGTTCGAACTCGGGCCCGGAGTCAGGGACGGGGAAGGAGTGTCCACCAAAGTCCCGAATTGTGGACAAGCAGGCACTTCTCAACAATTCCTCAAGTCATTTAGCATCAACAACTTACGCACTTAGAGATCCGGCACTCCTCTTGCGATACCCCTCTTTCGAAGTCGAATCGCTCGAGACGTGCTTGCTCCAGTCAGCCTTCATTCATCAAGGAAACCGAATCAACTCAAAACTTACAGGGGTCAGGCGTGTGGCTTGGCCCAGGGCGTGTGCCCAACCTGGAGCGGCAGCTCACCAAGTGTCAACCCCCTGCGCTTGGTGGGCTGCTCGCTTTTCGGGTGGGAGAGTCGGGGTGCGGGACGGGCTTCGGCAGGCGCCGACCCTTTCCCGAAGGGGACGTGCCGACGTTGGGTCTTGGTCGCCTTCGGGCGATGCCGCCTGCCTTCGCGGCGCCCGCCTCCGCCCGCCCCACACCCCGACTCTCCCACCCGAAAAGTGCGGAAAACGGCACGCTGCGGTCCTGCTAACCTGTTTGCAGAATTGAGGAGATCGCCATGAACCGCTTCCTCATCGCTCTGTTGCTCCCTCTATTCGCTGGTTGCGGATTGACGCCCGAGGAGCAGCGCGTTGTTGACGATTCGCTGGCCAACGAATCGCAACGCCTGTGGGAGAAGATCGACTGGTCTCCCTCGTTCCAGGCGGCGCGCGTCGAGGCGATGAAGTCGGGCAAGCCGATTTTTGTCATGCTCGTCGTTAACAAGGACGGCGAGAAAAACGCGGAGTACTGCTGACTCGGTGGCCGCCTGCTGCGGAGCCGTGTGCTCTCCGACGACGCCGTCATCGCCCGCCTGAACGCGGAGTACGTGCCCGTCACCGTCAATATCACGGACGCCGGCTGGCCCGACGACTCTCCCGCACTTGCCCCGTGGACATGGGGCTACGACGCGTGGCCCTTCTCAAAGCTCGGCTTCGTCAACGCCTTGGTCTGCGACCCCAGCGGACGGCTGCCGTACGCGTGGGCCGGAAGCGGCATGAAGGCGGAATTTGAGACGTCCGCGAACTATCACCCGGACATCTTCCTGAAGTTTCTCGACCGCGCCGACGCGCATCGCGCGCTTGTGAATGGCATTCACGAGTCCGCGATCCCGGTCGAGGAGCGCCGCAAGCTCATCAGGGCGATGCTCGCTTCGGAATTCGGCACCTCGGAGGACCGCGTGGAGTGGTTCATCCGGAAGCGGATGCGCGAGGATGTCCTCGACTAGCCGGGAAATTGACACGGGGTGTCCCTCGCTGCTCCAATATTCCGGTCCGCAGCGAGGAGTTGAGCCATGCGCGTCAAATTCCGGTGCAAGCGGTGCGCCCGGGACATCGAGGCGAACTTCACCCGCGCCGGCAAAATGGCGCAGTGCCCGGGGTGCCACTACACCCAGGAGATTCCGGATCCATCCGGGGGCGGCGGCGACGGCGGTGGCGACGCGCCTCCGCCGAAACAGCAGACGGCGGGCGGAGGAGGGGGCGGCGGTGGAGGTCCTCCAGCAGCAGCGCCGCGGAAGGGCGGAGGCGGGGGAGTCGACGCGATCATCAAGAAGATCATTGTTTTCGTGATCCTCGCGATCGCGGCGTTTGTGGCGTACAAGTTCGGGAAGGGGCGCTGGTTCTAGGAGGGCAGTGGGTAGGGGGTAGTGGGTAGGTGGTAGAAACGACCATTCTGAGACGTGCTGTTCCTGCCTCCTACCGACTACCCCCTGCCCACTGCCTCCCCCCCGGCGCAAAACCAGTCGAACCAGTTCCATGCACGGCCCCAACGGAGGCTCACAGGTGACGGATCGCGCGGAGTTGCTCTCGATCGTGAAGTCCGTGGTGAAATTCGGCGACTTCACGCTTTCGTCCGGGAAGAAGTCGGACTTCTACATCGACTGCCGGCTCGTGACGCTCCATGCGCGCGGGCTGCTGCTGACGTCGCGGGCGATGCTCGAGATCATCCGGCCGCTCAAGCCTCACGCCGTCGGCGGCCTGACGCTGGGCGCGGACCCGATCGCGGCCGGCGTCGCGATCGAGAGCGCCCGGGAAGGAGCGCCGATCAACGCATTCATCGTGCGAAAGGAAGCCAAGGCGCACGGGGCGAAAAAGTCGATCGAAGGGCCGGAGTTGCCGCGGGGAGCAAAAGTCGTCGTCGTCGACGACGTCGTGACGACGGGCGGCTCGACGGTGACGGCGATTGAGCGGTTGCGGGAGGAAGCCGGCGCCGAGGTGATTCTGGCCGTCGCGCTTGTCGACCGCGAGGAAGGCGGAAAAGAAACGCTGGAGAAAATGGGCGTCAAACTGGCGTCGCTCTTCAGGAAGAGCGAGCTGCGAGGATGAGTTGGGGGTTGCGAATTGTTGGAGTGTTTCGGGTTTGGAGTTCCGGAAGTTGAGTTCAGCAACTCGGAACCCGGAACGCTGAACCCAACATCCGGAACTCCAAACCCGAAACACTCCAACAACTCGCAACAAGCAACTCACTTCGCCAGGAGGGCCTTCAACTCAACCTCCACGAACTTCTCCGCATCGATCTCGCTCCCCGGCCCTGCTGCAATCCACCACTTCTGCTTCTCGACGTCCATGACCACGCTTGCCCGCGTCGAAGGCGCGAGCACTCCCTGCTCGCGGTCCCCGAACAGCCCCCGCAATTCGCTTCCTTTCGGCGTCGAATTCTCCTTCAGGAACGCCTCGACCGCTTCACGACGCTTGCGGTCCTTCTTCGGCGCCGGTCGCGGCTCGGCCGGGTTGCGCGCGCTGTGCGTCGCGGAGACTTCCAGGCGGACAGTCTCCTCGGGGTCCTTGATCGTGACGAGGTACCCCGCGGTGCCGGGCGCGAGCTCGATCGCTTCGGCGACGTCGGGAGCGACGCGGTTGAACTGAAGCGCCGCGCGGACGGAGAGCCACACGGGAACGCCTTCCAGGCCGGTGTCGTCCGGCGCGGGGAGCGAATCGATGGCGCACGCGACACCGTCGGCGTTCATCGCGGAGGGAGCCCCGACGCAGCCCGCGAGCGTCATCATCGCGACGGGGCGGCCTTCCTTCGGGATCGCGACGACCAGCGCGGCGACGTCCGGGAAGGCGTTGTGCGCGAGCCATTTTCCCGCGGCCGCGGTCGCGCAGCCGGGCTTCAGCTTGAACAGGGCTGTCGGGTCGGTCTGATCGGCGACGGCCATCCAGGTATTCAGGAACAGGATCTCGTCGAACGCGACGCCCGCGCCGTCGGCGACGCCGCGCATTTCCTCGAGAAGCGCCGGCTCGCATTCGCGCAGGAGCAGGCGGCAGCGAATTGCGAGAAGAGGATAGAGAAGCGGCGCAGGGTCGACATTGTCCGGGAACGGCAGCATCGTGCGGATCGGGAGAACGCCCGCCATGCCGGTAATCTGCGCGCGCCAGAAGTCGCCGTGCTTCCGGATTTCCTGCGTCAGGGCGCGGCCGTGACCAAGGCCGATCTCGTAGGGCGTGCCGCGGGCGACGACTTTCTTGAAGCGGCCCATCACGTCGGTGCGGACGTTGGGGACCGGCGGAGGTTCCGGTTTCATGTCCAGAAGCTCGCGGAATCGCGCGACGAACCAGTCGCCGCAGCGCGGGCCGAGGAAGCAGAGGGTCGACTCGTATCCGCCGGCGTAGTAGTAGTCCTCGGGCACGAAATAACCGAGGTGCTCGTTCGCGCAGGCGACGACCGCGGCGATGCGGTCGTTGTCGGCGCAAAGCGCCGTCGCGGCGCGGCCGACGGCGACGCACGGCTCGCCGGGGAAGCAGAACAGGCGCAGCGGACCGAGGTCGAAGACCTGAACCGTGGTGTGCGTCGGCCACTCGCCCTGGAAGGCGGTCGGCGGCATGTCGAAGTCCTGCGCCCGGCCGCGGACCACGGAGTCGTCGGCTCCCTTGCCGAACTTCGCGACGGTCGCCGTCGCGATCTCCGCCACCGCAACTCCCATCTTCTGCGCGCGCTCCCAGTCGTCCTTTCCCTCGGGCGTCGCGGGCGACTGGTCCCCCTCCGCCCCGTTCAGGAACATCGCGACCGACCCTTCCCACTTTCTCTCCAGCGCCGCGCTCATCGCGCCCGGCCAGTCGCCGCTGACGAGCATGTTCTCCGCGCCGAGCACCGTGCCGTGCGCCGCGAAGTCGACGAACGTCCCGAGCACTTTTCCGTCGGCGCCGCGCACGACTGCGACCGCGCCGTCAGCGTCTACCGGACCGCCGGAAACGGCACGGTTGCGCGAGAGATCCGCAAAATTCGCACGCCCCGCTTCCAGCGTCGCGGGGGCGAGCTTCGCGTCGGCGGCTCGCAGGCACCTTTCGAGGCGCGCGAGCATGTCGTTGAAGAGCGCTTCGTCGAACTTTCCGGCTGCGGCCTGGATCAGCGGATTGCGCGAGAGCGCGCCGGGGCCGGAGTGGTTGTGCGTGGCGCAGAGGAGGAAGTCTCGCGAGGCGATGTCGAGGTCCTTGCAGACGCCTTCAACCAGCTTCTCGCGCACTTCTCCTGAGACGCCCACCATGTCGACGCTCAGGATGGCGGCCTTGCGGTCCTCGCTTTCGAACACGGCGGCGCGGGCCCAGACCTTGTCGTGGACGCCTGTCGAGAGGGCGCCTTTGCGCGCGCCGTAACCGGCCAGGGGGACGTTGCGGTCGGGGGTGAGGTCTTCCCTGGCGAAGCCGGCGCGGAGGGTGCCGGCAACGGCGGATTGGGCCAGGGCAAGGGCAAGGGCAAGGGCGGTGAAGGCGCGCATGGCGGAGAGTATAGCGACCTGCGCTGCGCACAAAAAAACGGGGGAGGCCGAAGCCTCCCCCGCGTCGCTTCAACGGTGCTTGCTAGACCTTCGGCGCTGCAGGCGCTTCGCCAGCCGCCGTGTTGCCTCCGAGGTCCGTGTACAACATGTGAGAGACGAAGAGCGCGATGGGCGCAGTGATGAACACGCCGACGCAGCAGGCGCATTCCCCGATGATGATGAGCACGATGCAGATGAGGATGTTGACGATGCAGGGCACCAGGTTCTTGAGGAAGAACGAGAGGCTCCACTTGATCGACGTCATGAAGTCGGCCTTCTTGTCGACGCAGTAGAAAATGCCCCAGGGGAGAAGCAGCCCGAACGGCAGCGAGCAGACGAGACCTGTGACGAAGTAGTCCACGAATCGGTCGAAGGCTTTGAACATGTCGCCGACTTCGATTTTTTCGCCCGCGCGCGACTTCTGGATCATCAGGGTCCAGCCGGCCAGCGCGACGCCGCCGAGAAGGACGTAGTTCATCAGGCCGCCCACGATGAGCGCGATCACCCACGTCACGATGTTGGGTTTAACGAGCTCCCAGCTCTTCTTTACCTTGTCCATGACTCCGGCTGCTTCGTCGGCCATCTACTCGACTCCTTAAGAATATTGGTGGCGCGGCTTGAGTGGATCAGAAGTGTTCGAAAGCCCCTCCCGGGTTCCGAGACGCGGAATTATAGGGGGGAAGTTGGGGGAGTCAACTGAAAGCTCCGGTTTTGAGAAGGGCCTGCCGGGGGACGCGCGCGCTGTCAGTCTGGCAGCAAAATCGGATGGGCGCGCGCTGCCTGCCACGCTGCAAGTCCTTGCCCTTCATCGCCTTCCCTCCCCATGTGAATCGGGACCCGGGGGCACAGGGTTTGCTTTCCGCTTCCATGCCTCCCAAAGTCTATTCACAGTAACCGGAGCAACACCCGATGGCTAAACAGCTCAGGTTCGACGCCGACGCCCGCGAAGCCCTCCAGCGCGGCGTGGAGAAAATGACCCGCGCGATCAAGACCACGCTCGGCCCGCGCGGAAACCCCGTCGTGCTCGACCGCGGCTGGGGCGCCCCGAACGTGTTGGACGACGGCGCGGCTGTCGCCGATGAAATCGAACTCGCCGATCCGTACGAAAATATCGGCGCCCAGATGGTCAAACAGGCCGCCAGCAAGACCGGCGACGACGCGGGCGACGGAACGACGACGTCGGCGGTGCTGACCGAAGCGATTTTCAACGAGGGTGTGAAGCGCGTGACCGCCGGCGCCGACCCCATGGCTCTTCAGCGCGGGATCTCAGCCGCTGCGGAAGCCGTGATGGCGGAGCTGACGAAGATGACGAAGCCGGTCTCGGGGCGCCGCGACTGGGAGCGCGTCGCGACCGTGGCGGCGAAGGACGCGGATCTCGCGAAAAAAATCGCCGACGCGCTGGAAGCGGTTGGCGCGGAAAAGGGCGTTATCACGGTTGAGGAAGGGAAGACAACCGAGACCGAGGTCAAAGTCGTGCAGGGGATGCACTTCGACCGCGGATTCCTCTCGCCGCAGTTCGTCACGAACCAGGCCGAGGGGATCTGCGAGCTGGAGAATCCATTCATCCTCATCCACGAGGAGAAGATCGGGACCGTCACGAAGCTGATCCCCCTTCTCGAAAAACTCGCCGAGTCCAAACGGCCGCTTCTGATCATCGCCGAGGACATCGAAAACGAAGTTCTGGCGACGCTCGTGGTGAACAAGCTGCGCGGGATTCTGAACGTCTGCGCTGTGAAGGCGCCCGGGTACGGTGACCGGCGGAAGTCGATGCTGGAGGACATTGCGGTCCTGACCGGGTCGCGGGCGGTGATGAAGGACCTGGGGATCGACCTTGAGAAGCTCGGCCTCGACGCGCTCGGGAGCGCGAAGAAGGTGAAGATCACGAGCGAGGAGACGACGATCCTCGAAGGAAAGGGCGACAAGAAGCACATCGAGGGTCGGGTGGCGGCGATCAACGCCGAGATCGAGGAGACGGACTCGGACTACGACCGCGAGAAGCTCGAGGAGCGGCGGGCCCGGCTGGTGGGCGGCGTCGCGGAGATCCGCGTCGGCGCGGCGACGGAGACGGAGATGAAGGAGCGCAAAAGCCGGGCGGAGGACGCGCTTCATGCGACAAAGGCCGCGATCGCCGAGGGGATCGTTCCCGGCGGCGGGACGGCGCTGGTGCGCGCCGCGCGGGCGCTGGACGGACTGAAGATGGACGAAGAAGCGCAGGGGGGCGTGGAAGCGGTGCGGGCGGCGCTGGACAAGCCGTTGCGTCAACTGTGCCAGAACGCCGGTGTCGACGGGTCGATCGCGGTGAAGAAGATCCGCGAGGGGAAGGGCGCTGGCTTCGGATATGACGCGGAGAAGGGCGAGTACTGCGACCTGATCGAGCGGGGCGTCATCGACCCGACGAAGGTGGTGCGGGCGGCCCTGCAGAACGCAGCGAGCGTGGCGGGTCTGCTGCTGACGACGCGTTGCGTGATCGTGGACGAGCCGGGGAAGAAGGATGAACACGATGCGCATGGGCATCATGGGCATCACCACTAGGAAAAACTGCAGCAACGAAACGAAAAACGAAAAGTGAGGAGAACGGGATGAATATCAAGCCGCTGGACAACCGGGTGGTCATCAAGCCGATCGAAGCCGAGAGCAAGACGAAGGGCGGGATCGTCCTGCCTGACACCGCGAAGGAAAAGTCCCAGAAGGGCGAGATCGTCGCCGCCGGGCCGGGGCGCCTCCTCGACAGCGGAGAGCGCGCGAAGATGGGCGTCGCCAAGGGCGACAAGGTCCTCTTCGGCAAGTACGCAGGGACTGAGGTCAAGATCGACGGACAGGAGTACGTGATCATGAAGGAGGACGAAATCCTGGGGAAAATCGAGCTTTAACGGACCCTCGACCGTCCTGCAACGACTTTTGCCAAACGGAGAAACGACATGTCCAAGCAGATCCTCTTCGACGACGACGCGCGCGCCAAAGTCCTCGAGGGCGTTCGCAAGCTTGCGGACGCCGTGCGCGTCACCCTTGGCCCTTCCGGCAAGAACGTCATTCTCGAGAAGAAGGCGGGGCTTCCGCACGCGACGAAGGACGGCGTGACGGTTTCGAAGGAAGTCGAGCTGGAGGACCCGTTCGAGAATCTCGGGGCGAAGCTGCTGAACGAGGTGTGCTCGAAGACGGTGGATCGCGCGGGGGACGGGACGACGACTTCGGCGATCCTGGGGCATGCCATCCTGAAGGAAGGGCTTAAGTACGTGACGGCGGGGATCAATCCGATGGCGATCCGTCGCGGGGTGGAGAAGGCGAAGGACGAGGTGTTGAAAACGATCAAGGCCATGTCGCGGCCGGTCAAAGGTCGCGCGGACTGGTTTGCGGTGGCGAACATCGCGGCGCACCACGACGCGGACCTTGCGAACAAGGTCGCCGACGCGATGGAAAAGGTCGGCAAGGAAGGCGTGATCACGGTCGAGGAAGGGAAGACGACCGAGACGATTCTGGATTTCGCGGACGGGATGCAGTTCGACAAGGGATTCGTAAGTCCTTATTTCGTGACGAAGCCCGAGGACCTGGTCTGCGAACTCGAGGACGCGTACGTGCTGTGCTACGAAAAGAAGATCTCGAGCATTCTCGAGATCATCCCGCTGCTCGAAAAAGTCGCAGGCGAGTCGAAGCCGATCCTGATCATCGCGGAGGAGATCGAGTCGGAGCCGCTCGCGGCGCTTGTGATCAACCGGCTGCGCGGCATCCTGAAGGTCTGCGCGGTGAAGGCGCCGGCGTTCGGGGATCGCAGGAAGGCGATCCTCGGGGACATCGCCAGCCTGGTCGGCGGGACGTTCATCGGCGAGGACTCCGGCCGGAAGCTGGAGAACGTGGAACTGTCGGACCTCGGCAAGGCGAAGAAAATCACCGTCGAGAAAGAGAAGACGACGATCTCCGGCGGCGCCGGCGCGAAAAAGGACATTGCCGCGCGCATCGACCAGATCCGGGCGCAGATTTCGCAGACGACGAGCGACTACGACAAGGAGAAGCTGGAAGAGCGGCTCGCGAAGCTTTCCGGCGGCGTGGCGATCCTCAAGGTCGGCGCCAAGACGGAATCGGAGGCCAGGGAGATGAAGGACCGCGCCGACGACGCGGTTCACGCGGCGCAGGACGCGCGGGAGGAAGGCGTCGTCCCGGGCGGCGGCGTCGTGCTGATTCGCGCGATTGAAAAGGTCAACGCGCTCAAGCTCGAGGGCGACGAAGCCTTCGGCTCGAAGGCCCTCGCGAAAGCGCTCGAGGCGCCGCTTCGCCAGCTCGCAGAAAACGCCGGGCACGACCCGTCCGTCGTCGTCGAGGAGATCAGGGAGGAAAAGGGCGCAGTCGGCTATAACTTCGCGACTGGCCAGATCAAGGACCTCTTCCAGGAGGGTGTCATCGACGCGACGCTCGTGGTCCGAGCCGCGCTCGAGAATGCCGTCTCGGTCGCCTCGGTGCTGCTCACTTCCCGGACGCTGGTGACGGACCTGAAGGACAAGAAGAGCAGGGTGCAGGGAGCGGTGAGGTAGAGGCTCGGACACCCAGCGGAGCGCCATGTCGACCAAACGGGACTACTACGAAATCCTCGGCGTCCCGAAGAACGCCTCCCTCGACGAAATAAAAAAGTCCTATCGCCAGGCTGCGATGAAGCACCACCCGGACCGCAATCCCGGGGACAAGGAAGCCGAGGCGAAGTTCAAGGAAGCGGCCGAGGCGTACGAGGTCCTCGCCGATTCCGAAAAGCGCGCGCGGTTCGACCAGTTCGGCCACGCCGGGCTCGAGTCCGCCGGCTTCGGGCCGCGAGGATTCTCCTCACCCGACGATATTTTCGAAGCCTTCGGCGACATCTTCGGCGACTTCTTCGGCTTCGGCCGGCGCGGCGGAGGCGGTGGGCGCCGCGGCGCGAGCCTGAGGGCCGAAGTGGAAATCGAGTTCGTCGAGGCGGCCAGGGGATGCGACCGGACGATCGTGTTGAAGCGACATGAGATCTGCAAGACGTGCAGCGGTTCGGGGGCGAAGGCCGGAACGCAGCCCTCACAGTGCCCGCTCTGCGGCGGCCACGGCCAGGTGCTGCAGGGCGGCGGATTCTTCACGATCCGCACGACCTGCCCGAAATGTGGAGGCTCCGGCAAGGTCGTGAAGGACCCGTGCAAGCCGTGCGGCGGCGAGGGCGTGACCCGGGAGAAGGCGGAGGTCAAAGTCGCGATCCCGGCCGGAATCGACACGAACACCCGCATCCGCGTCCCCGGCGAGGGGGAGCCGTCGATGGCGGGCGGCGGGCGCGGTGACATGTTTGTCGACGTCACGGTGAAGCCCCACTCCATATTCGAGCGCGAGGGAACCACGCTGTTCTGTGAAGTCCCCATTTCGTTTTCGCAGGCCGCACTCGGCGCCGAGATCGAAGTCGCGACGCTCGATGAGAAAGTCTCGCTCAAGGTCCCGCGCGCGACGCACAGCGGCCAGCTCTTCCGCATCCGCGGCCACGGGCTGCCGGACGTCGAAGGCGGACGGCAGGGGGACCTGGTGGTGCGGGTTGTAATCGAGGTGCCTAAATCGCTGACCAAGCAGCAGGAGGACCTGCTGCGCGAGTTTGCAAAGACGGAGAAAGTTGAAGTGAAACCGAGGAAGAAGAGCCTCCTGGACAAGATCAAGGACATGTTCGAACCATGAGCAAAGAAAACAAAACATCGGGCGCCGGCCCGCCGCAGGAACCCGCAGCGGCGCCTGAGTCCGTCACCCTGCCGAAGTCCGAGGTCGATGCCCTTCGCGCCAGGGTCGACGAGTACCTCAACATGGCGCAGCGCGTGCAGGCCGACTTCTCGAATTACCAGAAACGCGTCGTCCGCGACCGCGACCAGGAGTCCCGCTTCCTCGTGGAGCGCCTCCTCCTCGACCTCCTCCCGGCCCTCGACACGTTCGACCTCGCGCTCAAGCAGGCGCCGAAGGAGGCGCAGGCGTTCGTGAAGGGGATGGACCTGGCGCAGCGGGAGATCTTCCGGAAGCTGGAGCTTCATGGGCTGAAGCGGATCGCCGCCGCGGGCGCGTTTTCGCCCGCTTCGCACGAGGCGATCATGCGCGTGGAGACGGACAAGGTGCCGGAAGGGGAGATCGTGGCCGAGTTGCGGCCGGGGTACACGCTGCACGAGCGCGTGTTGCGGCCGGCGCAGGTTTCGGTCGCGGCAAAGCCTTGAGTTGCGTCGGTGAGACTTCTCTTCTCAACGCATGCTTTCGACGTTAGATTTGCCGCTTCAAGACGTTACGGAGATTCGTGGATGCCGACGTATGACTACTCCTGCCGCAAATGCGGGAATGCTTTCGAGGTCTTCGAGGCGATTTCCGCTTCGACGCGCAAAGCATGCCCGAAATGCGGGCGGCGGACGGCGCACCGGATGATCGGGGCGGGAGCGGGGCTGTTGTTCAAGGGGAGTGGCTTCTACATCACGGACTACAAGTGCGGCGGTTCGAAAACCGAAGCGGCGGCGCCGGCGAAGGCCGAACCCTGCGCCGGTGGCAAGGCGCCGAAGGACTGCGCCTGCGGGCCGGAAAAAGCGAAGAAAGGAACGCCCGCCTGAGCGCCGAACAACCGCTGATGGGCCGCCTCCGCGGCGACTGGCGCGATCTCTTCGCGGGGTTCGTGATCGCCCTCGATGTGCGCAAGCTCGTCCTCGCGCTCACAGGAGCGCTTCTCATTTTCATGTTTGTCTTCCTCCCCGCCCCCTGGGTCGCGTTGAAGTACGACACGGAGCTTGCGGCGGAGCTCGACGCGCGCGGCGCCGAGTGGTACGTCGCCATGGTTCCCGATGCGATCGGAGTCATCTACAGGCAGCCGTGGCACATCCCCTTCTGGTGGACCTGCGCCGCAATCCTGATCGGCACCGCGATCTGGTCGCTCTTCGGCGGCGCCATCTCGCGCATCGCGGCGGTCGAGATTGCGAAAGAGGACCGGATCCGGACGCAGGAAGCGCTGTCGTTCGCGTGGCGGAAGTGGGGATCGAATTTTTCGAGCCTTGTTGCGTGCGTGCTGGGGTTCCTGTTCTTCAGCTCGCTCATTGCGGTCGTCGCGCTTCCCGGACGAATCCCGGGCGCGGGCCCGTGGCTCGGCCTGTTGCCGGCCCTTCTCATGCCCGCCCTGTTCGTGCTCAGTTTCATCGCGAGCCTGAACGCGCTCGGGACTGCCTTCGGCTTCCCGCTCTTCTATCCGGCGATCGCCGCCGAGGGGACGGATGCGTTCGACGCCATCTCGCGCGGGTTTTCGTACATCTACTCGCGGCCGTGGCACGCGCTGGCGTATACGACCGTGATGCTGGTGCACGGCGCCATTTCTGCGGCGTTCATCAATGCCTTTGGACTCGGCATGCTCGCGGTGACCTGCCTGCCGCTCCGGGTCGGGATGGGTCCGAATTTCGACCGCGTGCTCGATTTCGCTCTTGGACAGGCCTCATACGACAATCTGGTCGCGGCAGGCGGCACCGGTCTCGGCTGGTCCGCGATCCTCATCACGAGCTGGCTCTACCTCCTGGCGGGGCTCACTCTCGCCTACGCGCTTTCGTACCTCCAGTCGCAGCTGACGATGATCTATTTCCTCCTCCGCCAGCGCGTCGACGAACTCCCCATGACGTACGTCTACGAAGAGCGCGAGGAAGAGGAATCGGCCGCGGCGGGTGGTGAGAAGCCGGCGGAAGCCGCGAAAGACGGCGGGGCGAAGTAGTTACTGCGCCGGAGATTCCGGTCCGGCCTCGCCGGGCGCGGTCTCGTCCTTCACCACGATCGGAGTGCGCGTCTCCTCATCGATGACGCGTCGCGCCCCCTGCTGCGCGTATTCCTCCGCGGCGACATGCATGAGCTTTTCCGGGACGTGAAGCGCGGCGCCGCACTTGTAGCAGCTCAGGTCCGACCCTTCCGTGAACATGATGACGTTGAATTGAGTCTGGCAGTCGGGGCAGACGACGATCTTCGTTTTCTGGTAATCGAGGACCGCCTGCACCTGCTCGTTGGACAGGTACCCCTTCTTCACCATGATTTCCCCCAGGCGCAGGAAAATGTCCTCTTCGATCTTCGCCTGGATCCGCACCGCGTCGTGCACCTGCTCCTCGCTCGCAAACCCCAGCTTCAGCACGATGCGCCCGAACATCCCGTCGTCGCGCTTCGTCCGCGAATTGATCGCCTTCTCCTGCAGGTTCGCCTTCTGGATCTCGATGATCTTCTGGAGCTGGTCTTCGCTGATGTACCCCTTCTCCAGCATGATCATCCCGAGCGGCTTCCGCTGCTGCATTTCCTCCTGCATGCGGATGCACTCGTCGATCTGCTCGTCAGAGCACATGCCCGCTTTGACGGCGATCTTTCCGAACAGGATGTCAGCCTTGGTGAGCATGGAGCGTGTATTTCTAACATTACGCGGTGCGGGAAGGAAGGAAAGGCCGAGGGAGGGCGGGCGG
>WSZJ01000152.1 GCA_009773755.1 Planctomycetota bacterium | reverse complement strand
CGGGCGGGCGAGCGGGCGGGCGAGCGGGCGGGCGAGAAAAACGACCTCCCGATTTCAAGAGGTCGTTTTGCATTTAGCCTGCCCGCCTGCCCGCCTGCCCGCTTGCCCGCCTGCCCGCCTGCCCGCCCGCCTGCGCTGAGCGAGCGAAGCGAGTCGAAGGGCCCGCCCGGTGAGATCATTTCCTTAGGTTCATTCGCAATTGGATGTTGAATGTCCCTCATGTGGCAAGAAAACATCCTTGCAGCGATCGGCAACACGCCGATGGTGAAGCTGAACAAGATCGCGGCGGGTGTGCCGTGCACGATCCTTGCGAAGTGCGAATTCATGAATCCCGGGGGAAGCGTGAAGGACCGGATCGGGATCCGGATGCTCTATGAAGCGGAGCGCCTCGGGAAGATCAAGCCGGGCGGAACGATCATCGAGGGGACGAGCGGGAACACGGGGGTCGGCCTCGCGATTGCTGCGGCGTTGCGCGGCTACAAGGCGATCTTCACGATCACGGACAAGCAGTCCCGCGAGAAGATCGACCTGCTTAAGGCGTTCGGGGCCGAGGTGATTGTCTGCCCGACTGCGGTCGCGCCGGACGACCCCCGCAGCTACTACTCGGTTGCGAAGCGGCTTTCGGAGGAGATTCCGAACAGCTACTACCCGAACCAGTACGAGAATCTCGAGAACCTGAAGACGCACTACCAGTCCACGGGGCCCGAGATCTGGCGCGACACCGACGGACGAATCGACGTCTTTGTCGCGGGCATGGGCACCGGCGGAACGATCAGCGGCGTCGGCAGGTACCTGAAAGAGAAGAAACCGTCGGTGAAAGTAGTGGGGGCCGACCCGATCGGCTCGCTCTACTACCAGTACCACAAGACCGGAACCGTCGGCACGGCGCACACCTACAAGACCGAGGGGATCGGCGAGGACATCTTCCCAGCGAACATGGACTTCTCCGTCGTTGACGAGGTCATCCAGTGCCCGGACAAGGAGGCCTTCCTGACGGCGCGCCGCCTGACGCGCGAGGAGGGCATATTTGCGGGCGGTTCATCCGGAAGCGCCGTCTACGCCGCGCTCGAGTACGCGAAGAAACTACCGAAGGAAGCGGTCGTGGTCGTCCTGCTCCCCGACACCGGCACGCGCAACCTCGGAAAGGTCTACAACGACGAGTGGATGCGCGAAAACCGGTACCTCGACCCGCCGGTGCGGCTCACGGCGCGCGAAATCGTCACGAAGAAAATCGGCGCTCGCGCCATGGTCAGCGCTTCGCCCAACGAAACGATGCTCGCCGCCGTGCACCGCATGAAGGAGACTGAAATCGGGCAACTGCCGGTGCTGGAAGACCAGAAGGTCGTGGGGTCCATCGCCGAGGAAAAGGTGCTGGACCTGCTGATGATGGGCAAGGACCTCAAGAAACTCCTCGTCCGTGAAGTCATGGGCCCGCCCTTCCCGGTCATCATGCCCGACACGCCGCTCGACCAGGTTGCGGGAACGATCACGAAGGAGGTCCCCGCCGTCCTCGTGAAGCAGGCCGGCGGCGGCTACGGGATTATCACGCGGTACGACCTTCTCTATACTGTCGCAACCGAGGCAAAAATCTGACCCGGAGAATCATCCCTTCCATAGGAGGCCTGACTTGCGAAAAGCACTGATGATTTCCTTCGTTGCGGCGGCGCTCGCGCCGCTTCTGTGGTTCGGCGTTCCCGCAATCTCGGAGGAAGGCTCCGACTCGGGGAAACGCGCACCGGAACCGGATCACGCGATGTTCAAGGGTGACGACCTGAAGTGGGCGCCGGCGCCGGCGAGCCTGCCCGCCGGCGCGGAGGTCGCCATTCTCGAAGGAGACCCGGCCAAGGAAGGGCCCTTCACGATGCGCCTCAAGCTCCCCGCGGGGTACAAGATCCCGCCCCACTCCCATCCGGGGATCGAGCACGTCACGGTGATCAGCGGCTCTTTTGCGATGGGGACGGGCGAAAAGTTCGACGAGGCCGCGATGATGACCATGCCTGCAGGCGGCTTCGCGCTGATGAAAATCGGCACAAAGCACTTCGCGATGTCGAAGGAAGGCTGCGTCGTTCAGGTCCATGGCGTCGGACCGTGGGGGATCACTTACGTAAATCCAGCGGACGATCCGCGCAAGAAGTAGCTGCCTGGAGCCGGGCCGCTTTGCGTCCCGGCTCCATTTCTATCTATTTCGCCGCCAGCGCCTGTTCCAGGTCGCCGATCAGGTCTTCGACGTCCTCGATCCCGACGGAAAGCCGCACGAGCCCGTCCTCGAGTCCGGCTTTCAGGCGCTCTTCGCGCGGGATGGACCCGTGCGTCATGGACGCGGGATGCTCGATGAGGCTCTCGACGCCGCCGAGCGACTCGGCCAGCGCGAAGATTTTCGTGGCGCTGATGAACTTCACGCTTCGCTCGAGCGTGCCCTTGAGCACGAACGAGATCATCCCGCCGAAATCGCTCATCTGCTTCTTCGCGACCGCGTGGCCGGCGTCGGACTTCAGCCCCGGATAGTGAATCTCCGCGACATCCTTGCGCTTCGCCAGCCACTCCGCGATCCGCTTCGCGTTCTCGCAGTGCCGCTGAACCCGCACCTGCAGCGTCTTGGTGCCTCGGAGGACGAGCCAGCAGTCGAAGGGGCCGGGGGTGGCGCCGATGGCGTTCTGGAAATACTTGAGTTTCTCCCAGAGTTCCCTGTCGTTCATGAGGAGCGCGCCGCCGACGGTGTCGCTGTGACCGCCGAGATACTTCGTCGTCGAGTGAAGGACGACCGAGGCGCCGTGCTCCAGGGGGTTCTGCAGGACCGGCGTCGCGAACGTATTGTCGACGACCGAGATCCCGGCGTTTCGCTTCGCGAAGCCGCAGACCGCCGGGAGGTCGGTGATCCTGAGAAGCGGGTTCGACGGCGTCTCGACCCAGAGCACTTTCGTGTTCTTCCGCCACGCCTTTTCCACCGCGCCCGGGACGCTCGTGTCGACCAGGGTGAAATCGATCCCGAATTTCTCGAACACGCGCTTGAAGAGCCTGTAGGTTCCGCCGTAGACGTCATTTCCGCTCACGACGTGGTCGCCCTTTGCGAGGAGCCCGCCGAGAAGCGTGTCCGCCGCTCCGCACCCGCTTGCGAACGCCAGCCCGTGCGCCGCGCCCTCGAGCGCCGCGAGGTTTCCCTCCAGCGCCGCCCGAGTCGGGTTATTCGTACGCGAGTAGTCGTAGCCCTTGTGCACGCCGGGCTTTTCCTGCACGTACGTCGACGTTGCGTAGATCGGCGTCATGATCGCGCCGGTGGTCGGGTCGGGCTGCTGCCCGGCGTGGATGCAGCGTGTGGCGAAGCGGCCGTTGTCCATGGAATCCTCGATGTTTTTATTTTGTGAGCGGCGGGCGCCGCGACCCGGGATGCTATCCGGCGCGGCCGATTCCGCAACGAAGCCTCGCTTAAGAGCCGCCTGCCGGACGGACCTGCGAAGGAGGCTTCGCCACACGGACGCGGGACGATGGCGATTTTCCGGCCCGCGTCGAGGGAGACTTCGATGCGAGGGTGCCTGCGGGAGCCGGGGGCGCTACTTCCTCAATCTCCACCAGACCGTCCAGTTCGAGATCGCGGAATAGGTTCCGAAGCGTTTTCGACAACCTGACCCGGAAGAACTTCCCCTGGTCGTGCGCGAGGTGCGCCATCTTCGTCACAAATTGCATCTCGGGGCTGCAGAGCGACGGGATTTCCGTCAGATCGAGGCAGACCTGGTGCTGCGGCACCTGCATGAGCTTCATCAGGGCCAGCCGCAGGTCGCGGTCCTGGTAGCGGATCTGCCCGGTCAGCTTGAGGACGCCGTCGCGGATCAGGTAGACGAAGCGGCTGGTTTCGCTCACAGGAAGAAACTAGCAAACCGCGACCGGCGCCGCAAACTTCAACTCCGGGGAGGCAGACTCCCGCCCGGCCGCGGCGGATTGCTCGGGTAGCGTTTCTTTCGGAAGAGGCTGATGATTTCGGGCTGGATCTTGGGCGCTGCCTGCGGCGCAATTTCTCCGGGCGTCAGCCGCTTCATGATCTGTGTGTCGACTTCCTCAATCTGCACGAGGCCGTCAAGCTCGAGCTGCTTGAAGAGGTCACGAGTCGACTTGGAAAGGCGCACGCGCAACTGTTTCCCGCGTCCCTTCGCGCTCTCCGCCATCTTTGCGAGGAACTGGATTTCGGGGCTGCACAGGCTGGGGACGCCGCTGACGTCGATGCAGACGGACGATTGAGGGCCGCTCAGGAGCATCATGGTGGCGAGGCGCAGCTCGCGGTCCTGATACTTCATGGGACCTGAAATGCGCAGAACGCCGTCCCTGACGAGGTACGGAATTCGCTGGCTGTCGGACATGCTCATGGTGACGGGACCTTGTGCTGGCCGGTCGCGCGCATTTCCCCCTGCTCTTGCGGTGAACCGGCTCGAAGAAACTACCAGAGTCAAGGCGCGGATGCAATGGCCGCGCTTGACGGCCGCCATAGATTCCGATAGGCTCAAGACTTAGGGAAATTCACACGCCGGCGCGTCGCGCGTCAGCTCACCTTCATCAGGGGATCCGCGTGGGCGGTTTCAGAGGCGACCTCTCCACCCTCGGCCTCGCGGATATCTTCCAGACCCTCTCGAATTCCCAGAAAGAGGGGACCCTCGTCGTCGGCGACGGCGAGAGCCGGAAGTGCATCTACTTCGGAAAGGAAGGCCTGTCGCTTCTCTCCCTTGGATCCCGCAAGGGCCTGCGCATCGGTGACCTGCTTCTGAAGGCCGGCAAGATCTCACCGGATCAACTCAAGGAACTGCTCGGCGCACAGAAAGGCTCGGGGAAAAAACTCGGCGAGCTGGTCGTGGAGCGCGGAATCGCTACGGATGAGGAAGTCTCCGGCGTCATCCGCACGCAGATCGAAGACGAGATCTTCGACCTCTTCTCTTGGAAAAAGGCCTCCTTCGAGTTCATCGACGGCCCTCCATCCGCCGAAGTCATGGATGCCGACAAGCCCGTCACCAGCCTCAAGTTCGACGTCAATTCCCTTCTCTTCGAGGCCAGCCGCCGCATCGACGAGTGGACCCTCATCCACCAGGCCATTCCCAGCGCCAGCTGCATCTTCGCCCTCACTCCGTCGGGTCAACAACTGGCACAAACCGCCACCGACCAGGCTCTGAAGACGATCGCCCACCTCACCGACGCCAGCCGCACCGTCGACCAGATCGTGGACGACTCCGGGCTCTCGCGTTTCGCGGCGTGCAAAGGGCTCTACGAACTTCTCACCAAGAAGGGGGTTCGCCAGGTCTCGCAGGATGAGCTGGTCGCCATGGGGAAAAAACTCGCTTCCCAGAACCAGCGCGACCGCTCCATCAGAATCCTCACCTGCGCCGTCGACCTCAATCCCGAGAATCTCGTTCCGCAGCAGGAGCTCGCCCTCGTCCTGCGACAGGCCGGGCTCAATGAGGAAGCCTTCGTCTATTACGCCGAGATGGGACGAATCTGGGAGTCCCGCGGCCGCCTGCAGGAGGCGCTTCAGTGCTTCCGCCAGGCCTCCGAGTGCCGCCCGACAGATTCTCAAGTTTCCTACGCGATCTTCAAGATCCTGACGGCCCTCAAATCGTCCGGGGAAGCGGTGAAAATCGGCGAGCAGATCTTCCCCGCCCTCAGCGCGTCGGGCGACCGCCAGGGTGCGCGCGCGGTCGGCGAGGCGCTCGTGCTCTGGAAGCCGGCGGATGTCGATATCCGGCTGCGCGTCGCCGCGCTTTGCCAGGACCTCGGCGACACGGAATCCTGCGGCCGCCACCTCGCCGCCGCCATCGACCACCTCCCTCCCGGCAGCTCGGATATCGACGCCCTCGCTCGAAAGGTCCTTGCCGTCCTCCCCACCCGCACCGACATCCGCTTCAAGATCGAACGCATGTACTCCGAACGGCGCGCCGCGCGGAAAAAACAGATTGCGCGGATGGCCACCGCAGGCGGCGGCGCCTTCGTGCTTCTGGTCATCCTCATGTTCGCCTGGTACGAAATCCAGGCGCGCCGCGCGTGGAGCGATATTCAGACGGAGGCGGACGCCTTCCTCGTGGAGCGAAAGTGGGACCAGGCCCGGGAGAAATTCAAGGAGATCAAGAGCCGCTTCCCATGGAGCCTGATCGCCGGCGAAGCGGCCGGGAAGATTTCCGAGCTGGACCGGCTTCGCGCTGCGATGGAGGAGCAATCGAGGCGTGACGCGGCGGAGCAGCGGACGAAGGAGATGGAAGCGGAGAAGGAGCAGAACCGGAGGATGGACGAGGCGCAGAAGCTGGCGGAGGGTCCGGCGCCGGACATGCCGAAGGCTCTCGTTTTGTATCAGGGGGTGCTTGCGTGGGCGAAGGAGCACAAGAACTCGTCGCTCCTTGACAAGGCGGGCGCTGCGGTCAAGCGGCTGGAGGAGATTCTGCAGAAGGGAGCGGAGCTGCAGAAGGAAGTGGACGAGTTGTTGAAGACAGGGAATGTTGAGCTGGCGCACACGCGGGTGAGGGAACTGGTGCAGAAAGCTCCGAAGTCGCCGCAGGCGCTGGCGGCGCGGCTTCCCTACGAGATCCGGAGCGTTCCCGCGGGGGCTGAAATCTTCGTCGGGGGGAAGAGCCTCGGCCTCACTTCCTGTGTCGTGCAGGTGGCGGCGGACGCGCCGGTGAAAGTGACGCTTCGGTTGCGCACGTTTGTGGATCTCCCGCTGACGCTGACGCCGGGGACATGGCTGGCGACTGCGGAGATGTCGAAGGAGCGGCTGTGGCGGAATCTTCTGGGTGGCGCGGTTGAGACTACGCCGTGTGTGGAGGGACAGCAGGTCGTGGTGGGGGCGATGGACCGGCAGGTCTATGCGATCGACATTTCGAATCCGAACGCTTCACCGTGGCCTCCGTTCGCGGCCGGGAGCGCGGGACAGATCCAGTCGTCGCCGGTCGTCCGGGACGGGCGCATCTTCTTCGGCGCGAACGACAACAACGTTTACTGCCTGGACGAGAAATCGGGGCGACAGTTCTACAAAGTGACGACGGGGGGGCCCGTGAAGGGGACGCCTTCGCTGACGCCGGACGCAGGGTTGGTACTGATCGGGTCCAACGACGGGAAGTTGTGGGCGATCCAGACGACGGGGGGCGCCGTGGCGTGGACTGCGCCGGCCGGCGGGAAGCCCGTGAGAAGCCGGGCGCTTTGCACGAAGGACCGCGCGATTTTCGGCGGGGACGACGGAAAAATCCGCGCCGTGGACCTGAAGGACGGAAAGGAAAAGTGGGTTTACACGGCGAACGGGCCTGTCGTGGGAGTCCTGGCGACCTGGAACAACCGCGTGGTCGC
This sequence comes from Planctomycetota bacterium, assembly GCA_009773755.1. Taxonomy (GTDB): domain Bacteria; phylum Planctomycetota; class MHYJ01; order WSZJ01; family WSZJ01; genus WSZJ01. Next base: position 2,922 of record WSZJ01000152.1, on the reverse strand, counting down.
CGGGTCGGAAGACGGCGCCCTGCATGTCCTCAGCCTTGACGGTCAACCTGAATGGAAGTACGTTTCCGGCAAGAAGATAGAGGGAGGCGCGTGCATCAGCGGGGACGTCGCTTACTTCGGCGCCTCGAGCTCCCTATTCGCCGTCGACCTGGTCAAGCACCAGGAAGCCTGGGAGTCGCCTTTCCTGAGCACCAAAGACAAGGTCATCCGGGGAACGCCGGTCGTGGGGGACGAAACGGTGTACTTCGGCGCGGAAGACGGGTTCCTGTACGCAGTCGACCAGAAGACCGGCGACCTGCGCTGGAAGCACGCGACCGATGGCCCCATTTTCGGCTCTCCCGCATTCGCACAGGACGCAGCCGGACGCGCCCTCATCATCGTCGGGTCCTCCGACAAGTACGTCTACGCACTGGAGCGTTGACCATGGGCTGGTTTTCCTGGCTGCCTTGGAACAAGCGTCGCGACCTCGAGAAACTCGAGGCCGAGGCGCGCAAGAACATGTCTCCCGCAACCCTGTCCATCCTCGCGGAGAAGTACTACCAGAGCGGCGAGTACAACAACGCCGTCGAGTGCGTCCGCCGCGCCATCGAACGCTTCCCGGACTCGCCCAAAGTCAAGGAAGTCCACGCGCAGATCATGCGGCTGCACAACCAGCAGACGCTGGCGAAGCTCCAGAAGGAAATCGAGACGAGACCCAAGGCCGAGACCTACGCGCGCCTCGCCGACCTGTTCTATCGCGACATGAACGACCTCAACCGCGCACTCGAACTCGCCAACGAGGGTCTGGAGAAGTTTCCCGACAACGAAGACCTGCACCTCCTCACCGGACTTATCCGCTTCGTCCGCTACCAGGCGGACCGCCTCTCGCAGGACGGGCTCAAGTGCATCGAGCACCTGGAGGCCGCTTCGCGCGCCAACCCGATGAACTACAAGGCCTGCGCGATGCTCGCCCGCATGTTCACCGAGGTCGGCGCGTTCGACCGGACCACCGTCCAGCTCAACAACATCCTTCGCTTCGCCCCGGACGACGAAAAGGCGCGCCGCCTCCTCGACAAACTCCGCGGTATGGAACCGCTCGGCACGGACCTCGAGGACCTCTTCAAGTCCGTCCAGCTCGGCGGCCCCAACCAGGATTGCCGCGACCTCGCCAACGTCTTCCCCGTCGAATACAACAAGGGCCAGGCCGCTCCCGCCCGCCTGGACTCCCAGCTTGCCGCCTCCCATGTCGCGGATTTCAAGCGCGTCGAAGGGGCCAAGGCCGCGCTGGTCATGGACGAGTCCGGAACGGTGATCGGAAGTTTCGCCTCCAGCGGATCGAGCGCAGAACTGGCGGAGATGATCTGGAACATTTTCACAGGAAGCGAGGACTCGGCGCGGCGGATGGATATCGGGTCATTCAAGCGTGGGATCCTGGAAGCGCCCGGGATGCGGCTGCACATGGTCGAGGCGGGCGGGCACCTGATCGCGGTGGTGACATCGAAGACGACCCGGGACGAGATCGTGCGCTCGGCGTTGAACGCCTACATCGATACGGTCCTTAAGGCCTGACCGCAAGCCGCACACGGTGACTAAGTAGCTCCACGCTGATTCTGTGCCATCCATCCGCGCGCCTTTCGTCGCCCCGCGTCGTCGTCGATCCTCACTGGAGCTCCGTTCCGCTCCAGTTCCGGTCTCCTCCTTGCGGGACGACGAAATTCGCGGCGGCTGAATGGCACAGAATCAGCGTGGAGCTACTTAGACTTTGGTGGTGTCCGCGTTGGACCGCATGCTACACTTTGCGCCAACCCCGGCAGCGAGGCGACATGAACGAAATCCTCAGCGAGCTCAACCAGGAAGTCGGCGTCAAGGGCTCCATGGTCGTCACCCAGGACGGCATCGTCGTCGCTTCGGAGCTCGGCCCCGGACTTTCCGCCGACGTCGTCGCCGCGGTCGCCTCCGGCGCCATTCAGTCGATCAACCAGAACTTGCGCAAGCTCGGCCAGCCGAACCTCTCCAAGTTCGTGCTGGAAGCGGGGTTCGGGAAGATTGTTTTCATCGACATCGGCATTGCCTACCTGGTGGTCCTTCTGGACCAGCGCATCAACATGGACGTGACCCTGATCGCCATCTCCGCCGCGGCCTACCGCATCCGGCAGATGGGACAGATTCGGGCGTAGGAGACCCCGGCTCACCATGGTTCAGATCAACTTCGCCCGACGGGAAGTCAACTGCAAGATCGTCTATTACGGCCCTGGGCTCTCGGGGAAGACTACGAACCTCGAGATCGTGCACCAGAAGGCGCCGACGGGGTCCAAAGGCAAGATGACGTCGATCGCCACGGAAGGCGACCGCACGCTCTTCTTCGACTTCCTCCCCCTCGACCTCGGCGAAGTCGCCGGCATGAGGACGAAATTCCAGCTCTACACCGTCCCGGGTCAGGTGTATTACAACTCAACGCGCAAGCTCGTGCTTCAGGGCGCGGACGGCGTGGTGTTCGTCGCGGACTCCAACCCCGCGAAGATGGTCGAGAACATGGAGTCGCTGAACAATCTCGTAGAGAACATGATCGCGCACGGCATGGACCCTTTCGAGACTCCCTTCGTCCTCCAATACAACAAGCGGGATCTGCCGGGCGCATTGTCCGTGGACGATTTGAACACGAAGATGAACAAGTGGAAGCTGCCGACGTATGAAGCGGTGGCTGTGAAGGGCGAAGGGGTGCTGGCGACGTTGAAAGGGATCTCGAAGCTGGTGCTGGAGCGGCTGAACCGGGACTACGTCAAGTCGGCGACCGCTTCCACGGCCCCGCAGATCAAGGGTGGAACGCCGTCGATGGGGACGCCGGTTCCGGGTGCGGCTGCTCCGATGGCGCCGCGTCCGCCGCAACCGCAGCCCGCCGCCCGTCCGCCGCAGCCGGTCGCGCGACCGCCTCAGCCGCAACCC
>WSZJ01000302.1:2783-3176 GCA_009773755.1 Planctomycetota bacterium | reverse complement strand
GGGCGAAGCAGCGCCGACGCCCGTAGTCGCCGCGTCGACGGCGCGGGCCTCGCTGGGAGATCTCCGCGACCGGTTCGATCCGTTTCGTGCCCAAGGCGATGTCTCGCCGTCGAGCCCGTTCTTTCCCGCGGCCGCGACGACGACCACCATGGGGCTGCTTCCGGCGAGCGTGCTGTCAAACCACGATCTACCGGACGCGAAGATCTTGGCCGAGGACTTCCAAACAAAAGGATTCCTCCACCGCCAGTCGGTCGGAAGCGAGACCTGCCGCCGCTGCCACCCGGACATCGTGGAGCAGTGGGAACGGTCGGCGCACCGCTTCTCGTCCTTCAATAACCCCTTCTATCGGCGCACGATCGAGGCGATGCGCGAACGGGTAGGGTTTCAGAAGTC
>WSZJ01000302.1:2375-2778 GCA_009773755.1 Planctomycetota bacterium | reverse complement strand
TCGTCGTGCCACGAACCGATCCTCATGCTTCCGGGCGACATGGACAGGGTGGTTGACGCGAGCACGCCGCACGCGCAGGCAGGGCTCACCTGCCTCTCCTGCCACCAGATCGACCGGCTCCACGGAACGAACGAAGCGAGCGGAGATCTCGCGTTGACCGAGGCGAGCCCACGGGGCATCACCGGCAACGGCGGCTACAACATCGCGGACACACAGCCCGAGCCGTATCTGTTCGCCGACTCCAAGAGCGGTCCGGGCCGCCTCATGCACGACATGCTCGTGAAGGCGCGCCCCGAGGTGCACAAGCAACAGATGCTCAAGCCCTTCTTCCGCACCGGCGAGTACTGCGCCGTCTGCCACAAGGTGAGCCTCGACGTAGCGGTGAATAGCTACCGCTGGTTCC
>WSZJ01000302.1:0-2299 GCA_009773755.1 Planctomycetota bacterium | reverse complement strand
AACGAGTACGACAACTGGCACGACTCTGGAACAAACCACGCGGCGGCCCGGACGTTCTATCTGCCGCCGCAGCGGAAAGTCTGCCAGGACTGCCACATGCCTCCCGAGGAGGCGCCGCTGGGCGATGTCTCGGCGCGGGCGGGGAAAGTCCGCTCGCACCGCTTCCTCGCCGTCAACACCGCGCTGCCGCATCTGCGCGGGGACGCCGACACTATCGGACGCATCGAAACGTTTCTCAAGGACGCGAAGCTCTCGGTCGACCTCTTCGCGATGAAGCGAACGGGATCGGGCGAGACGAAAAGCGAGGAGACGCTCTGGCCGCTCGACCACGCTCGCCCGGCGCTGCGGTCAGGAGAGACGGTCGAGATCCACGCCGTCGTACGCAACCGCGGCGTCGGCCATACGTTCCCCGGAGGAACGAACGACTCGAACGAGGGATGGCTCGAGGTCACGGTCGCGGACGCCGCGGGAACGACGCTCTTTCACAGCGGTGCGATCCGACCCGACGGATACCTCGAGCCGAGCGCTCACCGCTACCACGCGATCATCGTGACCGACAAGGGAGAAGCCGTGCACGACCGCGTCCCGACCGTCTTTCGCGCCACCGTCTACGCCCGAGTCATCCCTCCCAGCTCTTCCGATCTCGCCCGGTATCGCTTCCGGGTACCCGAGGCGCTTCCAGCGGGACCGCTCCGAGTCGAAGCCCATCTGCGCTGGCGCAAGTTCGACCAGCCCTACGTCGACTTCGTCTTCGCCGGTAAAGAGAAGCCGACGCTGCCGATCATCGCGTCGGCCGCGGTCGCGCTCGAAGTCGGCCCGGGCGCCGCGCATCCACACCAGGCGCTTCCCGCCGCGGAATGGACGCGCCTCAACGACTACGGGATCGCGCTTTTTCTCCAGGGAGACAACCAGGCGGCTGCCCGAGCGTTTGAGGCGTTGAAGACGATCGCGCCCGAGCGCGCCGACGGCGCCCGCAACCTGACCCGCGTCGCGCTGGCCGAAGGCGACCTGGTGACGGCGGAGCGCGAACTCTCGGACGCCGAAAAGGTCGCGCCCGGCGATCCGCAGAGCGCCTTCTTCTGGGCGGACCTCCTCATGCGCAAGGGCCAGTACGACCTGGCGCTGAAGGCGTACGGGCGTGTGCTCGACTATTTCCCGAGCGACCGCCAGGCGCTCTTTCAGAGCGGGCGCGCGCTCTATCTCAAGAGCGAATTCGCCGCGGCGATCAAGCAGTTCCTCGAGGTGCTCGCGATCGACCCTGAACACCGTGAATCCCACTACCACCGCCTCCTCTGCTATCGAGCTCTCGGCGAGACGGCCGCGGCGGCGGAAGCGGAGAAGGCGTACTCGAAGTACCAGATCGATGAGACCGCCCAGGAGTTCACGCAGCCCTTCCGCCAGAAGAACCCCGAAGCCAACCTGGAGGCCCAACGCATCCATGTCCACGAATGAACGTGCGGTTGCTCTGCTCGTGATCGCGCTTGCCGCGGGACTCACGGGTTGCCCTGGAAGCGGCCCCGTTGCGAAACCGAAGCCTCCGCCGGCCGATTACCTTCCCGTCGCCGAGGTCAAGCAGGCGCCGCTGCCCGAAGTGACCTACACCGACGTGACCGAGGCCTCGGGCGTGCGCTTTCACGGCGAAAACGGTGCGTTCGGCAAGAAGTTCCTGCCGGAGACCATGGGGGCCGGCGTCGCGCTCTTCGATGCGGATGGCGACGGCCGACTCGACATTTTCTTCGTCAACGGGCAGCGATGGCCGGGCCACGACGCCGAGTACAAGACCCAGGCGGGATCCTTGACGCTCAAGCTCTTTCGCAACCTCGGAGGACTGCGCTTCGAGGACCACACCCGTGCGGCCGGGCTCGAGCTGAGCCTCATGGGCATGGGAGTGACGGCAGCCGACGTCGACGACGACGGCGACACCGACCTCTTCGTCACCGGTGTCGGGAAGAATCTCTTCCTGCGGAATACGCGCGGCGTCTTCGCCGACGAGACCGAGCGGGTCGGCCTCGTGTCTCCGACATGGACCGACCCGAAGGGCCAGACAGCGGGCTCGTGGGGCACGAGCGCCGCGTTCTTCGACTACGACAAGGACGGGCGGCTCGATCTCTTCGTTGCGAACTACGTCCGCTGGTCCGAGGGGACGGACATTTTCACCACCATGGACGGTTCGACGAAGGCCTACACGACCCCCGAGCTGTATCCGGGCGACACCTGCCGCCTCTACCGGAACACCGGCGAGCGGTTCGAGGACGTCACCCAGAAATCCGGTGTCTTTCGCGAGGACGGAAAGGCGCTC
>WSZJ01000151.1:23008-24038 GCA_009773755.1 Planctomycetota bacterium | reverse complement strand
CATCGCGCAGGCGGCGGCGACCGCGCCGATCGCGGCGTTCGCGGCGCCGCAGGCTTCGGTTCCGCAGGCCGCCTTCGCGGCGGTGGGTCCCGAAGAAGTGATGCACCGGTAACGCCGATGACTCCCTCGACCCGCTACGCCCGCTCAGGATGGTCCCGGCGCGATTTCGTGAAGGCCGGAATCGCCGGTTCCACGCTGCTCACCACCGGGTGCGAAAAGCTCCGCGCGAAGTTCGGCGACTGGTTCCTCGACGCGGGCGTCCCGGATCATTTCGCCCTCGCCGCCGCGGCCGCCACCGACGACCGCATGCACCTGCTCCATCGCGCGGCCTTCGGCCCCTGGCCCGGCGACCTCGAGCGCGTCGACAAGCTCGGCATCGACGGATGGATTGACGAGCAGCTCAACCCCGACGCCATCGACGACCTCGCCTGCACACTCCGCACCCGCGGCTTCGAAACGACGCACCTCCCCCCGGGCGAGATGTACGAATTCAAGAAGCCCGTCGTGGAGCGCGAACTCACCCGCTTCACCGTCCTCAAGGCCGTCTACTCGAAGCGCCAGCTCTTCGAGGTCATGGTCGAGTTCTGGACGGATCACTTCAACATCCACATCGGCAAGGCCGACTGCGCGTGGCTCAAGTCCCCCGACGATCGCGACACCATCCGCCGGAACGCGCTGGGAAAATTCCGCGACATGGTGAAGGCGTCGGCGACTTCCCCCGCGATGCTCGTCTATCTCGACGGCCGCGAGAACCGCAAAGCGAGCGCGACCGACAAGCCGAATGAAAACTACGGCCGTGAGCTGCTCGAGCTGCACACGCTCGGCGTCCACGGCGGCTACACGCAGAAGGACGTCATGGAAGTCGCGCGGTGCCTCACCGGCTGGACCTGCCGCCGCGAAAACCAGCTGATGAAGGCGAAAGTCGAATTCCATCCCGGCGAACACGACGACGGCGAAAAAACCGTTCTCGGCCATACGATCCCGGCCGGCGGCAAAGAGCAGGACCTCGAGCGCGTCCTCGACATCGTCT
>WSZJ01000151.1:14349-22944 GCA_009773755.1 Planctomycetota bacterium | reverse complement strand
CTCGCCGAAAAACTCTGCCGCCGCTTCATCAGCGACTCGCCCCCCGCCTCCGCCATCGCGAAAACCGCGAAGACGTTCCAGGACTCGGGCGGCGACATCAGGGCCACCGTGCGGACCGTTCTGACTTGCGAAGAATTCAAGGCATCCAAAGGCCAGAAGCTGAAGCGCCCCTTCCGCTTCGTCGTCTCGGCCCTTCGCGCGCTCGGCGCCGATACGAATGCGTCGCCGGCCCTCCTGCGTTACCTCGGGGCCATGGGCCAGTCGCCCTTCCAGCACCCGACTCCCGACGGCTATCCGGACGAGTCGATGCCCTGGCTCGGCACGATGCTCTGGCGCTGGAACTTCGCGCTGGCGCTCACGACGAACAACATCGGCGGCACCAGCGTCGACCTTCAGCGCCTCGGCAAGGCGATGGGCGCGCCGCAGGACGACCCCGCGCCGTTTTTCCTCAGGCTCGTGCTGGGCAGGGAAGCCCTCCCGATCGAAAAGGAAGCGGTGGCGGAGTACTTGAAGGCATCGCCGCTGGATCCGTACCTGAAGCGTTCCGAGGCGGTCGGCCTGATGCTCGCGAGTCCCGGTTTCCAGAGGTGTTGAAATGATCCTCACGCGCCGCAACCTGCTCCGCGTCGTTTTCGACGTCAACGCGGTCCGCACGCCGAAAGACACGCTCGTCTGCGTTTTTCTTCGCGGCGGCGCCGACGGCCTGAATCTCGTCGTGCCGTTCGAAGAGAAGGCGTACTACAAGCTGCGCCCGTCGCTAGGGATCGCGCGGCCGGACCAGACCAGCGGTGACAAGGGAATCAACCTCGACGGGAAGTTCGCGCTCAACCCGAAGCTCGCGCCGATGAAGGAACTGTGGGACGAGAAGTGCCTCGCGATCATCCACGCCGCGGGGAGCGAAGACCAGACCCGCAGCCACTTCGAAGCGCAGGACCTCATGGAACGCGCTTCCTCCCTCGAAACCGGCGTCTCCGGCGGCTGGCTCGCGCGTCACTTCCAGTGCCAGCCCGCAGAGGATCGCACGCCGCTCATGGCGGTCGGGATGGGGCCGTCGCTCCCCGAGACGCTTCGCGGCGCGCCGGTCGCGATGGCGCTCGAGTCCTTCGACGAGTTCCACCTCGGCCGCAACGCCGGCTCGCAGGCCGCGCTCGCCGCCGCGCTCGACCGCCTGTACGGCCACGCGGATCCGGATCTCGCTCGAAGCGGCCGCCAGTCGCTCAGCGTCCTCGACACGCTCGACAAGATGCGCCTCCAGCCCTACGTCCCCGCCGGCGGCGCAAAATACCCCGAGGGCGAATACGGCCAGAACCTCCTCGCCGTCGCCCGCCTCATCAAGGCCGGCGTCGGCCTCGAAGCCGCCACCGTAGACCTCAACGGCTGGGACAGCCACTTCGGCCAGGCCGTCCTCATCGACGGCCTGCAGGAGCAACTCGCCCAGGGGCTAGCCGCCTTCCGCAAGGATCTCGGCGCCCACCTCGCCCACACCACCGTCGTCGTCATGACCGAGTTCGGCCGCCGCGCCTACGAGAACACCGCCTTCGGCACCGACCACGGCCGCGCGAGCTGCATGTTCGTGATGGGCGGCGCCGTGAAGGGCGGGCGGGTGATTGCCGATTGGCCGGGGCTCGAGGAAGGGCAACTGGAGGAGCCGGGGGACCTCAAGGTCACGACGGACTACCGCGACGTGCTGGCGGAGATTCTGGCGAAGCGGTCGGGGCAGTCGAAACTGGACAAGGTGTTTCCGGGGCACGAAGTGAAGTTCCGGGGCGTATTCGCCTGACAGGGGGGCTCATTTCGAAGCGTTTTTCACGAATCCCATGTTGCCAGAGTATCCCGAGACCGTCGTGCCGCCGGACTTCACATCAACCACCCACGTTTCGCCGGTCCACAGGTCGACGTAGCCCTCCTTGTGTCTGAATTCCTGTCCTGAAATCGTGAACGTCACCTCCACCGATGAGTCGTTCATACCGTGCCGGACCAGGATGGAATCTGCCGGTCCCAGGACCCCGAAATCGCGCTCGACGCGGTCGCCTCCGTCCTTTTCCAGGATGACGACTCGGATGTCCTGCAGGAGTTTGCCGCTGGAATTTCTGACGACCAGAGCATTCGGAGCCCGATTGGGGGCGCCGGCGCGCAGGAAGAACGCGGCGGCGATCAGAATGGCCGCGACAACGAAGAGGGATTCCCACGCCCACGTCTTTAATGGCCGGAGCGCGCTCATTCGAAGATCTCTGAGACCGGCGCGACCACGCCCTTCATGACTTCGGATGTCACCAATTCCCCGCGCTTGAAGACGCCATGTTCCAGCCAGTCATCCGGGCGCCAGAGGAGCACTGTCACAGTCTCCTTGTCGGGGTCCACGATCCAGTACTCCGGGAATCGGAATTCGTGATAGAGATTCCGTTTGGTCACGAGGTCGTGTTTCTTGCTCAGCTTCGACAAAACCTCGATCGCGACATCCGGCGGACCTTCCAGTTTGGGGCGAAGCCGCTTCAGGCTCCCATTGGAAAGCAGGACGAGGTCCGGCTGAACGACGTCGAAGCGAGACAGAATTGTGTCAAAGGGGGACAGGTAGACCTTGGTCGCCCTGAATTTCTTGAGTTGATACCGAAGCAGGACATAGAGGTTCCCGATCACCTCCTGGTGCCGTGGCGTGGGCGACGCGGTCACGAGGAACTCTCCGTCGATGAGTTCGACGCGCTCCTCGTCGTAGGCCATGTAGTCGGCGACGGTCTTCCGCATGCGGGTAAGCATAAACGGGACCTCCGGTTGGAAGAAGCTGGGAATGGGACTGCGGGAAGCTCGTGAATGTTGTGGATGTGCAGTGTTGATACGATCAACATACACAGATGATATCACACAGATAGATCATGTCAAGACCTCCTCACGAGATTTCTGCGATTCCGTGCGACACTTCCGGCATGCCCCGCAGGTCGCCGCTGCTTTTCCTGCTCTTCGCCCTCACCGCCCTCGCCGACGACCCGCCTCTCAAGGGCGTGCCGGCGTGCAACCGCGCGGTGAAGCTCATGGAAGAAGGAAAGCCGGTCGAAGCGCTCGCGGTGCTGGACGCGGCGAAGGGCACGATGGACAGGAAGGACGAGTGGATCTGGTGGGGGAACAAGGGACACGCGCACTGGGACCTGCGGCAGGACGACCTGGCGCTGGAGGGGTTCAAGAAGGCGGTCGAGCTGAAGAAGGACTGCTGGTTCCGCGTGCCGTGCGCGAATCTGCTGCACGAATTCGGGAAGTACGACGAGGCGCTCGCAACGCTCGGCGGGCCGATCGACCCGGATTACGCCGAGCGGGCCAACCGGCTGCGCGTGGTGATCAAGGGGCCGTACCGGAAGCGGTGGCCCCGCGCGTGCCGGAAGCTGGAGTATTCGGGGAAGGCGGGGGGGCATTACAACGTGGTATCGGACGTCGGCGTCGAAACGCCGGAACTCGACCGCATCGAAGCCGAGGCCGCGAAGCTGGACCCGGCCGACAAGGAGCAGGCGCTTCAGCTCGACAGGCTGCTCGAGCCTTCGCCGCAGCTCGTGAGCCTCTTCAACCTGCTCGAGTCCACGCGCCGGGAGCACCTGCGGCTGACGGGGCTGACGGACGGGCAGTGGCCGAAGGGAAAAGTCTTCCGCGTATTCGTTCTGCGGACGCAGGAGGAGTTCCTCGACTTTGCGCGCGCCGCCGGCGGCGAGGACGCGCGCGAGAACCTGCTCGGCTTCTATGACCCGAACTTCAAGTACATCCAGCTCTACAACCAGTCCGGCGGCGGCGAGGTCTGCGGCCTGCACGCCGAGACGCTCGACACTCTCTGGCACGAAGCGTGGCACCAGGCGTTCGACGCGCTCACGGCGCAGCGTCCGGAGTGGCTGAACGAGGGGATGGCGGAGTTTCTCGGCAAGGGGGATGCGTCGGCCGACGGGTCGACGCTGTCGCTCGGAAAGCTGGTGAAGTCGGACCCTAGGCTGATCACGCGGTACGAACGTATCCGCGAGATTCTCAAAGAGAAGAGGCACGTCCCCTTCTCCGAGTTTTTCCGGTACGCGCGCGACGAATGGGAAGAGGGGGACGTGCTCGCGAACTACGCGCAGGCCTGGTCGGTGGTGTACTACGCGATGAACGGAGACAACGCGGCGTTCCGGGAGGACTTCCGGAAATTGCTGAAGGAACTGCTGAAGGGGACGCGGTGGCAGGATGCGGTGAAGACGCTCTTCCCCGATGCGAAGCTGGATGAGTACGAGGCGAAATGGCGAGCCTACATGGAAAAGCTGGAGTAGCGGAGGCGGTCCGGAACAACGCAGGTCATTCTCAGGTCTTCGCCGACTTCTCCGCTTCTGCCCCCTTCAACCACCCGGAAAACCCCTCCCAGGCCAGCAGCGCATAGAACGGCGTGTATTCCACGAGGCGAACCCACGCGAAGTCGCGCTCGCTATTCCATGGAGCCCCCGGCGCGTTTCCGAACGCCTCGCGGACGCGGTCCCAGCGCGAGGGGTCGTAGGTGAAATAGAAGCGGCTGTAATAGAGGGCGAGGGTGCCGGTGAGGAGGATCCAGGAGCGGTAGGGGAAGAGGGCGATGAAGGGGAGGATGCCGGCGAAGTACCAGGGGTGCTGGGCGGGGGCGAGGGCGAAGCCGGCGGCGAAGGCGAGGGTGCAGCGGAAGGGGAGGTCCCACGCGCGGCCGACGGGGGCGATGGCGGGTTTGCGGAAGCGCGGGGTGAGGGCCGCCGCGGCGACGGCGCCGCAGACGAGGGCTGCGGCGATGGCGCGGGCGTAGAGGTTGCCGCGCGGGGCCTGCCCGCCCCCGAAGGCGATGGGGTCCTTTCCGAGAAATTTCGTGCAGACGCCGTCGATGAGCGAAAACGCGCCGGCGTTGGAGTTCCAGCCGCTGGCGAAGACTCCTGCGCCGCGGAAGGTGTGGGAATGGAGGAACGGCGCGTAGCAGGCGAGGAGTACGGCGGCGAAGGTGGCGCCCGAGGCGATGGCGCTGCGGCGGTCGCGGCGCCAGGCCCAGGCGAGGAGGACGGGGACGAGGACGATCGGATAGAGCTTCGCGGCGGTTGCGAGCGCGAGCGCAGCGGCGGCGAGCCGCGGCTTTTCCGCGACGGCGCACAGCAGGAACGCGGCGAGCATGCAGACGACCAGCGCGTCGTGGTGCGGCGAGTTCGCCATTTCCTTTATCGTCATCGGGCACCACGCGTACACCGCGGCCCACATCGGATTCGCGCCCGCGGCGCGCAGCGCGAACCAGAGAAGCGCGACCGTCGCGAGCTCGAGCGCGAGGAAAACCGCCCGCAGCCCGTCGAGCCGCCACGGGGTCAGCTTCTGCCCCAGCGCGAACACCGGCATGTTCAGCGGCGGGTAGATCGTCGGGACTCGCGCGTTGTTGATCTTGCGAAAGTTCTCGAGCGCGGGCTTTCCGGGCGACGGACCCGTCCGGTCCGGGTGAAATCCGGCAACGAGTCCCGAGAGCCGCGCGAGATCCGGCGGCGGCGATTCGACCTCCGCGGGGATTTCCGGGAGCCGCCACGGGTCGCTCCAGACGCCTTCACGCTCGTGCTTCTTCAATCCGGTCGCCGCGACTTCCGCGGGAGACCAGCGGTACGGATCTACCCCCTCAAGCACAACCTGCCCGTCCCACAGGTACCGGTACGCGTCGTCCTCCTGGATCGGATTCGTCCCGAAGAACGCCGCGCGGGCGCCGGCGGCGACAAGGAGAAGCGCAACCAGCGACGGGACCCGCGGGGGGAGCGCCGCGCCGAGTCGCAATGCGCCGGCGTAAAGCAACCAGCCGCCCATCCACAGGAGAATGACCTCGACCAGCGGCCGGGCGGCGCGGCCGGCCTTGTCGCCCCACACGAAAGCTTCCGACAGCGACGCGAGCCGGAACGCCACGAGCCCGACTCCAATGCCGCACGCCAGCCAGGCCCACCAGCGCGCGGAGCGGAACATGGGGCGGATTATAGGGCCATGGAGTTACAAAAACGGCCCGCGGAGGGTTTCTCCGCAGGCCGCAGGTTTTTATCCCGGGCTACTTGCCGCCAGATCCCTCGGGCGTCTTCGGCGCTTCCATCTTCTTGCACTTCGACGCCACGATCCCGATCATCCCGCCGCGTTCGTGGACGACGCCCGTTACCTCGACGCGCGAGCCGACGTGCTCGAGCGGCGACTTCCCGTCCTTGCCGTGAACGACGACGAGGTAGACCTTGCCGTCGTCGGTCGCGATCCCGGCCGGCGTTCCGCCCTTGACGCACGCCTGGGCGCACTTGGCGTGTTCCGGCCCCATCTTGCCTTCCTCGAGCCAGCAGGCCAGGTCGACGACTTCGCCCTGGATCGTCACGGGCTCCTTCTTGTCCTCCGCCGTCGCGATGAGTCCGAACCCGGCGATCCCTGCGAGCAGAGCCACGCCCACGAAATACTTCATTTTTGAATCTCCTGAGGAATGTGGCCCGCCGTCGGGCGGGCGATGTTTTTATTTCGCTAGAGCCCGTTCGCCATCAGCGCCAGCCCCGCCAGCAGCCCCGCGCCGACCGCGCACAGCACGCACTTGAGCTTCATGGTGATCTCCTTGCCTCTCGAACATTCGGGAAGCGCCGTCTATTCCCGCTCACGGCGACGGCGCAGTGTGCCCCACGAGCGCGGCCGAATGCAACACGTGACTGAGGCGGCGCAGCGCGGTCGGATCGGACGGGCGGTAGTGAAGCGCCTGCAGCCCGGCTGCTCGGGCCGCGGAGACATCCTCGGAAGCGGAGTCGCCGATGTGCAGGGTCTCGCCCGGAGTCGCGTCGAGCTCACGGCACGCGTGCAGGAATATCTCCCGCGCCGGTTTTCTCCACCCCACCTGCGCCGCCACGAATACACGGTCGAGAAGCGGCGCGAGCCCGAGGCCATCCAGGACCGACATGAGCCGCTCGTCCCAGTTGGAGACGACCGCCGTGCGGATGCCGATGTCGCGCAGCGACTGGAGCGTTTCCGCAGCCCCCGGCTCCGCGACCCACGCGTCCGCCGAGGCGAACGCCTGGTAGATTGCGCCGAACCACTCGTGAAAGGGGAGGTCAGCGGGCAGCGCCTCGTAAACCTTCTTCGTCACTTCCTGCCACAGCCGCATCTCGTTTTCGGAAGTCGTTCGAAGCGGCCAGTCCACGGCCCGGAAAGCTCGCTTCATTTCTTCCGCGAAGAACTCCGCAGGGATTCGCATCCCGAACGCCGCGGTGACCCGGGCGTAGACCGCGCCGTAGCTGGGCCACGGGCGGATCAGGGTTTCGGCGGCGTCGAAGAGGACGGCTTTGAGCATGAACGGCCAGTGAGCAGGAGGTAGGGGCAGGAACTGCACGGAGATTCTCCAGCATCGGTGGGCGGCATTCAATTCCGAAGTGGCTCGGGCAGGACGGAACTACTCCTGGAAGGAAGGAACGCCGGCCTTTACGCAGGCTTCGTGCATCTTGCCGCCATAGAGTTCCAGCTGCCGGGTAGCTCCGATCTCGCGCAGGATGCAGGCTCCCTCACGCCACTTCTCGCGCGCCCGTTCGGTCCGGCCCCGGCCGAGGTCGAGGAAGGCGTAGTGGCAAAGATGCAGAGCCTCGAAGCGCCGGCTCCGGACTTCGCGATGGAGGACCAGCGCACTCTCGAAATAATTTTCCGCCATCTCCAGCCGTCCGGTTTCTGCGTACAACGACGCGAGGTTTCCCAGCACGATCCCTTCGGATCGACGGTTGCCTACCTCCCGGTGAATGGCAAGCGCCTGCCCGTAGCTTCGCTCCGCGAGGGGAATCCTCCCGGTATCGTGATAGAAGCTCCCCATGTTTCCGAGCACAATCCCTTGCCCGACCCTGTTTCCGACTTCGTGCTGGATGGCGATGCCCTGGTGGTAGGAGAGTTCCGCTTCATCGAACCGACCCAGCTCCTGGTAAAGGCCGGCCAGGTTTCCCAGACCGATCCCTTCGCTGCGCCGGTCGCGCAATTCACGATCTATGGCGATCGCCTGCTTGTATCCCCGTTCGGCCTGTTCCATACGACCGGTTTCGCGGTGCAATCCGGCCAGGTTTCCGATCTCAAAGCCTTCCGAACGCCGGTTGCCGAGTTCGAGGTGAATGGCGAGCGCCTGTGAGTGGGTGGCCTCCGCCAGTTCGACACGTCCCGTCTGCCTGTAGATGTTGGCCAGGCTTCCCAGTCCGGCTCCCACGGCCCTTCTGTTGCCGGTTTCCCTGTGAATGACGAGTGTCTGCTCATGAGTGCGCTCGGCCTCCGCCACCCGCCCTGTCGCGTTGTAGAGAACCGCCAGGTTGGTGAGTGAGGCCGCTTCACCGCTACGGTGGCCGGCCTCGCGGAAGGTCTCGATCGCCCGGGACATGAGGATTTCGGCCCGGCCCATCGCTCCCGCTCGAAACGCCGCGTGCCCGGCGCGCCGTAGTGATTCGGCCTTCTCCTTCCCGGCCGCAAGTTCTGAATACAGGCGCCACATCTGTTCGGACGACGGGTTCTGGAAGTGTCTTTCGGCAAAGTCGGCCGCGCGGCGCAGGTAGTGCTTCTGGATCTCGAGCAGCGCGTGGCGATCGACGCCTTCCGCGCGCTGCGCCAATCCGGCATGCCCGGCGAGCTCCT
>WSZJ01000151.1:0-14282 GCA_009773755.1 Planctomycetota bacterium | reverse complement strand
CCGGCGAGCTCCTCGGCGAACGCATCCACCCCGTGCGGCATGGCGCTGACGCCTTCCGCGGGTTCCAGCGCCGGCAGCGCCGGCCCCGGCCCGCCGGCGAGCTCTTCGATGGCAGCGAGCGCGAGTCCGTGCAACCGCGCGCGGCCGCCCGGAAGCTGGAGCTGGTAAGCCGCGTCCCGGAGCAAGGCATGCCGGAACAGATAAGCCGTTTCCGCCGTGAGCGGATCCCTCCCGGGCATCGCAGGAGCGGTTGCGGACGGGTCAAATGAGGCGTTCACGCGGGAATGATACGCACCCTGCGCGCCGGGGTCGCCCGGCAGAGCTGCAACTCCGGGTCACCCCCCGGCGACATGTTCAACTTCCCTCACCGGAGGCGCACTCATGACGCGCCGCCTCGCCGACAAAGAGAACTCCGAGAAACTTCGCCGCCTTCGCCGGATCGTTGAGACAGACGGCGCCGGAGAGCAGTCGACCCTCTCGAAGCGCTACCGGACTCGCAGCGCGGAGCTGCGCGGCGAATTCCGTGAGCGTGCGCAGGCCGGCCTCGCGCGCGTGGCGTTGGTAGAAGATGCGCCAGGCAACGGGCGATTCCGGCGCGGCGAAGCGTCGCGCTTCGAGCGCCGCGCGGCCCATCGTGCCGCGAGGGTTGATTTCGACGACGGGACGAAGGCGCACGCGGCCCGCCGCGTCCCGGTGGAGAAACGCGTCCACGCCGAGCCAGCCGCGGAAGCCGCTGTCGCCGATGGCGGCGGCGAGCGGGTGCGGAAGCACTTCCTTGTAGAAATGATGTGCCCGGGATTCGTGCAGGGCACGTGAGGCCTCCCGCGGCATCAGGCGGTGGAAGTGTCGCGAGGCGACGCAGGCGACGAAGCGTCCGGCGGCGTCGTTGATGAGGCGCACGATGCCGCGGAATTGAGGCAGCCTGCCCGGAGCGACGTCGTAGTGCGCGGAGAAGTCGGCGACGCGGTCGAGCCGGGGTTCCACGACGAGGCATTTCTGTTCGGCGAGGACGGACTCGATCCACGACATTTGCGCCGCCGGCGGCGCGCCCGGCAGCACCTTCAGATGGCCGCGTCCCGCGAGGCTCCAGGGCGCCTTGAGCAGCACGGCGGCGTGGCCCTTGTGAAACCACGCTGCGGTGGCGGCCAGCGTCTTCGCCATCGTGTCGCACACCGTACCGGCGAGCTCCGCGGCGTCCGGAATCGTCCCCAGCAGCCGCGCGGCGGTCGCCTTGGAGTAGAGCGAGCGGATCGCATCGTTCCAGGGAAGCCGGGCGGCCAGCGGTTCAAGCACGGCCGCCGAGTCGGCGCTCCAGCCCCATGGGCGAAGCGCCCCGAGCTTGCGGGCGCGCAGCGGACTCAGGGACGACAGCCGGCCCGACGCGTCGAGCGTTTCCAGCTCCGCGGAAGGCAGCCCCGCTTCCTCGATCGAACGCAGATGCTCCGCGGACGGCCGGCGCCGCACGAGCACGATGTCCCCCGCGCGGCAGAACAGCAGGGGCAACAGATCGAGGTCGCGCGCCAGGTCCGAGGTCGTGGGATCGTCGCGCCCTGCCTCGGCATCGCGGGTCAGCGCGGCCCGCTCGGCGCCGGGATTGAAAAGAAAAACATCGGGCGCGCCCCGGCGCCTTTGCGCGAAGCCCTGCACCGAGGCGATGAAGCTGTCGTCCAGCCCCGCGCGCCGGCGACCCTCAGCGTTGAAGGGGACCGTGCCTCGCGCCTGCGACGGGCTGAGCGGAAGCCGCAGCACCTTCCGCCACGCCGAGAAGTCGCTGTCGCCCTTCTGCTTCCACTTCCGCAGCCAGTGCACACCGCATCCGACGTGCCCGATCTCGTCCTCGTAGACGCGTCGCATCAGCGCCGCGGTGTCCTCGTCCCCGAGGCGCGAGAAAACCCCGGCGAAATGCCGCGAGTAATCGAGGTTCGCCTGTTCAAACGTGAGACTGAGCCGGCTCACGTAGTCGAGCGGCGATTCCATGCTCGCGACCTGCCGCCAGAAGTACCCGTTCACAGGCAGATCGCCGAACGCCAGCCCGCCGCGCGCCATGCGTTCCATGTAGAGCCGCGTGTGCACCTGCTCCTCCCGCAGCGTCTGCAGCAGCGCGAGGCGAAATGCAGGCGGCGCTTCGGGGAAGCGGAGAATCGCAAGGGCCATGAGTTCCGTCGCGAGCAGCTCGTGGTTGGCGAAGAAGTGGAGCAGCACCGCGCGCGGCTCGTCGCGGTGAAGTTCGTTCTCCGGCGGCAGCCGCGCGCGATCGCCGCGGCGGGCCATGCGCAGCGAGGCGGGCCGGCCGGGCGCGTCCGGCGTCACGATCGCCGGCCCGGGAGATTCGTCCGTGACCGGCCCTTCAGGCGGCGCCAGCTTTTCCGCCAGCGAGTCCGCCAGCAGCACGCGCAGGGCGAAGGCTCTCAACTCCATGCCGGATGATACGCGCGCGCTGCCGCTCCTGTCCTTCGTCGCTATCTGCGCTTGCGCGGCCCGGCGCGCCCGGTAAAGTTGCCGGGTCGCGTACGTGATTCCCCCGTCCCACTCCCCAGGAGCCCTCATGACCCGCTTCCTCGCCGTCTTACTGCTGCTTTCGACGCCGCTCCTCGCCGAAGACAACCCGGTCGTCTCGATGGAGACAAACTTCGGCACTCTGAAGATCGAGCTGTACATGAAGGACGCCCCGAACACGGTCACGAGCTTCCTCACGCTCTGCGACAGGAAGTTCTACGACGGGCTGAAGTTCCACCGGATCATCAAGAAGTTCATGGCGCAGGGGGGCGATCCGCAGCAGACCGGCGGCAAGGAACTCGAGTACAAGCTTCCGGCGGAACTCAACGCGCGCAAGCACGTGAAGGGAACGCTTTCCATGGCGCGCACGTTCGAGCCGAATTCCGGGGGGAGCCAGTTCTTTCTCTGCTTCACGGACGTGCCGATGCTCGACAACGCCTACACGGTTTTCGGCCAGGTGACCGAGGGGCTGGACGTGCTGACGAAGATCGAGGCGGAAGCGGCGACCGCGCGCGACGGAATGCCGCCGCTTGTGGAGGTGAAGATCGTGACGGCGAAGGTGGTGTCCAAGCCGGAGAAATTGCCGGAGCTGGTGACGATCAAGCCGGAGGAGATCCCGTTCATCGGCGTCATCCCGAGCCCGAAGCAGACGACGGACGGCCTGACGATCGGGCAGCTTCACCCCGAGGGCGGCGGAAAGGCCTCGGGGCTCCAGCCCGGCGACATCATCAACAAGGTCGGCGACGTCGCCGTGAAGAGCCTGGCCGACTACGCAAAGGCGCTGCTCCCCGTGCGGCCGGGGAAAGCGGTCACGTTCACGGTGATGCGCAAAGGAGCGGAAACCAAGGTCGAGGTCACGCCGGGCAGCATGGGGAAGTAAGGCGCTGCGGCGCTACTCGTCTTTCGCAGCATCCAGCAACGACGCCATTTCTCCACGTGACTTCAACCTGAATTTTGCTCCCGCAAATCGCTGGAAAGCCTGCTCGTGCGCGGCGAACGAATTCGCGTTGCGGCGAATGCGGTACTCGGACACCCACTGGACCAGGTCCGCCTGCGCGGTCTCGTCGCCGCCGCGGCGGAGACCGCGGGCCTTGACGTTGGCGACGCATTCGTCGTCGGGGATGTCCAGAAGGATGAGCGCCGTGGCCCGCGGGAGAACTTCCTGCGCCAGCCAGCCATAGACCCCTTCGATGATCCACCGTTCGCCGGCAGCGCAATCGCGCACCATGGCGATCGCGATCGCCGGGTCGCGCCGGACGTTGTAGCCGCCCGGCACCCAGTGGATCAGGTCCATGTCCGTCGCCTCTGCGCCGGCGATCCCGGCAAGTCGTTCCGACAGCCAGCTCTTCCCGGAGCCGCCGTTGCCCAGGATGACGGTGCGAATGAAGTCCGAACGGCGAAGCGTCATTTCGGGACCGGCCCTCGAGGGGAGAAGTTCTCATCCTACACACCGGCTCCCGTCCGTCTCGCTTTCCCCACCGGCGCAGGGACATACAATGCGGCCGGCCTCAGCAGATTCTCCGCACGACCAGGATCGTGAGGTCGTCGCTCGCCGGCGCGTCCCCGCGGTGATACAGCACGCTGTCCAGGATCCCCAGCGCCATCTCCTCCGCAGTCGACCCTCCGTTCTTTCTCACCGCCACGCGAAGCTTCCTGTCCCCGAACTCCTCGTTCTTCTCGTCCATCGCTTCGTTCACGCCGTCCGTGTAGAGGACGAGTTGTTCGTCCTGCTGAAGCGTGATCGTGAAGTCGTGAAGCGCGCGTTCGAAATTCGCGCCTTTGACGAGCCCGATAGCGCCGCCCGAGACCTCGAGGTCGGAGACGACCGGCATGCCGTCCATGACGGACCAGTGCATGGGCGGGAGGTGCCCCGCGTTCACGACCGAAATCCTGCCGGACTTCGGGTCGAGGATCGCCGCGGCGAGGGACAGAAATATTCCGCCCGGGAGAACGCGCGCGATCCGCTCCGCCGCTTCCACGACGAGCGCCTTGGCGTTGGGGGCGGAAGGGGCGACCGCGTGGAACACGGTGCGCGCCATGACCATGACCATGGCGGAGCTGATGCCCTTGCCCGACACGTCGGCGACCAGCATCGCCACACGGCCGTCGGGCAATTCGATGACGTCGTAGTAGTCGCCGCCGACGTGCGCGGCGGGCAGGTATTGCGCGGCGATTTCGTAGCGGTCCGGATTCGGCATCGTCGCCGGCAGCAGCCGTGCCTGGATCTCGCGCGCCCGTTCCATTTCCAGGGCCAGGCTTTCATCCCGCAGGGACTCTGCCAATTCCGCCCGCTCTTCCGCCGCTTTCGCGCGCGCTTCGGCCGCAATCGCACGCGCTTCGGCCGCTTCCGCCCGTGCCTGCGGAGTGTCGGGAATCCTGGCGACCGGCGGGCGCACGGGCGCCTTGGGGGCAACCACCTCAGGCCGACGGGGAGCTTTTGGCGCAGCCTGTCTGGCCGGCTGAGTTTTCCCGCCCGGAAGTGGAAGCGCCCGGACGGACGCGATGAGGTCGCGGGGATGAAGTGGCGCGGGCCGGAAGGTGAGAAGCGGGTAGGAGAGCGCCGACTTCGACTTGGCCAATTCCGGATCCCACGCCGTCAGCAGCGTCGGGATCAGGTGCCCCGCCTCGCGCAATCGGTCGAGGAATTCCGTGTCCTTCCAGTCCAGAAAACCCAGGTCCACGACAATCCCGCGCCAGGCGGTATTCTCTGCCAGCGCTCCCCACAGTCCTTCCACCGAATCCATCGTGCGCGGGACGAATCCCGCCGACTTCAGCGCGGAGGCCCATGCGGTGCGGACGTCCGGGTCATCCTGCACCACCAGGATATTGCGGAGCTCGGTCGCCGGAGAAGGCCTGGCGACGCTGGGCACGCGGCTGGGAGGCGAGGCAGGCATGAGGGGGGCATTCTAGAGGAATCGGGGCCCGCAAGGGCATGAGCGCGGAGACCGCCCATCCTTTCCGCCGCTGCCGCCGGATTACTTCTTCGCCGGCCGGTCCTTCACGATCACCTTGGTCTCCGGTACCGGCCCCACTTTCGCCTTCCGCGTCAGGGGGAGAAGCGCCATGTCCTTCTTGTGGAATTCGCGGATCGCGCCCCAGCAGGATTTTCCGGGAGGGCCCTTGTGATCGCCGTCGTCGCAGAGCTTCGAAGCGGTCGGGTCGCTGCTCATGATGCAGTGCTTGCAGTTGTCGCAGTGTTCGGGGCGCTGGTACTTGAAGTGAATCAGCTCGTGGAAGAAGGTGTAGGCGAGGATCTTCCCGGGCGCTTCGATCGTGTCGGCGAGGGTGATCGCGTAGTACTCCCCTGGCTTCGCCTTGATCAGGTCTTTGTTGACGATGGTGAAGTCCGCGGGGCCGCCGTTGTCCGTGACGGTGATCTGGGCCACGTACATCTGGCCTTCGGTCAGCTCCCACATGAACTGCGAGGCTTCCTTGGTCCGGTCGCCCCAGGACGCAAGGAACGCCGCGTCCGCGTCTCCGCGGTAGGTGGCTG
This sequence comes from Planctomycetota bacterium, assembly GCA_009773755.1. Lineage (GTDB taxonomy): Bacteria > Planctomycetota > MHYJ01 > WSZJ01 > WSZJ01 > WSZJ01. The sequence goes on along the minus strand of WSZJ01000151.1, from coordinate 8,293 downwards.
TCAGGACCCAGCCCTGCGCAGGATGGCGCGCCCGCCGGATTGCCGCGATCGCATCCGGCGCGAGCCATTTCCCCTCGAAGAACTCGAGCCCCTTCGCTTTCTGCTGGTCCTCGAACGTCGTCCAGCCTTCCTTCCCCTTCTTGTCTCCCAGCGCTTTTCGCGCGGCTTCGTTCTCGGCGTCAAGCTCGATCGTCTTCCGCCACTCGATCCGCGCTTGCCAGGTCAGCCCCTTGTCGCGACACCAGTTCCCCAGCTTCAGGTGGCCGTCCGTCGTGTCTTCGAAGTCGCCCTTTTTCGCCTCGTAATCCTCGTACAGCGACTTGCCCGCCTTGCGCGCCTTCACGTCCGACAGCCGAACTTCTACCGGGCCGTCCTTGTAGGTCAGGACCGTCAGGCGTTCCGCGTCCTCGCCGGTGATCGCGCCGACCAGCTTGCGCCCGTCGGCCGTGAGGACTTCGTCCGCCCACACAACGGCGGATACCATCGACAGGATGATCGCGGCGGTTGAAACCCGGCGCATCGGACGCCTCCTCAATTACCCCCGGGACTCTACGGCTGGCCCCCCGGCCTTCTTCCCGTTGGACCCGATTCGCCCCTGGAGGAGCGGCGCCCGGTGAAGCAACTCTACTTCGGAGTGCTCTTTTTCCGGATGAGAACGAGTCGCTTGGGAGTCTCCCCTACGGCCCCGACCTTGGCCCCGCCGCCCTCGACGCGCGACTTTGGCAGGGAAGGACTTTCGACTGCCGGCCGCGCGTGCCTCTCAGCGTCGGGTCTCTCAGGTTGAACGCGGGGACTCTCCTCGCAGTGCCTGCGCTGCGCCAGTTCCCCCGCTTCGCGCTCCGCCCGCTCGCAGGCCTCGCGCTCCATGCGCGCCCGCTGGATCTCCGCCCGGCGGCGCTCCGCCATCTCGCGCTCTTTGCGCTCGCATTCCGCGCGGCGAAGCGCCGCGAGTTCCGCCTCGGCTTCTGCCCGAGCGACCGCTTCGCGCACGGCGGCGTCAAGAGCTGCCTGCTCGCGCGCGGCACTTTCGCACTCGGCTTGCCGAAGCGCCGCGAGCTGTTCTTCGGCTCTGGCGCGGGCTTCCGCTTCTCGCCTGGCCGCCATCCGGGCTTCATGCAGCCGGCGGGCGCGGTCTTCATCGGCGCTCGCCTGGGCGGCGAGCTGCGCTTCGGCCTCCCGGCGCGCAGCGGCTTCGCATTTCGCCGCGTCGCGGGCCTCTTCGGCAAAACGTGCCTGCCCCGCTTCGGCCTGCCGGCTTGCAGCAAGCGCTTCTTCGGCCCTCACCCTTGCCTCGGCCTCCCGCGCCGCCCGCTCGCGCGCCTCCTGCTCACGCTTTGAGAGCGCTTCTTCCCGACGCGCGAACTCGATGCGGGTGAATTCCCGGTCGATGCTCGCGCGCTCCTCCCGGCGCCGGGCTTCCTCCGCAAGAGCGCGGTCGGGGGCCTGGCGGGCGACGGGAGTCGGCGGAGCGACCATGACGGTCCGGCGATCGATGCAGCCGACGAGCAGGAGTCCTGCGAAGAGGACAGTTGTCAGGGATTTCATGGGACACCTCCTTGGATTCACGGGAGCGGCATTGGACAGGGGAGGTGAATCGCAAAGGTCGTGCCTGTCGGCAGAAACTGAGGCCGGGACGTTTACCACTCGGGAGGCCTGAGTCGCGGGCGGGGGTTTGACACCGAGTTCGCTCCAGGGAATTGCGGCCTCCAGCGCGTAGCCATCTTTGCCGCGGGTCGTCGGGCTCTCGGCAACCTATTCCGCGGAGAATGCGTTGACTCGGTCGTGCCGGAAGAGCGGTGTTTCGGCTGCGGCGATTACCGCGAACAGGAGGAGCAGGGCGATCGGGGCGCGGGTCCTGCGCATGGCAACCGGCGGTTTCTCGACGTCCTTGAGTTCCGGCTTCGTCGGATCCGGGATTTCCTGCATGCGAGCCTCCCTGGCGTGTTCGGAGGCATCATAGTTGCGGAGATCCTTCACGGGATCAGCCAGAAGTTGCATGCGAATCGAAACCTGGAATTCTCCGGCATTCCAGTGCACCAGAATCGCGCTTGACGGCTTCCGTCCGGTACCATTTCGTTTCGATATCCGGGACGTACTCAACACCCCGGCGGAAATTCGAACCTACCTGCAGGAGGGAGGCCGAGCATGGCTCCGACGAGTTGCTCAAAGTGTGGCGCGGAAGTTTCCGCCGAGACCCGCTTTTGTCCCGCTTGCGGAACCGCCGCAGTTCCGTCGCTTCCGGTTCCTCCGGCCCCGGCGGATCCCGGGAGATCCGGGGGAGAGCAGGTCTACAACCTCCTTGCCGACAAGGTCGGGTTCGTCCCGAACGTCCGCGGGAAGGACAATGTCATCCAGGGAATCAGCGTCGCCGCAGCCCTTCTTATCGGGGCGGGAATCGGATTCTTCCTCCACGGAGGTTTTGGCGCGATCGTCGGCGGCGTCACCGGCATGGTCGCGGGACTTCTCATCAGCGGCGCTGTGCTCGCAATCGTCGGACTGGTAAGGAAGCTCTGAGGCCTCGCGCTCAAGGGCCGCTCAGCCCGCGGTCCCGGGCTAAGCTTTTGACCTTCTTGCTTCCCTAACCTTGATGGACTCGCGTCAAGAGGCCTAAGCGGGTTCGGCGAAATTCTTGCCGACTTCCCTGCGGATCTTTCGCCGTCTGGCGGCGTCGCCGATCCTCATCGACCCTCCGTTCCGGGTCGATTCCGGTCGGCTCCTTGCCAGCCGGCGAAATCTCTCGCAGGTAAGTCAGCAACAATTTCACCGAACCCGCTTAGGATGGCCCCCCCTGTAGCATTCGCAGTAGTTGTTTCACTCTATCCAGGAGAGAGACCATGCTGAAGAGAAGCACGCTGGCGGCACTGCTGATGGCGCTGACGATTTTCGCGGGGGCCTGCGGCAAGAGCGAGCCGACCGGATCCGGCGGCACCAGCGGAGGAGGCGGCGCCGCGTCGGGACCCGACATGGCAACGCCGCAGGGCGCGTTGAAGGCGCTTCAGGATGCCTTCGCCACGCTGGACCCGGCGAAGTTCGAGGCGTGCTACACCGCCGAAGCCTGGAAGGAAGGAAAGATGAAGAAGGAAATCGACGAAATGAAGAAAGAGGGAATGAGCATCTCGATTTCCTTCACGGACGCCGACATCAAGGTCGAAGGCGACAAGGCGGTCGTCGCCACGAAGATGAAATTCAAGATGAAGGACGGCAAGGAAGAGGAAGAGAGCGAGAAGTTCCACATGGTCAAAGTTGACGGCAAGTGGAAGTTCGCGTCGAAATAGCGTCCTGAAGTCCGGCGGCGCGGGATCAGCCCCGCGCCGCCTGTCGAAGAAGCGCACCGAACGCGGCGTAGGCCTGCATCTTCGGCATGGCGGCCATCAAGTCCTCATCCACGGATATGGTCCAGTTCCGAGAGCCGGTAGCTCGTGCTCCGACCGCCGCTGGCGTTCCGGACCACAATGCCGCGCTGGAGCAGTTCGCGGGTGTCGCGAAGCGCCGAGTCCGTCGAACACTTCGCGAGCCGGGCGTACTTCGACGCCGTCAGGAAGCCCTTGAAGTTGTCGAGGAGCCGGTTGATCACGAGCCGCTGGCGTTCGTTCACGGGCCGGCGGTTGATCCTCTCCCAGTAACACGCCTTGCGCAGGACCGACGCGAGCGCCAGGCCCGCGCCGTCCAGCGACCGGTCGAGGCACGCGAGGAACCACTCCAGCCATCCCGTGATGTTCATGTCCCCGCGCTGCGCCGCTTCCAGTCGCCGGTAGTATTCCTTTCGTTCGGTCTCGATCTGGGACGACATGCTGTAGAAGCGCTGCCGGCTGCCGTCGGCGCGGGCCAGCGCCATGTCGGAGATCGCGCGCGCGATGCGGCCGTTGCCGTCGTCGAAGGGGTGGATCGTGAGGAACCAGAAGTGCGACACCGCGGCGCGGACCACGAGGTCGATGAGGGGGGAAGCGTTGAACCACGCCAGGAAGCGCCGCATTTCGGCGTCGAGCCGGTCGGCCGCCGGCGCTTCGAAGTGCACTCTCTCGCGTCCCATGGGGCCGGACACGACCTGCATCGGGCCGGACTCGTCGGTGCGCCATCCGCCGATGGTGATGCGAGTCATGCCGCTTCGCCCCGTCGGGAACATCGCGGCGTGCCACGCGGACAAGCGCTCGGCCGTGAGCGCGCGGTCGTGGTTCTGAGTTGCATCGAGCATCATTTCGACGAGGCCGTCCACGTCGCGGCTGGCGCGCGGCAGTCCCGCCGCCGGGAGTCCGAGCCGGCGCGCGATGCGCGGGTCGATCGTTTCTCCCTCGATGGCGGACGACTTCACGACATCGCCGGTCAACGCCCCGAGATTGGCTTCGCTGCGCAACTCGAAGCCGAGGGATTCCATCCGGCCGAGCAGGCGTCCCTGTTTGTGGCGGACCGCGGCCAGTGACGCCGTGAGAGCGGCGTCGTTCCAGGAGAATTCCGGCCAGCGGGGGCGTTCGTGGATGAAGGGCATTTATCACCGCAAGAGGTGCGGTGATTAGATAGGATATTCGCCGCAACGTCAAGACATTCGCCGCAATTTGTGCGGTGAATCATCGGTTCCCGGCGCAAACTACAGGACCCTTCGACTCGCCCTTCGGGCTCGCTCAGGGTAAGCCGGGCCGACTACGGCAAAGGCATGGGAAGGCGGTTTTCCGGCCCGGCTTAACAGCGAGTCCGCATCGATTCCCGGGACCGTTCATGCGCCGCGGGACTCTCGAACTTCTTCGAAAGGGAATGCGCCCACGTCTTGTCGATGTACTGCGCGGCGTCCGGCGTCTTGCAGGACGTGTCGCCGTGGTCGACCTCCACTTTGCCGATCCGCTTCGCGGCGGCCGTCGCGACCTTGCGCAGGGAAGCGTTCCGGCAACCGATCGCGATGACGGCCTGGTTCATGGCACCGCGCTCCTCGTTCGGGGCGCTGCGGATCGACTTCTCGATTTCCGCCAGGCGCCCCGAGAACCAGGAGTCCGGCGTGGCCTCGTCGCGCATGGACATCGTCCCGGCAAGCAGCCACCCGGAGCAGCGGAGCCATTCGTCCTTCGAAGCGAGCCACGCGTCCGCCTTCGCGCGCGCGTGCGGCCCTTCGACGGCGATGGCCGCGATGTAGCCATGGCACATGCGCGCGCCCGGCGCGGTCGCCCATCGATCGAGATCGGCCGACGACATCCGCGCCGGGTCGACCAGCTTCACCGCAAGGTTGCGCGCGTCGAAATTCCCCGTGTCCCAGAGAGCGAGCGCCAGCTCGTGGTCGACCCCGATGCGCTTGTAAAGTGTCTTCAGCGTCGCGAAGCTGACGCCGAACATCGGCTCCTCGGCGCCATGGCGCAGGTACGTCTTCCGCGTCTGCGCCGAGCCGGCCTTCTCAAGCGCGGACATCACGTGGGCAAGCGACATCCGTGTCGCCGCCGGTTTCGCCAGTTTCGCGGTCGGCGCGGTCTTCAATTTAGCAGGCATGCTGGGTCCTCTTCTCATGGAATCCCGGGAACCGTCCACAGACTCCGTCGCCCGGAATTACGCTCGACCGCCCGGTCCGGGATGGGAACGCTCGACAATATCTTCGGCGATCTCGGGAACAGCGTCGAGGAATTCAAGAACGGCGTGTGGACGAGTTTGAAGCCGGCTCGTGGGGCGCCGCGCGGGGCTCGTCTGAGGCGCGATGGCCGAGGTGGCAGACCACGAACGCGTCGCATAGAATCACGCGGCCACTAACCGGAGGAATCATGCGCCACTTCCGCACGTTCGTCCCGCTCGTTGCGTTTCTCGGCTTTGTCAGCGGCACGGCCCGCGCCCAGGGGACGGGAGAGAGGTCGGCGAGCGAGAAGCGGCTGTTCTGGAAGGTCGCTTCGGAAAAGGGCGAGGTCTATCTCCTGGGATCGATCCACGTCGGGAAGGCGGATCTCTACCCGCTGCCGGCCGAGATCGAAGATGCCTTCGCGAAGAGCGCCGCGCTCGTCGTCGAGGCCGACATGGAGAAGGGCGATCCTGCAGAGATTCAGCGCCTTGTGGTAACCAAAGGCATGTACGGCGAAGGCGATTCGATCGAAAAGCACCTGTCGAAGGAAGCCTTCGAGAAGCTGAAAGAGGGGCTCAAGAAGCTGGGCGCGCCCCTCGAAGGCGTCCTGCAGGTGAAGCCGTGGCTGCTCTCGCTTCAGCTCCAGATGAGCGCCATCCAGAAACTGGGCTACGACGCGTCGCTCGGCATTGACCAGCACTTCCTCACCGCGGCGCGCAAGAACAAGAAGTCCATCATCGAGCTCGAATCCGTGGAACAGCAACTCGATATCCTCGCCGGCTTTCCGGACGATCTTCAGGAGAAGTCTCTCCTGCTCACGATTGCAGAGCAGGACCAGGTCAAGGAGCAAGTCGAAGCGCTGTTCGTCGCCTGGTCGAAGGGCGACTCTGCCGGGATGATCGAGCGAACGGAGAAGCGGATCAAGGAACACCCTGAATCCAAGCCCGTCATGGAGAAGATGATCGATGATCGGAACGTCGCCATGACGAAGAGAATCGAGGGCTATCTCGCGGAGAAGGGCCCGCACTTTGTCGTCGTCGGCTCGCTCCACCTCGTCGGAGACAAAGGCATCGTTGCGCTTCTTGCGCAGGGAAAGAAGTACAAGATCGATCAGGTTGCCGTTACGCCGACCCCAAAGAAATAGCCGGAGCGCGCGAAAAACTCGAGCGCCGTCGGCGGTCGGACCTCGCGGCCCGGCGTCGGAACAGCTCGACGCCGTGCCGCGAGCCCCGACCGCTCGCCGTCGCCCGACTTTTTCACGCGCTCTGGGGGGGATTTCCCGAACGAATTCAGATCTCCCGTGTTGGAAGTGCAACTCAACGGGAGGGACTTTCATGAACGACTCTGGCAGGGGCGCACAGGAAGCGAAGGCTCCGGTTGAGGCAGCCGCGAGGCTGGAGTCGGCGCGGGCGATCAGGCTCTCGCGGAATTGCCGAAGGTGCGGGAGATCAAACCGGAAGCCAAGCGGCCTGAGGCGCGGGTTTCCTCAGATTCCGCGCGCGGACTTTGCCAAGAGTCACGTGCGTCGTCCTCTGGTCGGTCCTCGCCTACCACATCATGCGACTCTTCGCCCTGACCACATGAATCGGCCTGCGGAAGTCCCCTCCCCAACGGCCGTTACCAGAGCGCGCGAAGAAAGCGAGTGACGGAGAGCGGTCGGGGCGAGCGAAGCGACGACGCCGGCATTCTGGCGGCGTCGCGAAGCGAGGTCCGACCGCCGACGGCACTCGAATTCTTCGCGCGCTCTCACTTCTGCTCGGTCTTCCCGGGCGACTTCTCCGTGCTCGGCTCACCGGGTCGCCCCCGGAATTCGATGCCGACGGCGATGGGAAGAGTGACCGTGTCCGCTACGGCGCTGAACGGGAGATCGAAGAGGAAGATCAGCCCGAGCCAGAAAACGTTCACCCCGTGCACGCGCTCCCCGGAGAACATGTGCCCGACGACCATCGCGTCCCACCGGACGCCGCCGTAGACCAGGGATCTCTCGCCTTGCTGCGTCCCTTCCATGAAGCTGCAGACCGTGCCGCACCCGCTTTCGCATAGCAGGAGCACCGCGAGAAGCAGATCGTTCCGGATGCGTCTCATAGAAGCGAAGGTTAGCACGCGGAGGCGCGGGCCCTGTTTCGTCAGCGACTCGTCGACCTGGGCATCGTCCGGTTGCACTCTCGAGCAATCGCCTCGCGAAGCTGGAAGCGAACAAGTAGTCGCTGGGGGCGCCTCGGGCATACTCCGGGAATGCACGCCGAGATCGCGTACTTGTTCCGCCACGCCCTGCTGCGCGACGCCGCCTATCAGCTTCAGCTCCCCGGCGACCGCGCGCAGCTGCACCGGATGGCGTTCGCGGCCCTCGAGCGAGTTTTCGGCGGCCGACCCCCGCAGCCCGGCGCGGCGACGGCGCGGTTGTCGAAGGGATTCGAGCCGCACGGGAGCGACGCATTCGCCCTTGAACTCTCGGGGCACGCAGGAATCGCAGCCGAAAAGCGAGCGGGGAGCGTCGATCTCCGGGAAGCGCGGAAACTCTACCTGCGCCGGGCGGCCGAGCACGCCGAGAGACAGGTCCGTCACGCGGAGGCGGTCGAGCTCTGGAAGGCCAGCGCGGCCCTGGACTCGGGACGCCGGCGCGCGGACTCGCTGTACCGGGCGGGGTACGCCGCGCTGTGGACGGGCGACCTGGCGGGCGCGGAGGCCCTCCTCAAGCGCGCTCGCTCACTGTTCCTGAGGTCGGGCGACCGTCTCGGCGACGCGTGGGTGTCGGTCCGGCTGAGCGAC
>WSZJ01000150.1 GCA_009773755.1 Planctomycetota bacterium | reverse complement strand
CGTCATCCAGCCCCAGCGCGCGCAGCCCCGCCGCCGCCTCCGCCCGCACTTCCGGCGATTCGTCCGAGATCGCCCGCAGCAGAAGCATGCCCTTTTCGTTCTGGGGAAGCGCCGCGATGACGATTTTCCGAAGCGCTTCAATTTTTGCTTTCGGTTCGACGCCGGTCAGGATCGTCAGCTTGAGTTTCGCGACGTCGTCGGCGGACATGGAGGCGCCTGCGAGCGCCCCGGCCGCGGGCATGAGCGCCAGCATCGGGTCCACGTCGATCGGCATGAGCGCCAGCCCGTTCCCGGAAAGCGCCGGGGGCGGCGCGGCGAAATCCGCGGCCGCGGCAAGCTCCTCCTCAAGCCCGATCACGCGCCTGGCCCCCTGGTCCTCGACGGCGAGGTCCAGGTCCAGCTTGGCGTCCGCAGCAAGCGTCTGGATCCGGTCCGTGTCCAGGCTCGCCGCCTCCGCCAGGATCTCTCTTCGAAGGAAAAACGCCTCGACCGGCGATCCGGGCTTCGCTGATTCGAGGACTGTGGCGGTCAGTTCGACCTTCGAAGCGAGAAGCGCCCCGATACGGACGGAGAGGCGCTGGCTGAGGCCAAAGCGGCCGGTGAGGTCCGCCTTCGTCGGGCGAATGCCTTCAAGCATGGGAGGCATTCTACACCCGCCTTACTTGATCCCGGGCGCCCACCCTTCCAGATCCGTTCCCTTCAGGTGCACGAAAAACGTCCCGCGCTTTCCCCGCTGAACGAACAGTGAAACGCTTCCTCCTTTTCTCGAGGCCAGCAGCTTCATGAATTCGCCGGGATCCGTCACGGGCGCATCCCCCGCCTCGAGGATCACATCCCCCTCGCGCAGGTCCTTCCGCTTCGAAAACAAAACACGCAGCCCCTTCATCTCCGCGTCCAGCCCCGCCCTTTTCGCTTCCTCTTCAGAAAGTTGCCGGATCGCGATCTCGTCCCCCCGGTGCGCGCTCGCTCCCTGCTCCATCCGTTCCGGCCGGGCGCCCACCGGGTCGGTCCAGTCCGGCCGCTTCCTCCGGTCCGCGACGTCCAGCGCGACCCGGAACGCGAGGCGCGCGATGTCTGCGGATTTGTCGAAGCGGATCTTGTCGGCGTGGTCCCCGATCTGGTGGTAGTCCTTGTGGAAGCCGGTGAAGAAGAACAGAACCGGAACGCGCTTGTCGCGGAACGGCTGGTGGTCGCTTCCGCCCGGGTCGGTGTCGAGCCAGGTGAGCTCGAGATTTGACGAAGGGACGAGGCCGTCGAGAAGCGGGCGCCAGGAAGAACTGGTGGCGCCCCCGGCGACGCCGACCTGGCGCGCGTTTTTCGGATCGTCGTTCGAGTCGCGGCCGATCATGTCGAGGTTGAGCATGGCGACGGTATTGTCGATGGGGAAGAGCGGGTGGTCGGCGTAGTAGCGCGAACCGAGGAGCCCGATTTCCTCGCCTGTGAAGGCGATGAACAGGACCGTGCGGTCGGGTCGCTTTTCCATCGCGCAGAACGCCTCCGCGATCTCGAGCACCCCCGCAGTACCGCTCGCATTGTCGTCGGCGCCGTTGTGGATCGTGTCGTCGCCGCTTCCGAACGAGCCGAGGTGGTCGTAATGCGCGCCGATCACGAGCACTTCGTCCATCTTCGACGGGTTTCCGCCGGGAAGCACGCCCGCGACGTTTCGCGCCAGCTTCTTCTCCGTCGTCTGGAGCCGCCCGACGACCTGCGTCCGCACTTTCAGTTCGCCCGCGACGGAAAACGCGCCGGAATTGCCGCTTCCGTCCATTTCCTTCTGGACCGCGATCATCTCGTCGACGGTCTTGTGGAGAATCCGGCAAGCGGAGTCCATCGTCAGGAAGACCACCGGCATCCCGCCCGGCTCGTTGCGAGGTTGTTTTCCTTCTTCAAATCCGATCGAAGTCCGGCTCACCATCGTGTCCGGCACGACATCGACGCTGTCGAAAAGCGGGTCGTGTCCTCCCAGCGGGTCGTTCATGATGACGAGCGCGGCCGCGTCGTGGTGCTTCGCGTTCTCGATCTTCGACTCGAAGCTCGAGTGCTTCGTCATCTTCTTTCCGTCCCAGGCCGATTTCTCGTCGTTCTCCTGCGGCTCATGGCGGAAAACCACGACGACCTTTCCCGTCGCATCGATCCCCTTGTAGTCGTCCCATCCGTACTCCGGCGCCGTGATGCCGTAACCGGCGAACAGAATTCCGCCCTCGACCGTGTCGTGGCCGCTTCCCGGGCCGATGGTGAAGTGTTTAAACGCCTCGAAGTCGATGCGTTCCTTGCCGCCTTTGAAGCGGAGTTCGAGGAAGTAGTTGTACTTGTAGGAAGAGACCCAGAGCGGGACGTCCTGGAAGAAGGAGCCGTCCGGTCCGCCGGGCGAGAGCCCGATGCGCCGCATTTCGCTCGCGATGTACTTCGCCGCGGAGTCGTTGCCGCGCTGAAGCGTCGCGCGTCCCTCGAGTTCGTCGCTCGCGAGGAATTCGATGCGGGCCCGCATCTCGTTGGCGCGGATGGTGGAAGCGGCGTCGTCCGCGGCGGGGTCGGCCGGGCAGGGGAGTGCCGCGAGCGCGGCGAAGAGCAGGGCCGTAGGAAGGGCGGATCGCATTCTGGTCTCCTCGGTGGTCCCCCCGGGGAGTCGTGATTCTACGGTGGAAACGCGGTCAGGGTCGTTTCTTCTTTGGCTTCGCGGCGCTGAATTTCTCCTTCAGCCGGGAATTCACCATCGGCGGCACCAGTGCCTCCACGTTCCCTCCGTTCCTCGCGATCTCCTTCACGATCGTCGACTTGATGTGAGCTACCGAGTCGTCGGCGAGGAGGAAGAGAGTCTCGATCGTGGGGGCGAGTTTGCGGTTGTTCCAGGCGACGGCGTGCTCCAGTTCAAAATCCTGCCCGGAACGGATTCCGCGGACGATGACGCGGGCGCCGGACTTCTGGACGAAGTCGACGGTGAGGCCCGGGGCGCGCTCGACGACGACGTTTGAAGCGCGCACGGAAGAGCGGATCAGCTCAATGCGCTCGACGGATGAAAAGAGCATGGATTTCGTGGTGTTGTCGGCGACCGCGACGATGAGTTTGTCGAAGAGTTTGGAGGCCCGTTCGATGATGTTCACGTGCCCGTTCGTGATCGGGTCGAAGGAGCCTGGGTAAACGGCGAGACGCATGCTCATGGGGGGGCATTGTGGCGGGGGAGGGGAACGGAAGGGAAGGGGATTGGGATGGGGATCGGGATGGGGATAAAAAAACAACATTATGGTGTTGACAAGAGCATTTGATCTTGTATAGTTAGATCATAACAACGAAGGAGGTCCCGACATGCGGAAGTTCGAATTCGAGTACCTGAACGTGTTTCAGCACGCCCTGGATGTCGCGGTGCTCGTCGACGAGGTCGCCGCGAGCCTGCCCGTGGGGCGCGCCTACCTCGCCGACCAGATTCGACGGGCGTCGGCGTCGCTGGTCCTGAACATCGCCGAGGGCGCAGGGGAAACGGCGCTGCCGGACAAGGCAAGGTTCTACCGCTATGCAAAACGATCCGGAGTCGAGACGGCCGGTGGAGTGGTTCTGGCGGAGAAACTGAAGATCGCCGAACCCGACCTGACGGGACCCGCGCGCGAAGTACTGCTTCGCGTCCTGCCCATGCTCGTCGGCCTGATCAAGAGCTGCGCCAGGCGCGACGAGCAAGACCCCGCCAACCCAAAAGCCCGAGTTTCCTGATTCCAATCCTGATCCCAATCCCGATCCCTCTCCCATCCCCGTCGTTCCGGTCCTTCCCCTCACCGCCCCACCGACCTGTAAGCAAACCCCATCTTCTTCATTTCCACCGGATCCCAGATGTTCCGCCCGTCAACAATCGTCGGGTGCGCCATCAGCTTCTTGATTCTCGCGAAGTCCGCCTTCCTGAACTCGTCCCACTCGGTGCAGATCGCGAGCAGGTCCGCGCCTTCAAGTGCATGCCACATGTCGGGCGAGAACTCGATACCCGCGAGCACAGACTTCGCGTTTTCCTGTCCCTTGGGGTCAAACGCCCGCACCTTCGCGCCCGCGTCACGAAGCGCCGCGCAGATCTTGATCGCCGGCGACTCCCGCACGTCGTCCGTATTCGGCTTGAACGCCAGCCCCCACACCGCGATCTTCTTGTCGCGCAGCATCCACAGCTCCTGCTCGATCTTCTTCAGGAACTTCTCGAGCTGCACGTGGTTGATGCGCTGGACTTCGCGAAGCAGGTGGAAGTCGTAACCCAGCTTCGCGGAGATGTCGACGAAGGCGTCCACGTCCTTGGGGAAGCAGCTTCCGCCGTATCCCAGCCCCGCGTAGAGGAACTGCGGCCCGATCCGCTGGTCGAGCCCCATGCCGCGCGCGACCTGAGTCACGTCCGCGCCGCTGAGCTCGCAGATGTTCGCGACCGCGTTGATGAAGGAGATTTTCAGCGCGAGGAACGAGTTCGACGCGTGCTTGATCAACTCGCTCGACTTGATGTCCACCACGACGCACTTGTCCCGGAACTTGTCGTACAGGTTCAGCATCATGTCCTTCGCCCGCTGCGTCTCTGCGCCGATCACGATCCGGTCCGGGTTGAACGCGTCGGCCACGGCCGAACCTTCGCGCAGGAATTCAGGATTTGAAACCACGTCGAACTCCGACCCCGCCTTCGCGTACTTCGAGATCGTCAGCTTCACCTTCTCGCCCGTCTGCACCGGCACCGTGCTCTTCTCCACGATCACCCGGTACTTCGTCAGGTGCTTCGCAATGTCGCGGCTCACCGCGTCCACGTACGAAAGGTCCGGCGCGCCCGACGGAAGCGGCGGCGTCCCGACGCAGATGAAGACCACGTCGCCGTGCTCCATCGCCTCCTGGATCGTCGTCGCAAACCGCAGCCGCTTCGCCGCCCTGTTCTTCGCCACCAGCTCCTCGAGACCGGGCTCGTAGATCGGCATGTGCCCCTGCTCGAGCATCTTCACTTTGCGCTCGTCGTTGTCGACGCACAGCGCGTCATGCCCGAGCTCCGCGAACACCGCGCCGCTCACCAGCCCGACATACCCCGTCCCGATGACGCTGACTTTCATGAAGCTCCTTTTGACTCGCAACTCGCAACCCGTAACCCGCAACAGCCGTTAAGGCCCCTGCAATCGACGCTCCTTCTTCCCGTGCGGGATCAGCCCCACCGAGGCGCTGAATTCGTCCCGCCCGTCGTCGTACTTCAGCTTCAGCTCAAGATCGAAGTCGTGAAGATTCCGCCTGATGCCGTATTCGTGCTTCAGCGCGCGGCCGGCCTTGAAATCGTATTCGGTCTGCCCCGAAAGCGTCCACTTCTCCGAAAGCCGCCAGTCGAATCCCGCCCCGACCGTGCTGGTCAGCTCCCGCACGTACTGTTGCGTCATCCGGAAGGTGAGGTTTTCGGCCGCGATGAAGCGAAGCTCCGCGTGCGATTCCTCCACGTGCCTCGTGTAGGGGCTCCAGTCCAGGACTCCGGTCAGCGTGATCTGGTCCCTCACCACCGCTTCGACGTCGAGAATGATGCTCGAAACGCGCCGCGAGCGGTACCGGCCGTCCTCGTCGGGGTGCACGGTGATCCAGTGCGCCGGGTAGAGGTGGTTCTGCGGGGTGCGGCGTCGGGTGTCGCGCGCGGGATCGGGATAGAACTCGGCGGAGAGCCCGATGTTGAGCGCGTCGCAGATTTCGCCGGTCTTCGGGTTTTTGGTTTCGAGGCGGTTGCGGAGTTCGAGAGTGATTTCCTGGAAGCGGTCCGCCTGGTCGACTGCGTCGAACTGCCAGAGGTCCGTCGAGGGAACCGAGGTGTACTGGTCGAACCAGCGGGCCTCGAGGCTGGCGATGTGGCGTACGCCCTGAAGTCGAAGGAGGTCGTTGTTGAACGGGTACATCTTCCAGGTCGCGATGCGGGCGCGCGCTCCCCAGGCGACGCCGTAGCGGTTGACCCACCAGTCCGAGGACGGCGCCGCGTCGTAGTACGTCCAGCGCCCGGCGGCCCAGGGCATGATGCGGACCGGCCCCAGGGAAAAGGGCCGGGTGAGCGTCTCCTGGATGTCGGAGCGCACGGTTCGCGGCTGTTCCACCCCTTCGACGTCCTCGTCTTTCCGGTGGCGCACGTTGGCGAACTGCGCGTGGTGCGAGAGGTAAATGCCGCCCCAGATGGGCTGGGTGATGAGGGATTGAGTCACCTGCGGGAGGTACTCGACATAATCGATGAAGGGGTTGATGTCGGGCCGGTAGGTGGCGGTCATCCCGTAATTGCCCTGCATGAAGCGCATGAGGGCGTAAGTCTCGGGCGACTTGTCGTTCTTGAATTCCTTCTCGAGGAATTCCTCGCGGAAATTCCGGTCCGACACGTAGTGCAGCTCCAGGTCCGCTGAGAGCCCCTTCCAGATCTGCTGCCGGTGGAAAAGCCGTGCGCGGCCGCGGTGTTCCTGAGGGATGGGGAAGAGGCGCGAGTTGAAATCCGAGGGAGGGACATCGCCGCGGTCCTTGATGTAGTAGATGTCTCCGAACCCGAAGTAGTCGTCCCAGGCGTACTCGTATTCGGGCCCGACTCCGACGCCGCGGCGCTGCATCCAGTCGAGATCGAGGCCGACGAAACCCCACATGTCCGTGGCCGAGGCGCCTTTCTCGTCGAGGATGGGGTCGCCCTTCTCGTCGCGGTGCGTCTTCGGGATGTCGAAACCGAACTTGCTGAAGACCGCGTGGCCGAAGTTGCGGCTGCGCTCGTAACGGAGCCGCCGAAGCGGGATCTGGGAGGCCCAGGAGATGGGGAGATACGGCGTGTACAGCAGCGGAAAGTCGAGCGGATTGATGAACAAGGTGACGCCGTAAACGTCGATGTCGCCGCTTTTCCAGTCGCCGTGCACGACGACTTCCTTCGCGACGACTTTGTAATCGGGAACTTCGAAATCGCACGTCGTGACGGTGACTTCGGTTCCGGTGGTGTCGCCCTGCCCGGCGCGCCGGAGCTCGGCGGCCGAAAGCGTCAGCGGGATTCCGCGCCGCTTCGACTCGGTCCTCAACTTCGCCTTCCTGACGAGCATCGTGCCGGTCTCGAGGTTGACGTAGGCTTCTTCTCCCTCGAGGACCTGTTTCCCGTTGTCCATCCGCAGGTGACCTTCCGCGTAGAACTCGCGAAGCGAAAAGGCAGGGCTGGTCGGGTCCTGCTCTCCCTCGCGGATCCAGATGACGAGATTGTCGGCGAAGACCTTGAGCGTTCCGTGCTCGATCGTGACCGAAGGCGAAATGGTGGCGATGCGTCCCCCCGCCGGGTCGGGGGAGATCTTGAGGAGTCCCGTGTAGTCGAGGCGCGTCGTCACCTGGGCGGCTGGCGCGGGCTCCTGCGCGGGAGCCGGAAGCGCGGCCGCGAGAAACAGGCCGAGCGCGGCGAGGGCGCGTGCGATGCGGCCGGGCATCTACCGATGGTACACGCCGCCGCCACGGGGGGGAATCTGCGGAGGGCGGCATTAATGAAAAAAAAACCTCCGCGTTCATCGGGGAGGCCGGTCGACATTCGATACGCCCTAGAGGACTCGAACCTCTATTCCAGGCTCCGGAGGCCTGTACTCTATCCATTGAGTTAAGGGCGCGTTCGCGCCTATCTAACGCGGTCCCGCTCAATAATTCAAGCCCCTCAGAGCGCAACGAAAATCCCACGGGTCAAGCTGCGTCGGGACGATTGTTGCTCGCTCTCCAGGAGCGCCCGATAGAATTGGCGCATGCGACGTTTCACCTGCCTTGCCCTCCTCTCGACCGCCATTTTCGCCTCGGCCCAGTCCGCCGATCCGCCGCCCGCGGAGCCGGCTCCGGTCGATGACGCGGCCGCAATCTGCGTGAAGCGGCTCGGGTCGGATGACGCCGAGGTCCGGCAGGTGGCGTACCGGGAGTTGAAGAAAATGCGGAGGGCCGCGGTCCCCGCGTTGAAGGACGGGACGTCCTCGGCCGACGCGGAGACCGCAGCGGCCTGCCGGGAGCTGCTGGGGCTGATCGAGCGCTCGGCGATGAAAATCGAGGGCGGCAAGCTCGCTGAGGGGACGAAGTGGTGGAAGGCCAGGGACGCGCGCATCACGGCGGATTTCCAGGACACGCCGCTTTCCGAAGTCGCCCAGGCGGCCAGGGACGATCTCGGCTTCTCGATCCGGATTTCGCCTGCCTCGACGAACCTTGCCGACCGCCGCATCACGGCGCGCTTCGAGGGCGCCCCGCTCGAGTTCGTCCTCGGCTGGTTGCTTTACGCAAGCGTCGAGGGCACCTCTTCCTGGACACCCCGGCTCGGATGGACCGGGAAAGAGGCGATCCTCTCGAGCGAGCAGAGACCGGACGGGTCGCGCATCACGGCTGATTACGGCAGGGAAGACGCGCTTCTCGGAATCTCCGCGGAGGACGTCCGCGCGCTCGCTTCGTTCATCGAGGACCTCGGCAAGTCGGAAGGATCAACGGCCACCGTCAAGATTTCGGAAGCCGGCCTCAAGATCACCGCTTCGCCCTTCACGCAAGTCGACGCCGCGCGCCTGATTGACGATTTCCGGCGCCTGGCGGCCGGCGAAGGCGCGCCGGGAGCGGAGCTGGACGCTTCGACGCGCGCAGCGGGGGAGAAGCTGATCACCGTGAAATGGACGCAGACGCCGGTCGAAGAGGCGCTTCGCGAACTCACCGAAAAGACGGGCGCATCCTGGCGGGTGGACAAGCGCGCGCTTCAATGGGGAGGGTTCGAAGCGTGGCACACCTCGGCCCAGGAGGAGCCGGCGCGGGCGGTGGCGAAGACGCTGACGGACCGGCTGGCGATGGCGCGGGTGGAGCAACGCTGGGGGGCGTGGTGGATTTTTGTGGACCCGAGCGGCCAGGGACAGGAGCTGGTCGTGAGGCCGGCCGGGAATTTCGCGCGGCGCATGATGATGACGGACCCGTCGTGGCAGCCCGGCGGGATCGAATCGTGGCTGAAGGCGCGAAAGCCGGCGAACGGCGGATTCAACCCGGGCAACCCTTCCGCCGTCGCGTGGTTTCCCGGCAGCGCGCGAATTGCGGTCAGCGGCCCTCGGTCGATCGTCGACTCCCTCGACCAGCTTCTCGCATCGCGGACCCGCGAAGGCGAGCTGCGCGCCGCAAGGCTCGAGGGACGCGCCCCGGCCGTCGCCCTGCAGATGAGCCCCGAGGAAATGCAGCGCCGCATCGCCGATCGCCTCGGGCGTGAAAAGATCAACAAGGTGGTGGAGTCGCCCAATTTCAGGGAAAACGAAGTCTTCCAGGAAGTTTTCCGCCACCTGCACGATTCGCTCGGCGTCAATTCAACCTCGGGTTCGCTCAATGGGAACAACAAGACCAAGGCGATCCGGGCCTGCCGGCTCCAGGACGTCTCGCCTCGCGTCGTCTGGCAGTGGCTGAACGAGGGATCGCTTCCCTGGTTTCTCTATTACTACCCGGAGAAGCGAAGCGCCTCATGGGGTCTCGGCATGGCGACCAGCTGGGACAACACGGCGTCGCCTTCCACCTTCAACCGGTCCCGGCTGCACGAATCCTGGGAGAAGGAATTCCTCGCGTTCCTCGAGGCCTGGGATCCGGAATCGAAGAAGGCGTTTGTGGCGGAGCCGCCCATGCCCGGACTTCCTGCAGGCGGTCCCGTGAAGCTGCCACGTCCTGTCGCCGAGGGATTTTTCGCGGAAGCGGGGCTGGATCCCGGTGCAACGGCGGGAGGGGCGGAGGTCTCCGTCGTGATCCCGGCGGCTCTCGACGCCGCCATCGAATGGCCCGCGGGAGACCGGACGCTCGAAGAGACGCTTTTCAAGGTGGGTGAGATCGCCAATCTGAATTTCGTCCTCGACGTCCAGCCGGGGGCCGGCCCGACGCGGAAGGTCGGCTGGGAAGCGGCGAGGAAGGCGCCGCGCGCGATCCTGGACGAGGCCGTGCAGGCCGCGGGAGTGTCGTGGACCCTGCGCGGCGAGAGCGTGATCTGGGTGACCTCCCGTCGCGGCGACACGCGCTCGTGGGTGTGGCTCGAAGGCGGCGCCCCGCTGGGCGCCGAAGAGGCTGCGGCCACCGCCGCCGAATTCGCGAAGACGGGAGACCAGCTGGTCTGCTTCGCGCCGACAGGCCGGTTCGCGGCGAAGTGCGACCCGGCGACCGCCGGCGGGGCGCAGAGCGCATTCGAGAAATCCAGGGCGATCGTGCGCGAAGCGGCGCGCGAGGCGGCCTCGGCGCTGGAGGATGACGCGAAGCAGGGACGCGACGTTCCCGCCGGGCTCGCCGGGGCCATGGCGCTCGAGACTGCGGCCGCCTCGGGAAATCAGGAAGCCGCATTGGCCCTCGCCCGTCGCCTCGCGAACGGCGGCCACCTGCGCGCGGCCTGGCGCCGCTT
>WSZJ01000149.1 GCA_009773755.1 Planctomycetota bacterium | reverse complement strand
GGCCGCCGGAACAGACACGCCCGAGTTCGAGATTCACCCGATCGACCCGTTCGCGGAAGAGCTGGCGGACCACGCGCGGCGCTCTCCCGGCGACGCGGAATCTGCGGAGCTTCTCGTGCTTTACCTCGGCCGCGCCGCGGAGCACGCGGGCCGGAACTTCCGGAACGAAGCCTCCGTGCGTCTGTGGCTGCAGCACGCCGAGCTGAACGCGGGCGTCGAGAAGGCGGAGTCGCTTCGCCGCGCGGCCGCGTCGCACGTCCGGGCGGGTCAGACTGCGAAGTGCCAGCCGATCCTGCGGCGCGCGCTGCCCCTCGCGCGCAAATCCGGGAACCGGCGACTCGAGGGCGCGATCCTCGACGAGCTCGGGAACGCGCTCCGGGCCTCGGGCGACGTCAGGAACGCGCAGGCGACGCTCGAACAGTCCCTTGCGATCCACCGGCAGATCGACAACCCCCGCCAGATCGGCATCTCCCTGGGTCACCTATCCACCCTGTACAAGGAAATCGGCCGCGTGGAGCTGTCGGAGCGAACCATGCATGAAGCGCTCGTCATCTGCGACCGGATCGGCGACGGGTCCCTGAAGGGCATCTTCCTCAGCGTCCTGGCAAATCTGCAGTTCGAGACCGGGCGAACCGAGCTTGCGGAGCGCACCTACCTGGATTCTCTCGCCGCGCTTCGGCAGGCCGGAAATCGCCGGTCGGAGGGCGTCGCGCTGGGAAATCTCGCCAACCTCTATCAATTGACCGACCGGACCGCTCAGGCCATGGAGGGCTACGAGCGCGCCCTCGCGATTCACCGGGACGTGGGAAACCGGCGATCCGAAGGCGTGCTCCTTGGCAACCTCTCGAACCTCTACGCCGACATCGGCCGGCTCGACTTGTCCGGAGATTTCGGCGAGCAGGCCATCGCCCTTCATCGCGAGGTCGGCAACCGGCGCTCCGAAGGCGTCGCCCTCGAAAATCTCGCAAGCCTCTTCCAGTCCCTCGGCCGGCTCGAGGAGGCCGAAGCGACCTACGCGCGGGCGCTGGCCATCCACCGCGAGGTCGGCAACCGGCGCACAGAGGGCGTGACCCTCGGCAACATGGCTCTCCTGTACCAGCTCACCGGGCGGATTCAGCAGGCGGAGAGCTCATTCCGGGCGGCTCTGGCGATCCTCCACGACCTCGGCTACGCCCGCTTCGAGGGCTCGCACGGCTGCAATTTTGCGATTCTCCTCGTGGAGGCGGGCAAGCCGGGCCCCGCGAAGGACGAGTGGCTCAGGGCCGCCGCCCTCCTGCGACGCATCGGCGAGCTGAAGTCGCTCGAAGAGAAGACCGTCGCGATGCGTAGAGCCTGCGCGCGGGCAGGCGTGCCGCCGCTGGAATGAGCCCTACTTCCCAGCCGCCCTCGCCGCCCTCAACCGCGCCGTCGCCACCATCTTTCCCGCCTGCTGCGCCTGCACCTGCGCGGCGTCGGGCGTCGAGCCGGGAAGCGCGTCCAGCGTCAGCACGAGGCCCTTCATGGAAATCCGCGCCGGGTCCGCCACGGACAGGATCTGCCCGTTCGAGATCTCGATCGTCCCGGAGACGGTCCATTCGCCGGGACTGGAAGCGCCTTCCAGCAGCACGCGCAGCGTCCGGGTCTCCCCCGGCTGCGCGTCCGGCTGGTCCCAGGCGATCTTCGCAGCGACCGCTTCGAGCGATGTCGTCTTCGAAGCGGCGCCCTGCGTGACGGTCACGTCGCAGGCTCCGGGCTCCGCTTCCGGCGCGGAGAACACGCACGTGGCGCCGGAGACGAAGACGGGGGTGGGGGATTCGACGGTTTTCGCGGAGTGATTCTTGAGGGAGACGGTGGCGGGGCCGTTCCCGGGGGTGGGCGCGGCGCCGTAGAAGCCCGTGGTGGTACGGTCGAGGAAGGCCGGCGCGGGCGCGGCGCCTGAGGCCAGGAGGAGCGTCAGCGTCTGCGTGCCGCAGGAAACGACCAGCGACAGCCCGCCGTCGGGCAGGGCCGGCACCGTCCACTCGCCGGGCGGGATTTTCTTTCCGTCGCACGTCGCGCCTTTGGGGAGCTGGACTTTCTCGCCCGGCCGGACGTTCAGCGTCGCCGTGTCCGGCGGGCCGCCGTTGCCGCCGCGGCCCGTCTCGACCGGCTTTTCCTTCGGCGGTCCGCCCGAATCGCCGCTTCCGCCGCCGTCGCCCGAGGTGACCGTGCCTGCGGGCACGCCGACCGCCACGAGGTTCGCGACCGCGTTCAGCGCATTCCCGAACGCGTCCCGCGGGTTGTCCCAGATCACCGCGAACGTGTCGATCCCCTCCATCGGATACCAGTCCGGCCCCAGCGGAATCATCAGGTCGTTCACCGCCGTCATCACGCAGTCCGCCTGCCTCACGAGCTTCCCGCCGATCTGCTTCTCCTCGTTGTCCCACCAGCCGACCGTCTCCCCGCGATAGACGGGCACCAGCCGGTACGTCGCCATCACGCTGTCGCCGACCACGTTCAACTGCTTCGCCCACACCACCGGCGGCACCCCGTTCCCCCCTCCGCTCGCCTGCGAGTCCGCCACCGAATGGTCCGTCCGGAACGTCGCCACAAACCCGCCCTTCGGCACGAACGCCTTCCCGTCCACCACCACGGGCGTCACCGTCGCCCCGATCAGCACCGTCGATATCCAGATCGGATTCGCCAGACAGCGCCGCTGCTCGACGTCGAAGAGGCTCGCGTCCGAGTCCGCGGTGTAGCCGCCGATGAGAAGCGCCTGCGGCTCTTCGGGCCCGAACGTGCCTCCCAGGAGCGCGTACTGCTGCCCCGGTCCGTCGGCGTTGGTGAAGACCGACACCGGGTCCAGGAACGGCGCCGGCATCCCGCGGACCGAGCGCGCGACTCTCTCCTGCGACGCCGTCACGCGGTAGACCTCAAGCCGCTTCACCGGTCCCTTGAGTCCCTTGTCCCCCGCGGCGCGCCATCGAAGCGCCATATCCGGGCATCCCCGCCGCGCGAGCGCGGTCCTCGTCCCGTCGAACTTTCCGCCGCCGCCGATTTCGCCGTCCGCGTTGATCCCCTTGGTAGCCACACGCCACGACTCGTGCCAGATCGACGTCAGCGAATCGAAGCAGACGTCCGTGTCCAGCTCGGGCCAGACGATCGGGCCGTCGGTGCAAACGATGCGGCCTTCGAGGAATTCGTCGACCGAGGGCTTCGCGGCGTAGACGCGAGCCGCGCCGTAGTGCGACGTGTGCGTCTCCGTCCCGTGCCCGAAACCGAGAAGCGCAAACATCGCTTCGAACTTCGGCTCGGTGAACATCGTGGCGCCGACGCCGGTCGTGTAGTTGAAACTCCCGTGCGCGTCGCTTCCTGCGAGATGGAAGAACTTCCGCAGCATGATCCGCGTCGCCCCATCCTCGCGCGGCCGGTCCGGCGCGAACGACCAGCGCAGGCCGGGCTGGACCAGCTCCTTCAGGTAGTAGTGGTAGCCGAACGACAGCTCGTCGTGCCATTTCAGGTTGGGCCGAAGCACCCCGGTCCGCCAGATGTTGAGCGCCGTGAGATCGGCGGGACGGTCGAGCTTCGTCGAATGAAGTTGCGGCTCGTTCCAGAGCTGCACGCCGCGAAAGGGGAAGCGGTGCGGGTAGCGGCCCGCATCCTTGAATCCCCCGGCCAGGTTGGCGGCGCGCTTGAGTTCGCCCTCCTGCCACGCCAGGTCGCCGGGAGTTCTCGGGGCGTCTTCGGTTGCGATCGGCGTCGTTCCGAGAAAGGGATGCGCCGCGACGAAGGAATTGTTGCCCGGGAGAAGCGCGTCCTCCGTGCGGTCCACCGACCAGGGGTTGCTCTCCTGCCGCTTCTCGGCCTTCTCGAGGATGGCCTTGAGTTCCTCGAGGAGATTTCGCACGTCGTTTTTCTCGAGGTCGCCCCAGATGTCACAGAATTTGCGGACCAGCTCGATGTCCACCTTCCCGCCAGTTTTCTGCTCGAGGATGGCCTGGAAAGTTTTCTGCAGGCCGTCGCGCACGCCCTCTGAAGTCTTCCCGGACGCGAGCGTCCCGTACTTGAGCAAGTGAAGCGCTTTCGCGATCACGTCGGTGGGTGGGCGGAGGTTTTTCGTGGCCGGAACCCAATCCAAGAATCGGAGCACGTCGTCGGCCATCGTGATGCCGTCCAGCGTGTCGCGCACCGCCGCGAGCATCGGCGCAATCCCGCGTCCGCCGTGCCAGGGGCCCTTGAGCGGCTCCGCGCCATACACCAGGGCGTGCATCGCCCCGGCGGCCGCGAACGGCTTGGCCATCGCCAGCTCCTGGTTCGCGCCGCGGCCGAAGTACTGCCGCAGCATCCCGAACTCGTAGCCGCCAAACCGGCCGCCAAACGGCGCCGCGGAAGGTTCGTCGCGGTCGGTGAGGAAGCAGTTATGGTCCGTCGTGATCAGGACGTCCGTATCGAGACGCAGCCCGTTCTTCGCCGCAAACGACTGACCCTTCGGATGCACGCGCAGCAGCGTCGTCAGCAGATGCGAATCCCCAATCAACCCCATCGCGTGCGCGCACCTCGCGATCATCCAGGGCGGCCCCCCGAACGCCAGCCGGGGTTCAACAGCGTCCCGGGAGAATTCCGAAGCGGTGTGCACGTGAACGTCGAAGTAGTGGCCTTCGGCGTCGAGGCGGGGCGGGTCTACGTTGAAGTCGACGCGGAGGACGGATTCCTGCCAGAGTTCGGTGGGCTTCTTGGACCGACGCCTATCGTCCGGATCGGACTCCAGTGCAACTGGATGTGCAGACAGGTCAAAGTATCTGACTCCTACTCGAAAATAGTGTGGGCGAACGCCGGCGTATATCTTGTCCTTGAAATATTCGATGTCTCCCCGTGGAACCATGATGATGGCGTGCCAGCCATCGTGGTACTTCCACCCGAGGAATTCATTCCGTTTGAACGCGGTGCCGCACCAGTTCTCGACTCGGTATGACCCGTGGTCATGCCAAGTAGTTCTTGGGCCAATCAGGTTGTCGGTCCCTAGAGGCTGGTGGGCGATGAAGAGACCACGGCCGATTGGAAAGTCGACATCGAACCTGCCGGTTGGCCGGTAGGCAGAGGCAAGATCTGAATCGAGCAGATCGATCATGATGTCGGAGATCCAGAGACCAGATGCCGCATATGTGCGTTCGCGGTCTTCAGAAATGTATTTGAACTTCTCTGGGATTTGAGCTGTGTGTATTTCAGGTGTGAAGAGCATGAATGGAATTGTCGAGCTGGAGGTTGCGATGCTCGCGGGAGCGTCGACGATCACCTCTTTGAGCCCCCAGACGTCCGCGTATTGAGGCGAGTAGGCACCCCTCGACAGATCAAGGAGGATGTTCTCTCGCCCAAATAGCCTGTCGTTCTCTTTGATTTCCAAGCCCACCACACTGCCAGTTTTCCCTTCTTCCGGTTTCGCGAGTGTTAGTGCAAGTTGAATCTCGCGAGACTCCCCAGCCCCTAATTTCAGGGAGATCTCGGCCTTTGGGTCCGAAATGGCAACGATGAGCTTTGTTTCGATGGGGTTGTTGTTAGGGTTGCTAATCACCGATCGAAGCACGACCTTGTCAGAGTCGGACCGCATTCCCTCAAGGCAGTTCAAGAAGCAAAGCGCACTTCCAGCGCTTGGATTCGAGACGATCGTGCATCTGAGTCTGTCATTCGCGAGGTTCCCGTCACTGGTTTGCGTCAGAACTGCGTCGTAGTCGTATTCGCCCTTTTCTAGGCTCGGCATGGTCACTCGAACTTGACGCGATTCGCCGGGTTGCATCTCCCCGATATCTACGCTGGTGCCATCCGTCTTGGAAATGAGGCGGCACTTCAGCGTTCCAGAGCCGGTCGATCCGCCAAGATTGCGCACCGTCGCGATCACTTCGAAAACCTGTCCTGGTTTGGGATCAGCACTCGGAAGAGTCCATAGCATCGCAAGGTCTGCCGGTCGCGCGGCCGCATTACCACACTGCGACGCGAGGATCTCCGCGTCGATGTGGCGCGCGGGACATTCCAGGAAGCCGTTCCCGGAAAAATCCGGTGACCCCGACAGCGTCAGCACATCCCGCACCCGCTGCGCGCTCCACCCGCGATTCGCCGCCATCAACCTCGCAGCGAGACCGGCCGCCTGCGCGCAGGCCACGCTGGTGCCTTGCAGCGAAGCGAACCCGCCGCCCGGGGCGATGACTTTCGCGAAGATGGGACCCATCAGTTCGGTCTTGCCCGAGTGGTTCGCGAGTTCGGCGCGGTAGTACCACTGCACTTCCTTGCCGCCGAACTTCTCCTTGCTCGCTTCGCGCTCGCCGGTGCATGAGACCGCCCAGGGATGCGCGGCGGGGTAGAAATCGTGCGTCGCCGGGCTGCCGACGCCGGCCGCGGCCAGCACGAGGACTCCTTTCTCCTTGGCCTGCGCCATTCCTTCTTCGAGCGCGTCCGATGTGAACGACCCGCCCATTGGCACGCAGATCACGTGCGCCCCGCGCTTCACCGCTTCCTGGACCGCGAGCCCGACGACGGTGGGGAGTGCTGAGCTGTCGAGGGGCGTCGTGACCTTGATCGGGAAGATCTTCACGGGGAGCTTCGCGCAGACGCCGTCGAACTGGTCTTCTTCGGAATCGGCGCAGATGAGGCCGGCGACGGCGGTGCCGTGTCCCACCTGGTCCTTCGTGTCGCCGGGGATGGGGGCGAGGTTGACGCCTTCGAGGACCTTTCCTTTGAGCGCCGGGTGTTCGGCATCGACCCCGGTGTCGACGACGGCCACGATAATGTCGCCGGCGATCGGGGCGACGCGGGGCTTCCACGCCGCGTCTGCAGCGGGGATCGGGTCCTTCGGAGGGTCGCCGGGCTTGACCGGATCTTTCGGCGGGGCCACCGGGGGCGGATTCGCCGGGGGCGCGGGTTTGTCGCACGCCGACAGGACGATCGCCAGGCCGCAGACGGCGAGCGGCAGGAACACGCGGACATGCTTCATCGGCGCAAGCTCCTCTCGAGAAGAATCCCGTCGAAACGGGGAACGAATTCGGCAGGGCCCAGATCGACCATCGCCCCTGCGAGCGCGACCTGCGCTCCACCGGACCTGACGCTGAACACGAGCGGGGCTTCGGTCAGTTCCAACTCGTCGGGCAATTCGAAGTCGAGTTCGACGTCGGCAAAGCCGCCTGCGGGCAAAGTCAGGCGGTCCTTCCCGGCGGACTCCCCGATTCCCGCGACGACTTCGATTTCACGGGCTTCGCCGCCGGTGTTTCGCAGCCGGGCGCCCACGGTCGCCTTTGTAGATCCCTCGCGCCGCCCGATCAGCCGCAATCCATGGATCTCCACGCCGCTCTCGTCCGGCGGAAAGCAAACCACGCGCGTCGCGTTGTTCTCGGGATTGATGTCCCCCTCGGCCACGACGCGCACGAGCGCCACCGCGTCGAACGCGACGTCCGGAAGTTCGAAATCAACGATCGTGCGCTTCGCAGGCGCCAGCTCTTTGAACTCCACGGTCATCGCCGCGCCGGCTCCCGGGGGTTGCAACTCCACGCGTCCGGTCAGAGAAGTGCCGCCGAGATTCCCGACCTCGACCTGCACGCGGAGCGCGCCCTTCGGCGCGAACGCGCGCTGCACGCCCGCGACGTACAGGTCGCCATCCGGCCCTTCCCGCTTCGCGGCCCAGCGCAACACGCCCTCGCGGCTGCCTCTTCGCAGCCGCTCCGTCGCCTGGTCGCCGGGCGACTCGGGGAGACCGCCTGCGGTGACGAGAATCTCGCGGATGCGCGCGGCGGGGAGTTCGCGCCTGGAAGCACGCAGAAGGGCGGCGAGGGCGGCGGCGCGGGCGCAGGCGACGGACAGGCCGCGGACCTGCTCGGGGAGGCCTTTGACAGGCAAGGGGGTCGCTTCCGAGGAGAGCATCAGCTCGGTTTCGCCGGTGGCCGCGCAGCCTGCGAGGGCGCACTCGCCGCGGGCGAGGCCGGCGGCGACGCCCTTGCCGTCGGGGAGTTTCAGCGGGCCTTCGCGTGAAGCGGTGCAGGAGACGACCCAGGAGTGAGCGGCGGGTTCGGAATCGAAGCCGCCGAAGTCGTGGGAGACGTGGCCGGCGGCGGCGATGACGATGACGCCGGCCTTCTCTGCGCGGTCGAGGGCGGCGTCGAGTTCGGCGGTGGAAGCGGGGGCGGTGAAAGCGAGGCAGATGACGGAGGCCTTTTCGCGGAGGGCGGCGTCGATGGCGGCGACAAGGGTGGCGGCCTTCGCGGTCTCGCCGTCCGAGACCTTGATGGGCAGGACGCGCACCGGGAAGTCGGCCGCCCAGCCGCGGATTTCCGGATTCGCCGACCGCCCGGCGATGAGCCCGGCGAGCACGGTCCCGTGCAGGGCGGGATCGTCGGCGGGCTTCCCGGGGTCCAGCGCGTTGATCGCGGGAAGGAGCGCGCCGGCGAGGTCGGGGTGTTTCTCGTCCACGCCCGTGTCGAGGAGCGCCACGACGACTTCCGGGGACTGGGCGCGAAGGACCGGCGCGCCCGTGCCGAGCGCCAGAATCCCCACGGCCAGTCGCAGAACCAGAGACAAGGATCCGCCCTCCCAAGCGGTGGGGGAACGCTAGAGAAGGGGGGGACCGGGTTCAAGGGAATTTGTGACGGCGATGGAATCTCACTCGCTCCCCTCCTTCCGCCCGAATTCCTCCACCTCGCGGCGCAGCTCCGCTTCAAGCTCCGCGACCGTCGGAAGGTGCAGCTTGTATCGGCTGGCAAAGATCCGCTTCTGGCCCGGCCCGAGCGTGTACCTGACGACGGCATCGTTCTTGTCGGTGCAGAGGATGAGGCCGAGCGTCGGACCGTCGCCTGTCGTGCGCCGGTGCTCGTCGAACCAGTTGACGTAGAGCTGGAGCTGGCCAAGGTCCTTGTGCTCCAGCTTGCCGACCTTGAGATCGATGATGATGAAGCACTTGAGGATGGTGTGATAGAAAACCAGGTCGATGTTGAAGTGATCCCCGTCGAGCGTGATGCGCATCTGCCGCGCGACGAATGCGAAGCCGCTGCCCAGTTCGAGCAGGAAGGCCTGCAGGTTGTTGAGAATGGCTGTTTCCAGTTTGGTTTCCGCCAGCCGAGGTGACTCGGGCAAGCCGAGGAACTCGATGACGAGAGGATCTTTGAAAACGTCCGCGGGTTCCTGGACGACCTGACCTCGTGTTGCGAGCCGCATGAGTCCTTTCTTGTCCGTGCTGAGCGCAAGGCGCTCGAACAGGAGGCTGGCGATCTGGCGCTCGAGTTCGCGTGCGGACCATGCGTTCTTGACGGCCTCGACCTCGTAAAAGGCGCGGGCTTCATCCCGCTCCACATGAAGAAGTCGCCTGTAATGGGTCCAGGAGAGATTCATGTTCAAGAAGCCGGGCGACCAGGGATCCGCGAGCTGTGTCGGCCGCGCCAAGGCGGCAAGAGACGATGCCGATTGTGAACGCGGCGCATTCACAATTCCGGGCTTGCCCCCGAACGGGCCCTCGAATTTGGCACGCGGTGCGTGCCAAATTGAGGATGGGTCGATCAGCCGCGGGTAGGTCACATAGAAATCTCGCATCCACCGGAGATTTCGGGCCGTGTAGCCGGCGCCGAAATCTGCTTTCAATCGCACAGCAAGTCCGCTGAGAAGTCTCGCCCCATACCCCGCCCTTGCCTTTCCCCTCTGTTCCTCTTCCAGAATCTCCCGCCCGATCAACCAATTCGCAACGACCTGCGCCGTGTTCACCGACCGCGCCACGCCGGCACGCGCCGACTCGAGGATTTCCCGGACGCGGCCGTAAAGCGACGGTGACGTCGAAACCTTTTCTTGTCCTTGAGCTTTGCGAGTCATGGGCAGCCCCCATCTGGAAACCCGCGGGCGCGAGCGCGGGCGAAGAAGGCAGCGGCCGCGAAAGAGCTGCGAGGGCGCGGCGGCGCAAAGGGGGGCGCGAAGTGCCGCGGGTGAAACGGTCGGGGGACGATCTCGCAGAAGTGCCCGCGGAGGCGTAAGAAACATACGATATGTTAGGTAAATGTCAAGGTGCCGAATTCCGCAAGTTGTGGATGCGCCAAGACCTTTCCTCCTCCCAAGACTGCGATTGCAGTTCTTGCCTGATCATCGGCGCACAAAACGGCGACTGCAGGAGGAGGAATAGGAGAAGGAGGAAGAGCAGGAACTGCATCCTGGATCGCTCGGGCCTTACCATGTCCCCGTGCGCGCCCCCTTCGACTACCTCTTCCGCCACGCCCTCCTCCGCGACGCCGCCTACCAGCTCCAGCTCCCCGGCGACCGCGCGCGGCTGCACGCGCTGGCCTTCGCGGCGCTGGAGGCTCTGGCCGGCGGGCGGGCGCCCGAGCCTCCGCCGCTCGAGTCGGGCCGGGATGATTACCGGGAGCATTCCT
>WSZJ01000148.1:10370-17276 GCA_009773755.1 Planctomycetota bacterium | reverse complement strand
GCTGGTTGCCGAGCGACTGCTTGACGAGGTGCTTAGCCTGCATCGAGGCTGCCGTCGTCGCCGATTGGAGGGAATGGCGCTGGGGAGTCTTGCCGGCGTGTACCAGCAGTCGGGCCGGGTCGAGCTGGCCGAGCGGACCTACCTTGAGGCGCTCGAAGTTCACCGCGAGGGCGACGATCGACGCATGGAGGGCCTCAACCTCGGAAACCTGGCCGGTGTCTACCAGTCGACCGGGCGGATCGACCTGGCGCAAAGGAGCTACACGGAGGCGCTCGCGATTCACCGGGAAACGGGGAATCGCCGGCAGGAGGGAGTGACGCTCGGAAATCTGGGCATCCTTTCCCAGATCACCGGGCGTGCCGAGTTGGCCGAGCGTGGCCTCACCGAGGCCCTTGCCATCGTCCGCGAAGTCGGAGATCGACGAGTGGAGGGCATTCAGCTTGGAGACCTTGGAATCGTGTACCAGGTCACCGGGCGAATGGAGCTCGCCCGAAGCAGCCACTCTTCAGCGCTCACCATTCACCGGGAGGTCGGCAATCGCCGTTACGAGGGCATCGCGCTGGGAAACGTGGCAACGGTTGACCAGCTCGCGGGGCGAATCGAGCAGGCCGAACAGGGATACGCGCAGGCGCTCGCCATTCATCGCGAGGTCGGAAACCGAACTTCTGAGGGCGTCACTTTGGGAAATTTGGCCGACGTATTCCACGAAAGCGGCCGGATCGACCTGGCGGAACGAAGCTATGCCGAGGCGCTCGCGATTCATCGGGAGGTCGGAAATCGTCGCGCTGAGGGCGTCCTCCTGGGCAACCGGGCCGGCATGTACCAGACGACCGGGCGCATGGAACTGGCCGAGAAGAGTTTCGCCGAGGCTCTCGCGATTCACCATGCGTTGGGAAATCGTCGCTTCGAAGGAGTGCACCTCTGCGGTTACGCCCTTCTCCTGCTGGCTCGCGACGGCGAAGGAGCGGGACGCGAGACCTGGCGCCAGGGCGCCTCAGTCCTCCGGGCGCTCGGAGACACGGGAACACTTCAATTCGTCATGGCGTCCATGGCGGAAGCCTGCTCCAGGGCCGGCATCCCCTCGTTCGCAACCGACCCGGTCTGAACGCTGCTCCGAATCAGGAAGAGACGCGCTGAAGCGGACTCCGACAAGGCGCCGATCGAGGCGCGGCGGGCAGGTGGGCGCAGTTTAGGGCGATTCCCCGGCGCAACCGCGCATAGAATCCCGGAATGTCGGCCGTCCGGCCACCGCGCTATGCCTGGCTACTCGACGCTTTCGGCGTCGCGGCCTTCGCGTTCTTCATTGCGCTCGGGATCGAGCGCCTCGCGCACGAGTTTACGTCCACGTCGCGCACGGCGCTGATCATTCTTGCCGCGGGGCTGGGCTACGTGCTCGCGGATTTCGCGACGGGTTTGGCGCACTGGTTCTGCGATACGTTCTTCGAGGAAGACACCCCGGTCCTCGGGCCGCTTCTCATCAGGTCGTTCCGCGAGCACCACCGCGATCCGCTCAGCGCCACGCCACGTTTTCACCATTGGCACCACGCCGCGGAAGAACGCGCCATCGACAGAAACTTTGCCGTGCATCTGCCGCTTCTCGACCGGGTCTTCGGCACGCTGCTGCTGCCGAAGGGCGACGAGTGGCCCTCCGTTTACGGAATCGCCGGGAACCCGATCCCCGAGAACTACTTCGTCCACGCGGCGTATCCGTTCGCGCCGAAGCGGTTCGAACGCCGCTGACCAGGACGCCCGCGATGGCGAGTCGAGCCGGGGGGGAGAATCGAGGTCGTTGGCGGCCGCGGCGGGGCCTGGAAGATCTGCCCGATGGCGGCTCTGAAGAGCTGAAGCTTGTCCTTGAAGTGGTGATATAGTCCCGGTCGCACCGCCGCAGGTCGGAGGGAATTGCAACCACCTCACAAAACTCAGAAGCGCGGATCGGGAGTACCGACGGTCGGCCCCCCGCGCCCGCGCTTCATCTACTTCAGAGGAGGAATCCGTGAAGATTCGCTTCGCCTTCGCCGCCGCCTGCGCCGCGGCCGCGCTTATCGTCTTCGCCCCCGACTCCCGCGCGGATGGAAAGAAAAAGTGGAGCGTCAAGGCCGACTACATCGAGGGCTGCTCCTGCCACCTGATGTGCTCCTGTTACTTCAACACCGGCCCCGAAGGCGGCCATATGTGCGAGTTCAACAACGCCGTAAAGATCGCCGAGGGATTCGTCGGCGACATCAAGGTCGACGGCTGCAAGTTCTGGCTCTCGGGCGACCTCGGAGGGGATTTCTCGAAGGGGGAGATGAAGGGCTGCGTGGTGACGTTCGACACGAAGGTGACCAAGGAGCAGCAGGAAGCCCTCGTCTTCCTCATCAATAAGATCTACCCGGTGACCTGGAAGAAGCTCCAGACGGACACCGCCGACATCACCTGGGAGAAGAAGGACGACGGTACCTCGCATGCGAAATGCGGAGACAAGGGCGAAATCACCCTCACTCCCTTCAAGCAGGACGGCAAGCAGACGGTGATCGAAAACCTCAAATACTGGGGCGCGCAGAAGAACACCGGCTTCTTCCTGTGCAAGAGCTCCCACTGGTACAAGGGCCACGGGTACGACTACAAGCACGAAGACAAGAACGGCTTCACGATCCACCTCGAGAGCGAGGGCGAGGACGAAATGAAGAAGTAGGTGGCAACAGCGGAGATCTACGGGCGGCGGGGAGGGAATCCCGCCGCCCGTTTCATGACCGGGTTCGGCGTCACTTCGGCTCCTTTCCGAGCTGTTGCAGGAGTTCGCGGGCCTTGTTGCGCTCGCTGTCGAACCGGGCGGGCCAGTCGGTCGCGATGACTTTCTCCACGACGTCCCGCGCTTCGCTCCGCTCGCCCGCCGAGATCAGAGCCTGCGCCAGGCCGAGGTAGCCGCCTGGTTCGCGCGAGCGGATGCGGATGACGTGGCGCCACTGAAGAGCCTCGTCGGCCCAGCGGCTCTGACCGTGGCGGACTTCGGCGAGGGCCTGGTGGGACTCGGACTCCTGGGGCATCATTTCGACGAGGGTCGTAAAGGCGCGTTCCGCGCTTTCCGGCTGGTTCATCTCGAGCCAGCGTTTGCCGAGGTCCTTGTACAGGTCCACGCTGTGGCCTGTTAGCTTCGCGGACTCGAGCAGCTGGGCCGTCGCGCGGTCGCGATCGCCCCTCCGGTCGAAGGCGCTGATGAGCAGCCGGTGGGTCTCGAGGTCGTTCGGCTGCACGTCCACGGCCTTCTGGAGCTGGTCCACGGCCATCCCGAACTGCTCCCGCTCGAAAAAGACCTGGCCGAGCGACTTGCGGACGATCGGGTTTTCGAGCCCGGTTTCTTTGATCACGGCGTCGAGCCGCTTCACGTAGGCGTCCAGGTCCCTGGCGTCGCGCAGGACCTGGCTGAGCCGGCTCAGCTCTTCCTGACGCCCGCTGATGTGTTTTCCCCAGCTCAGGATCGCGCCGGCAGCGGAATCCACGGCCTTGTCGGTCTCGCCGAGCCCGCTCCAGGCGCCCGCTTCATTGCGGTAGTAAAGGCTCAAGGTGCCGTCGCCGACGCCGCGGTTGGGGGCGGTCTTCACGTGAAGCGCGATCGCCTCGTCGTAGTAGGAGATGCACTGTTTGAAGAGCCGGGTATCGAGGCACGCTCCGCCCAGCGTGGCCATGAAGTTTTCGTTCCAGCGGCCGTCCTTGTGGAAATGTTCATCCGCGTTTCCGAGCGTCGCGAGCAGCAGCGTTTCGTTCCCCGTCTTGAAATACGCATGCATCAGGAGGACGCGGTAGGCCAGCGCGTCCGGCGCCTGCGCGATCATCGGCACCAGGATCGGGATCGACTCCGCATGCCGGTTCTGTTGCTGGAGGAAATCGCACAGCCTGTACCGGCTGTTGAGTCCCAGGATCTGCCGGCGATGGGCCGCGAGCAGCGCTTCGATCGCGTCCCCGTATTGCCGGAGGTCGTGGTAGAGGTACTCCGCGATGTGGAGAACACGCCCTTCCGATCGTTCGTACTGGGCCAGCACTTCGTGCGCCGCCTTTGAAAAATCGGAATGTTTCTCCGCCCAGAAGTCGCCGGACTGGATGGAGTACATGCTCCGGTTCCGGCCGGCCATCGAGCGCAGGTCTTCGCGCAGCTCCCGGAGAACCACGGTGAGCAGCCGGGCGGAAAGTTCCGGCGGAAGCGTCTTCGCCTCGGTCCTGTAGCGGGCAGCGAGGTGTCCGTGGCTGTTCCAGAAGCCCTGATACTGGAGGCGCAGCCAGCCCGGTTCGGTTTCCGCGCGGACGACCAGGAATTCGAGGGCGCTGAGGGCGCTCACGATTTCGCGGAGCCGCTCGGCCACCGTCTGGATGATTCCCTGGGAGTTGCGGTGGTTGTACCGGTTCAGCACCGGCGGCAGGATTTCGAACGCGAAGCGGCTCACGTCGGCGCCGATCCCCGGGTACTTCAGGTCGTGGTGACAGGTGTGCCAGATGTTGCCCAGCGTGCCGACCAGGTTGGACAGGTGATTTTCATTCGCCTGGCCCTGCATCTCCGAGACGATTTCCTTGAACACCGCGGAGTAAAGACGGGGGCCCTTGCCGAGCGAAACTTCGCCTCGGCGGGCCAGTGCGGAGTGGTAAAGGCTGAAGAGAGACTCCTTCAACCAGAGCGTCTGTTGTTCGTTCGGATCACCGGCGAGTTCGTCCAGCAAGACCTTTTCCGCGGCGCGGAAGTCGCCGACGGACTGCAGCCAGGATTCATAAGTAGCCAGCAGTGAATTCGCGCTCTGCGGCAACTGGCCTTTGTTCGCCACCCTGTACTCTCCCAACACGCCGGCCAGCGTGACGATCGCCTCCTGCTCCCGTCCGTTGTTCCACTGGGCGATCGCCAGGTGCCCGCCTATGACAAAGCGGACTTCGCTTCCGGCCGGCGTGCCGCCGTAGAGGACCCCGAGTTCGCGAAGCTGCTCATCCGCCAGCGCCGCCGGCTTCATGCCGCCCTGGTTCGCGAGGAATTCGGCCATCATCACCGGCTCACCTTCCGACCAGCTCAGCTTGAAGGCCTCCTTCAGCGCCGTCAGGGCCACGTTCGCGTGCGGCCCGGCGCCGTTGGCCTGCTCCGCGGCCCGGCGCTCCACCATGTACTCGAGCAGCCGGAGGGCGCGGCGATTGACGTCGTGGTTCGACAACCCGAACTGGGCCTGGAGATGCTTCTCCAGCCGGTCCAGCGTCGCTTCTTCCTGGATCGAGTCCGTCAATTGCTTCAGCGCCGCCAGGAACGGATAGATCTGCTGCGACGACTGGCCGATCACCGCTTCCGGGATGCACTCCAGCAGGCGGAAGTCGCGCGTCGCCGCGTAGAAGGAATTCAGCGACCACGCGTAGCTTGCCGGATTCTGCGCCTTGCGGAACAGCGCAATGAAGGCCAGCGGTACCTCCGCGTCCATCTCCGAGGGCACGTCGGGACCCGAGCGCTGATAGCGGTACACCTGCGACTGCAGCCAGCTGTGGATCTCCCACTCGTTGCGCGCCTGCCACGAAAGAATCTGCGCCTCGCGCGATTTGTCCCTGGCGTCGAGCACCGTGTACCAGTCGGAAAGCGTCTTGAGGTCGCCGGGACTGAGCTCTCCCAGCTTGCGGAGCTCTTCGAACACCGTCACCGCGTCCTGGACCTTCCCGCGCTCCGCCTCGACCGTCGCCAGGTCTTTCCCCCAGCGCAGCTTCGCGAAATCGCGCTTCTCGCCGTACCACTCCTTCAGCGCCGCTTCCAGCGCGTCCCCGCGATCCAGCGCGGTCAGGAGTTCAAACTTCGCCGCCCGCCACTCGATCAGTTCGCTGTTGCTCCCGATCGCCTCGTTCAACGTCGCCAGCACCGCCGGATCCGCCGGAGCCCCCGGCTCGCCCGCCGACCGCACCGCCAGCCACAACAGCGTCGCCACACAGCGCTCCGCCAGGATCCGTTCGCGAAGAGCAATGTCCTCGGACTTTTTCTTCGACGCCGCTTCCATCACGGAAGCGAGCAGGGCGCGAACTTCGGTTTCGAGCGGTTTGATTTCCCCGCCCAGCTTCACCTGCTGGTACACGCGCTCCATCGCGAGCCAGGGGCGAAGCGTCTCAAGGTCGGCCCGCTTCTCCAGGTCCGCAATCGTGTTGACCGACTGACCGCGCGCTTCCTTCAGCGCCTTCTGCCGCGCTTCCTTGACCTTCCGGCGCGGCATTTCGTTCACGCCGGGAAGAGAGGCGACCGTCGCGTCGGCGTGGGCCTCCGTCATCCAGTCGACGAGCAGGTGCAGGCCGAGAATTCTGATGGCGAGGACAAGTTCCTCCGGCTTGGGCTCGCCGGGGGCAGCCGTCAGTTGCGGCAGGAGCGCAAGCAACTCGGTCTGCGTCTCCGGTTTCCACGGTTCTGCAAGGAGGGCGTTGAAGAGGATCTCCAGCGCGATCGCCTTCTCCGCAGGAGACTTCGTGTCCAGCAGAGCTTTGCGCAGGCACTTCAGCCGAAGTTCGCTGCGGCCGTACCCGAGGACGACCTGGGCAAGGACCTGCTTGTCGTGCACTCCCGTTTCGCCGAGCCAGCGTTCGTAGACGGCGTCGAAAATCTTCTGCCACCCCGCTTCGCCCTCGTCGGTCGTGAACCCGTACGGCCTGAGCCAGGAAATGAATTCGGAAATCTTCGCAGGGGGAAGAGTCGCTGTCTGGTTCTTGAGCCGTCCGTAAAGGGTGTTGCGGGCCGTGCGCGCTTCGTCCGTGTTGAGGAAGTTGCTCCCCTGGAAGATCTGCCCTGCAAGGTGCGACGCCTTCCTGTGGTCGGCGAAATAGAGGGCCGACTCAGCCAGCTTCGCGGACAGGCGTTCGTCGAAGCGGTTGTGCCACAGGTTGTAGCCCTGCCCCATCGCGTGCCGGGTTGCCGCGTGTACGCGGGCGACC
>WSZJ01000148.1:0-10363 GCA_009773755.1 Planctomycetota bacterium | reverse complement strand
GCTCGATCTTTTCTTTTCGGAATGAGACCAGCCACTCTTCCATCAGCCGGTTCGCGCGCGGTTCCCGGTCCAGCATGATGAGCGCCGAGAGGTACATGTCCCAGGTCTGCTGCTCGACTTTTCCCGGGTGGGCCTGTTCCCAGGCGTCGACGTGAGTGACGAACGCGTCGAGCCGGTACGAATTGAAGAGGATCCAGCCGGCGGTCGACCGGAGCTGGTTGATTTCGTAGTCCAGCCAGGGGCCGTGCTTCGACTCCGCCTGGGCCAGGTACGCCATCGCCGCATCGACGTCGCCGCGGCCCGAGAGACTGTTGGCGACCGCGGTCCGCAAGTCCACATGGAACGGGTGCTTTTCCGCCAGCGCCTCCTGCGCGATGAAGAACTTCTCCGGCTCTCCCATGTTCTGCAAGGCATAGAGACACTGGCGGTCCCACTGCAGCAGTGGCTCGAAGATCTCCTTCTGCCGCTCGCAGACCGGCTTCAGGCTCTGAAGCAGCGCCATTTTCTCGTTTCCCGCGTTCAGGAATCCGGCGTACGGGATCAACTGCCAGGTCGCCGCGTAGTCAGCGTCGCGCGGAGTCGCGGCGAGGCCGGCGACGGCTTCCTGAAGCAGCCCTTTGAGTTCTTCGTTCTGCCGGCTCTGGTGCATCAGCGCAAGCCGGATCGGCGTGAGCCCCGGCTTTCCCTTCAACCGGTCGGCGACGGCCTGCATCGCCGGCCTGGCTTCTTCCCAGTTCTGCCGGGCTGAAGACCAACCCAGCACCGCCCAGAGGTCCTCGAGCGTCGCCTTGCCGTCCTTGACGGCCTGCTTCGCGTCTTCGAGTTTCTCCGGGGCTTTGCCGAGCAGGATGGCGTCCTTCCTGCGTTCGAGAACCTTCGCTACGGCGGCCTCGAGATCCGCCTTCGCAAGCTCCTGAACTTCAATCCGGGTGGTCGACGTCTCTTTCCCCTTCTTGTCCTTTGACACGATCCTGGCGGGCCACCAGGCGCCGCCGGCCTCGACGAAGTCGCTGAAGACCGTCGCGGCGACCACCTCGTTTTCCACGAGGCTGCGCACTTCGGCCACGGCCTTCTTCGACGGATCCACGATCACGACGGTCTTCGCACCCTGCTGCCCCGGCCAGGAGAAGACGAGCGAAATCCGCCCGTCCGCGAGAGTTTCCATCGAGACTTCGGCTCGCGCATACGCGGCAAACGTGTCGTTGAAGTACCACGCGAACGGCGCGTCCCAGCTCGCGGCGTCTCCTTCTTCTTTCTTCCTCGTCCGTCCGAGCGACCATGCCGCCGTGAGAACCCCGCGCTCTTCCCCCGTCAGCCACTGGACCTGGTAGTCGTCTCCCGCGAGGTGCGTCGTGACGGTGAGCCAGCTCGCCGCGGAAAGCCAGTCCTCGCGCGTGCCGAGGTCGTGCTTCCGTTCGCGCTCATCCACGCCCGCGAAGCGCACTCTGAAATGAAGCCCCTTCTCGGATGCCGTAATCCCCGCGCGGCGATCCAGCGTCCGCACGAAGTCGAGAATCTCCTTCGTCCAGGTCGAATCCGGTGCTGCCCCGCGCGGTCCGGGGAGAACGGGGAAGAGCGCGTTGAGGTAGTCGTAGGGTCCGCGCGGGAAGCCTCTCCGTCCGGCAAATTCGCTTCGCTCGCCGGCGAACAGGCCACCGGTATACCCGCCCTTCCCGGACTGGGCTTTCAGGCCGCTGAAACGGCCCCCCTGCGCGTTGCGCTTCGACTCCGAAGGTCTTTTGTAGTCTTTTCGGAGATCCTCGGATTTCTTTGCCTTTTCCATCACAGGACCGTCGGCGGGGCCGAACTCGTCGGCGTCCTCGTTGTCGTCGTCGATGAGGGCGTCCCTGCCGTCGATTCCCCAATCTTCCGCCGGCGCGTTCTTGTCGCCGTGCTCGACGATGCTCTCTTCGCTCTCCACGATCCCTCGGCGCTCAAGGACGTCCCTTCCGCGTTCCTTGTACGTTTCGCCCTCCGCGAGGTAATCGTAGACGCCCCCATCCAGGCCCAGTTCGACGTCGGGCCCGGCAAACAGGAATTGCGTCCTGTCGCGGTCCATCTCCCCCAGCCGTGCCAGCACCGCTTCGCGAATCCGCTTGCGCCAGGCTTTCGCCACGAGCATCTGCCTGCGGACGAGGTCGTAATTCGCGTTGTCCCGGCCCTCGGCGAAAAACTCTTCGCCGTCCCTCATCCGGAACGTCTTTTTCACCTTGAAGCGTTCGCGGTCGGCGTCGCTCTCGAGGACGAGGAACGAGGTGTAGGGTGTGATGATCTGGTAGTCCTCGGAGAGCGCGATGATGCGCTCACGCACCTGCGGCGACGAACCCTGCGCCAGCAGGTAATCGAGATGGTGGCGCGCCCAGAGGCGCGGGATGAACGAATTCCCGGCTTCCGACACAGGGAGTTTCACCTCGGATGAGTACTCGACGGCCTTCCCGCCCGACATCCCCGAAACCGTCACGCTCCCCGCCGCGCTGCCTCCCGCCGGGTTGTACCGGCCGATCACGATCTGCTGCGAGCCGGCCGAGAGATTCGGAAGCGGCTCCGGGTAGACGGCCGCGGCCGCTATTCCGTTGAACCGAATCTTCAGATTCTTGACCGCGGGAGTGGTCATTTCGCGAAGCAGCTTGAACGCCGTCTGCGCGGGATCCGTGCCGCCGCCGATCTCTCGCACCGACCCGCCGCCGAGCGACGCCATCGCGCGCAGCACCACGCTCTCGTAAGAGCTGCCGGGCGCCACCGCGTGAAATGTGCCTGCGCCGCCGTACATCTTCTGCAGGCGCTGGCTGAACGCCACCGGGTCGGCGTCTCCTGAGGTCAGAACGCCGTCCCCCACAAACACCACCTGGCCGTCCGCCGGCACACGGCGAACCACTTCCCCGAACGTCTTGTCGAGATCGGACCAGCCCAGCGGCGTCCGCTTCTCCACGAACGCCAGCGCCGCCGCGCGATTGGCGGCGGAATTCCCGGCGAATTCCGCGAAGGCCCAGCGGGTCTCGACGTCGCTCGTCACCAGATTGAAGCGGTCTTTTTCTCCGAGTGAGCCGAGGAGCGCTTCCAGGAACGCGATCTGCGTGTCGCGCGCGGGTCCCATCATCGACCCCGACGTGTCGGCGACGACGAGCAGGTTCAGGGGCTTGCCATCCGTCAGCAGCGGACGGTCGTCCTCAGCTCCCGCGCCGGGGGCGTCCAGCAGCAGCATGAAGTACCCGTCGTCGCCCCGGCGATGCGGAATGATCGTGATCCGGCGGTCGGACGGCCTGGTGCCGATGCGAAGCTCGAAGTCGCGCGTCGGCGTGCACTCCGCATCTTCAAATTCCACGATCGCGGAATGCTCCGCCCGCTGGACTCTGCATGTATGGGAAGGGGATTCGACGGACGCGAGCGGTTCAGCCGAGTTGATCTTCACTTCGATCTTCAGTTGCGCCAGCGGGTGCTGGCGCAGCATCTCGCTCTGCAGCGCGTAGTTGTAGCGGTACGTCGTCCCCACCTTGGGCAGCACCTGCGTGTACGTGATCCGGATGCGCTTTTCGGCGCCGATCGGGTAGACGCGCGCCTTGAAAATGTTTCCGCCGGTCCACTCGAGCAGCCCGGGATCGCGCTTCTCCCTCAGGATCGTCTCGTAGATTTCACGCGCGCGCTCTTTCTCCACGATTTCACCGTGCACGTACTCGTCGCCGATCCACATGCCGAAGCCGGAGATCGACGCGTCCTGCGGAAGCGGAAAATAGAACACGCCTTCGAGGACGCTGGACGTGTGGTTGACGAACGATTCCTCGATGTCGGTGCGGGCGATCTGGTCGCGGACATCGACGATCACCTTGTGGTAGCCCATCGTGAGCGGCACGTTGCGGCCGTCCACGTTCGCGAGGAGCGAGCCGAGCGCTTCGGTCGAGGCGTTGTTCCTGTACCCCGTCAGCCAGCGCGGTTCCGTATCAAGGAACGCGAGCTTGTCGTCGCGGGCGCGGACGACTTTTTTCCCGGTCGCCGCAAGCGTCACGCCCTGCGGCCCCTGCACCGCAACCGTCACTTTGTCGGGCGCAGAAATCTCCGCTTCACCCTGCGTGACCTTCAGCGTCCCGACGTCCGGCAGCTCGACAAGCGTGTCGGGGCCCAGCGTGTACACCACGCCGTTGCGCATCTTGAGCTGAAGCGCATTCGCCCCGC
The DNA here is from genome assembly GCA_009773755.1 of Planctomycetota bacterium. GTDB lineage: Bacteria > Planctomycetota > MHYJ01 > WSZJ01 > WSZJ01 > WSZJ01. Next base: position 6,196 of record WSZJ01000148.1, on the reverse strand, counting down.
GCGATCCGGTCTTCACCCAGTCCCCGGCCATCAGGAGCATGTTTTCTTCCGCCACCGCCCAGCGATCGCCCATCGCCGGCTTGAGCATTCCGTTCCCCTCGCGGTCCACGACCTTCCCGAGCGAAGAATCCGCCGACAGCGGCTCCGGGTCTTCGCCCGGCTCGCCGGGCACGTTCAGGCAGAAGCTGATGACCAGGGAAACGACCGCGAGGAAGAGCGCGCCGAGGAAGAAAGTGCGGCGCGACAGCAGGGGAGCAATCAGGGTCAAGGGGCACCTTCGGAGTAGGGTCGAGGAGAGCGAGGCAAGGAGGAGCAGGGACGGAGTCCGGCACGGAATATGACGTCATGCTGAAGCGGATGTTCCGGAAAATCCGGGCCGGGGACGCGACGGGATATCATGATCAGGTTGCGGGCGCAATGCCGGGGGCGGCGCCATGCTGAAAGTGCATCCCCCGCCTCGGAATTCCCGGCACGCCGCTTGCTTCCAAAACGACTATGACCAGCCCCTTCTTCTTCGCCCGCCGACTCACCGTCCAGCTCGCGCTGGCGCTTCTCGTCGCATCGGTGGCGCCTATCGCGGGGGCGGCATTTCTCGTCTCCGACCTGATCGAGAAGTCGCTGGAGAAAGAGGCGCGCGCCACGCAGGAGACGCTTCTGGCCGCTTCGCGCTCGCTCGTGGACGGCCACGTCAAGGGCGCGCAGTCGAAGCTCGCGACAATCTCGAAGATTATCGTGAGCGAGGACTTCGCGGTGCCGCGGGAGGATGCGAAGGCGGACTCGAAGAATCGCGAGGATCTCGCTCGCAGGCTGAGCACTTTGCTGGAGCCGAGCGACACGTTTCTGGAGCTGGCGTACTACAGTTTTGCGAATCCGCAGAACCGCATCGCCTCGAAGGATCCCGGGCAGCAGGACGACAACTGGAACTACCGGGCGCAAGTCCAGCAGGAGGTCTACGGGCAGAACAAGCGCAACAACATGAACGGCGCGAACGGGAACGACGCGAACCAGAACAACGACAACCGGTTCAACAACGGAAATCCGGTCCCCGCTTCCGCCGATTCGCCTCCGATTCCGGCCTCTAATCCGCTGGTGAAGGAGCCGAAGGGTGGGAAGGCGCATGTATCCAATTCGATTCAGTTGGCAGGGCCAACGCCGTTCATCGAGATGTCGGTGCCGGTCGGCGACAGGAGCAGCCCGGCGGGCGTTCTCGTGGCTTCGGTGAGTCTGGAGCTGGTCAAAGGGATGCTGACGAGCGTCGGCGGCGGCAAGGCCGAAATCGAGGTTTCCGACGCGAACGGGGTTGAAATCTACGGCGAAGGGCCCTCGACCGGCGCCGATGCGTTCCTGACGCGCGGCCCCATCGCCGGCCTGGGGTGGACCATCAGCGTCCGCCAGCCCCCGAGCGAAGCTTTCGCGACCCTGACCGCCGCGCGCCGCCGCGCCTGGATGTGGTTCGGCTCCGCGGCGGCGCTCGCGCTTCTCATCGCCGCCTTCTTCACCGCCCGCATCCTCCCGCCCGTCCGCGCCCTCACCGGCGCCGCCGAGCGGATGGCCCGCGGAGATCTCACGGCGCGGGCGAACGTGAAGCGCGACGACGAGCTCGGCCGGCTGGCCCGCGCGTTCGACGAGATGGCCGCTTCGCTTGAGAAGCTCGATCAGATGAAGTCCGACTTTGTGAGCCATGTGAGCCACGAGCTACGCACGCCGCTGACGTCGATGAAGCTGTCGGTGGCGAATCTGCAGGACGGGATTCTCGGGCCGGTGGGAGAGAAGCAGCTCGACGTCCTGGGCCGCTGTCGCCAGGACCTCGACCGGCTGATCCGGATGGTGAACGAGTTGCTGGACGAGGCGAGGCTGGAAGCGGGGAAGGTGGAGCTGGCGAAGGCGCCGTGCGATTTGGGGGAGATTGTGCGGAGCGCCATCGGGACCGTGAGGCCGCTTGCCGATGCGAAGAGCGTGATGTTGACGGTTGAAGCGGCGGCGGCGCCGTTGTCGGCGGACCGCGCGAAGATTCTCGAGGTGATTCTGAATGTGGTCGACAACGCGGTCAAATTCACACCGTCTGGCGGCTCGGTGGCGGTGCTCGTCGGGACGAGAGACGGGGGCGTGGAATGCGAAGTCATCGATGAGGGACCCGGGATTCCCGTGGAGAAACCCAGCCGGATCTTCGACCGCTTTGCGATGATCCCCGCGGGCGGCGCGCCGAAGCCTCCGGGGGCCGGCCTAGGCCTCTCGATCGCGCGCAAGATCGTAGAGCTGCACGGCGGCACGATCCGCGCCACGAATCGCGAAGGCTGCAAAGGCGCAACGTTTCTCATCCGCCTCCCGCCGGGTTAGCCTTTCATCCCCATCCCGATCCCCATCCCAATCCCTCCCCATCCCCACCCCGCCGTTCCCCATCCCCAGCCGTCACCATGGCCAACCTCCTCATAGTCGACGACGACGCGAACATCCGCGACTCCCTCCGCGACCGGTTTGTCGCCAGAGGCCACGACGTCAGCACGGCCGTCGACGGAAAGGACGCGCTCGTAAAAATTCGCCGCGAGCGCCCGGATCTCGTGCTGCTCGACCTGCAGATGCCGGAGCTCGACGGGATCGGCGTGCTGCAGAAGTTGCAGCAGGACGGAATCGACCTGACGGTCGTCGTGATCACGGCGTTCGGGACGGTCGATCGCGCGGTGCAGGCGATGAAGAATGGCGCGTACGACTTCATTCAGAAACCGTTCGAGCCGGCGCTGATCGAGGAAACGGTCAAACGGGCGCTCGAGCGCACCACTCTGCAGGTGGAGAATCGCGCCCTGCGCGCCGGGAAAGAGGAGGCGGGTCCGGTAGCGGAAGATCCGCGCTCGAAGGAGATCCTGGAGCTCGCGGGAAAGGCGGCGAAGTCCTCGGCCACAGTGCTGCTGCTCGGCGAGAGCGGGACGGGGAAGGAAGTGCTGGCCCACGAAATCCACCGCCGCTCGCCGCGCGCTTCAGGGCCATTTGTCGCGGTGAACTGCGTTGCGATCCCGGAGACGCTGCTCGAAAGCGAGCTCTTCGGCCACGAAAAGGGCTCGTTCACCGGCGCCATCGCTCGCCGGCAGGGAAAAGTCGAACTTGCCCACCGCGGGACGCTCTTCCTCGACGAAATCGGCGACATCGCCGCGGGATTCCAGGCGAAGCTGCTGCGCGTGCTGCAGGAGCGGGCGTTCGAGCGCGTCGGGGGGAACGAGACGATCAGCGTGGACATCCGGGTCGTGGCGGCGACGAATCGCGATCTGAAAACGGCGGTGAGCGAAGGAAAGTTCCGCGAAGACCTGTTCTACCGGCTGAACGTCGTGTCGATCCCGGTTCCGCCGCTTCGCGAACGCCGCGGCGACATCCGGGTTCTTGTGCAGAAGTTCGTCGCCGGGGCCGCGCGCGAATCGAGGCGGCCCGCGCCGAAAGTGCCGGAGGAAGTCATGAAAATCCTCGAAGCGCAGCCGTGGCCCGGGAACGTGCGCGAGTTGAAAAACGTGGTCGAGCGCGCGGTGGTGCTGCTGGAGGGGGACGAACTGACGCCGGGCGATCTTCCGGCCGAAATGATGGCGGGCGGCGGAGGCGGAATGCCGGGCGGATTTCACGACCAGGTGGCGGAGCAACGTAAACAGATCGTCAAGGAAGCGCTGGAGCGGTGCGGCGGGAATCAGACGCGCGCGGCAGAGATGCTCGGGCTGCAAAGGACCTACCTTGCGCGGCTCATCCGGCAGATGGGGCTGTAGGGTATCTCCGGGGATACACCCTTCGCGTCACGGATACCGCGGCGATGAACTCGCTTCCCTAAGACGCGCGGCATGCCCCTTGCAAATGTTCTCCACCCTCCTCGGAGACTCTCATGCGCCGCGCCACTCTCGCCTTCGCCATTTCCGTGCTCGCCCTTTCCGCATTCGCCGATGACGGCGCCTGGAACATCGATCCCGAAGCGGCCGCGAAGAAGTGGTTCGAAGGGGAACTCAAGGCACTGAAGAAGGCCGACCTGACCATCGATTACTTTTCACCGGTCGAACTCCGCGGCTCCGGCGCTCCTGCCCTGCACGCGCGTCTGCGATTCTTCGAAGCGCGCGCGACGCTCTCCGCGAAGGACCGGTTCGACTGGCACGCAGGCCGGATTGCCGTCAAGCGCAACGGCTCGGCGTGGAAATGGACGGGGAGCCTCGACGACCTCCGCGTCGTGCTCGACGCGTGCGGGATCAAGGGAACGGACGAGAAAGGGATGCGGGCCGTCGCGGCGGCCCTGGTCGCGCTTCCCGATGGCCCTGGCTACGAGGACCGCCGCGCGGAAGTGAGCGGCCGGACGCTGACGTACCGCGAACACCGCGCGACCGGATTCTTTTCCTGCGGCTTCGCGGGGAATTGGCACGGCGAACAGGTGTTCACCTTCGACGAGAGGGGAGGCCTCGCGGATCTGAAGATTGGAGTCGAGGACATGAGTTTCGAGAGCTACCTTGCGCGGCGCAAGTCCGGCGACCCCCTGTTCGTGGACGAGGTGAACGGCGGCGAAGAAATGGTGAGGATGATCGAGGGCCAGGAGCAGCGGGTCGCCGACCTCGTGGCCGCATTTGTCGGCGACGACGAAGCGAAAGCCCTGGACGCCGAGCGGCAGCTCTGGCGCTCGGGCGGCAAGATTGAGCCGCTTCTCGAAAAGTCGTTCGAAGGCGGGTCGCCGGCCGTGAAGGAGCGGATCAGCCGTCTGCGGCGGTGGCTCGCCCCCGCGTGGGCGGAGGACGCGGACGAGTCGGCGCGGACGGCCTACGAGAAGCAGCTTCCCGCGGAGCAGGATGCGTGGGGTGTTCTGAAATTCGACCGGATCGAATTGACTGGCGCGGGGGAGCCCCTTTCATGGGGCTACCGCCTGTTCCGCGCCGAATGCCGCTCAAAGTCGGGAGTGCAGGCGAAGCACGACCTCGTTCTCTGCGCGAAGGACGGGAGCCTTCTGATCTGGACTGGCGAAGCGGCGCAGTGCCGGGAAATTCTGCAGCGCTGCGGACTGGTGTTTGAGGGAGGCGACTTCACAAAGAAGTACATCGGTGCCCTCGCCGCGCTTCCGCTCCGTGCATACGACGGCCGCAAGCTGCGGTTCGTGGATCCCGAGCGCATCGAGGTGAAGGGGCGAGAGGTGATCTGGCACGAGCACCGGATGTGGTTCGGGAGCGGCGTGCTGGGCGGGTACACGGAGGACGTGATCTACGTGTTCGGGGAGAACGGGTTGCTTGACGAGATCAAGACCACTGGAATCCCGAATCTGACGAAGCGAGAAATGGACCGGATTCTGGGCGAGGCCGAACCGTGGCTTCACCTCGAAGGCTGGGTCGCCGACGAAACGCGCGACGCGCTTCAGAAGGCGCAGGCGGGCAAGGAAAAGTCGCCGCCGAGGCATGGGGAAGGGAAGTAGGGCCTGCGGCCCGTATCCGGGGCATGCCGGGGCGTATCGGGACGGATACTGCCGCTTTGCGCCTCGGCGGGGTTCCGTCAGGAATCCCGACGCTTCCCTCTGCCAAACCGCTTCCCCCGTCTTTTTCAAACTGTGGCATCCCCCTTGCGTTTGTAACTCCCGTGACGATCGGGAACCCAACAACAAGGAGACAAGCCATGACGACGATGAACAAGATCCGGGCGTGGTCGTTTGCCGCATTCGTGGGAGCGCTGGCGCTGGCCGACTGGCAGGTGCCGAACCTGGTGGCCGACGGCGAAGAGATTGCGATGCCGAAGGCGGAGGTGAACGGGGTGAAGGTGACGGCGGCGGTCAAGGAGGTCAACAAGGGCGGCTGCGGAGTCGACAAGATCGAGAAACACTGGATCGTGTCGCTCGACGGAGACGGCAAGGGCGAACTGACGCTGACCTGCACGAAGACGCCGTGGGAGCCGATGTCCCGCATGATGCCGTCACCCGCGGTCGTCTGGACGAAGACACTTCCGTTCGATACTTCGGCCTCGCGCACGATCGACCTCGGCCTTGCGCCCGAAGCGGAAGCCAAGGCGTCGTTCGCGCTCGTGCTCGGGAAGGCCGGGAGCGACATCGAAGCGTCGTTCACCGCGGTTCGCCTGGCCCACGTCGCCCCGCTGAAGGGGAAGAACGACATCATCGAGTTCGACGAGGAAGCGATCGAGGACGCCGTCGCGAAGACGGATGACGCGAAGCCGGTGACGAAGTAGGCCCGCCATGAAACCCCTCCTCGCG
>WSZJ01000147.1:11840-35913 GCA_009773755.1 Planctomycetota bacterium | reverse complement strand
CGTGCCCTCCAGCCACGCTTCCAGGGCTTCCTCCAGCGCCGTGGCCGACTGGAAGCGCTCCTGTTTTTTTTTCGCAAGGGCGCGGAGGCAGATGGTCGCGAGTTCGGCGGGCGCGCCTGCGGGGGAGGGGACGGGGTCCTCGATGACGGAGAGAAGCGTCTCGAGGTGAGTTTTCCCGGCGAAGGGCGGGCGGCCGGTGAGGATTTCGTGGAGGATGGCGCCGAGCGACCAGACGTCGGAGCGTTCGTCAATTTCCTCGATTTTCCCTCGCGCCTGTTCCGGGGGCATGTAGGACGGCGTGCCGAGAACGTCGCCGGCGACGGTGAGCGACGAGCCGCTCTGCCGCAGGTTGCCCGTGCTCGAGCCGCTCCGGGCCGCCGCCGGGCCGCTCGCCTCGGCCGTGCCGCGCTCCTTCGCGAGCCCCCAGTCGACGACGAGCGTTTCGCCGAAGTCGCCGAGCATGATGTTGGCGGGTTTGAGGTCGCGGTGGATCACGCCTCGCGAGTGCGCGTAGGCCACCGCACGGCAGACGTCGCGAAACGCTTCCACCAGCCGCCGCAGCCGCCATTTTCCCTCGCGGATCACCTCCTGCATGTTCCGCCCGACGATCCGCTTCATGCAGAAAAACACCTCGCGCGTCCCCGGCAGCACGCCCATTTCGTGGACGGGGACGATGTTCGGGTGCTCGAGGCGACCGGTGATGCGGGCTTCCGAACGGAAGCGTTCCATGACGTGGTCGGGGGCGCCTGGGTGGGCGAGCTTGAGCGCGACGGTGCGCCCGATTTCGCGGTCCGCCGTTTCGACGACGCGTCCCAGGCCGCCGCTTCCGATCAGCTTTCCCAGTTCGTAGCGCTCGGCGGGGGCGGGGGAGAGCGCTGGGGGCGCTGGCGTGCTGGAGGGAACGCGACTCGAAGCGACGCGCGTAGGCTCCAGGGCGGAGGGCGGTTCGGGGGTGATGAGTGTGGCGTCGGCGTCGCGGCGGAGGGAGTCTGCGGCGGTGGGGGAGATGAGTCCGCGTTCGAGGAGAAGTGCGGCGAGGTCGCGCGGTTCCTTGCCGAGCCAGAGGGGCGCGAGGGCCTCGAGGTCGAGGGCGCGCGTGAGGCCGCGGGCGAGCGCCGCGCGTGCAAGGGCGAGGTTGGACTCCCACATGGGCGAGAGGTTACAGGGTGCGGGGGGATCGAGGGAAGATGACGCGAATTCGCATCCGCAGTACCCTTTCCCGGTGTCCGCGTCTCCTCCGACCCGCAGCTGGCGCTGGTTCGCCTCGCTGATTCGCCCCTGGTACGGCCGGCTCTCCGTCGCGGCCGTTTCGCTCTGCGCCTCCAGCGGCCTCAATCTTCTGATTCCCTACCTGGGCGGCCGTTCCATCGATGCGGCGTTCGTCGAAAAATCCCTCGGCGGCCTGAACCGGCTCGCGTTCATCTGCGTCGGAGTGTTCGCCGCAATCGCCGCGCTCAACTTCCTCGAATCATGGCTGCTTCAGTCGGCGTCGGCGCGCATGCTGCGCGACCTGCGCGGGCGATTGCACTCCCACCTCCTCACGCTTACTCCCGCGTTCTACGACTCCCGGCGCACCGGCGAGCTGCTCTCGCGGCTGAACACGGACGTCGCGCTCCTGAGCCTGGTGCTGACGCGAGACCTCGTGAACGGGCTGCAGAGGACCCTCACGCTGGTGGGCGCCCTCGCAATTCTCCTCTCGGTCCACTTGCGCCTGACGGGCGTCATGCTGGCAACCGTGCCGCCGATCATCGCCGCCGCCGTCCTCTTCGCACGCCGCATCGAGAAGATCACCGAGAAGCAGCAGGACCTCCTCGCGGAGTCGCTCGTCGCGGCGGAAGAGTCGCTTTCCGGAATCCGGACCGTGCAGGCGTTCGGGCGGGAACCCGAGGAACGGGCAAGGTATGGCGACAGGCTGCGGATGCTGCTCGGGATTGAAATGAAGGATGCGGTGGCATGGGGGCTGTTTCATTCCGTGGTCCTGTTTCTGTCGGGATGCGCCATCGGAGTGGTCCTCTGGTACGGGCTCGTGCTCGCCGCACAAGGCCGGCTCACCCCCACTTCCGTCGGCTCGCTGACTTCCCTTTACGGCCGCCTCGCGGCCGCCGGCGGCGCGACCCGCCGGCTCCGGGAAATCCTCGACACGCCCCCCGTCGTCGCCGACGCGCCCGGCGCAAAACCGCTGGCGCGCCCGGCCGGTCAGGTGCGCTTTGACAACGTCCGCTTCCAGTACCCCTCGACCGATCGCCCTGCACTCGACGGCGTCTCGCTCGCAGTCGCGTCCGGCGAAATGCTCGCCCTGGTCGGCCCCTCCGGCGCCGGCAAGACGACGATCGCTTCGCTCCTCCTTCGATTCCACGACCCGCTCTCCGGCGCCGTCACCCTCGACGGACAGGACATCCGCGAAGTCCGCATGGCCGACCTGCGCGCCGCGATCGGCTTCGTCCCTCAGGACGTCTTTCTCTTCGGCGGAACCGTCGCGGAGAACATCCGCTACGGACGCCCGGGCGCGACGGACGCAGAGGTCAAGGCGGCTGCGGAAGCGGCGCACGCGGCGGAATTCGTGGGGAAACTGCCGAAGACCTGGGAAACGGTGGTTGGGGAACGCGGCGTCCGCCTTTCCGCCGGGGAACGCCAGCGCATCGCGATTGCCCGCGTCTTTCTGAAAGATCCGGCGATTGTCGTTCTCGACGAAGCGACCAGCGCGCTCGACGCGGAATCGGAGTCCCTCGTGCAGAAGGCCTTCGAGCGCCTCTTCCAGGGTCGCACGACGATCGTCATCGCCCACCGTCTGGCGACCGTGCGCCGGGCGACGAGCGTTGCGGTCCTCGACGGCGGGAAGGTCGCGGAGCAGGGAAAGCACGAAGTCCTGCTCGCGAACGGCGGGCTTTACCGGCGGCTGTGCGAGCTGCAGATGCTGGCCTGAGCCGCGCCCGAGGTCAGCGGCATTTCCGGGCTGCCGGGCGGCGGTCATTGCGGGAGGAGGCTGAAGCGGTCGCCGACCCGTTCCGGCGTGGAGGGAGAAGCAACTTGAGCATCGGGAAGCTGGTTGCTGCTCGTCGATTCATGTCCCGCAGGTACTCGTCAATCCGGCCCTCTCGCTCTGCGCGCGCCATTTCTCGGCCGAGCCTCAGCTTGATAGCCCGGAGGTCGCGGTCTAGCTTGTCGATTTTGTGAGCCATGAAACGACCTCTGGAGGAGTCCCGATGAGGGGGGCGTGGAACTTGCATTTTCTCGCGAGGTGCATGAGCACTGTACGGGTTTCGGGACAGGCGAGGTCGCCGGTGTCCCAACTCACGACGGCCCAGGCACCGGACAGAATAGCACAGGCCAGGTGGGTCATGTCGTGGCGCTTTCGCTGTCCCCAGACTCCGGCTGCCAGTAGGGAGCTTGCCAGATTGTGGGTCTCTCGAACGAGGGAGAGCCGGCGGGGCTTTTCGGAAGCGATCCAGCGCCGAAGCCTTCGCCTGGCAATCGGGTCCGGTGTGGCGTCGAGCTCTCCGATGACCAGTGGCGAGACCGAGATCTGGTGGTGCCTTCGCGCCAGGCGTAAAAGGTGAAACGAATCACGGCGGCGCGGATCCGAGGCAGGACCGACAAGCCGATTCCAGAAAGAAGATTCCAGGTACAGGAGCCGGGGTGTGCGGGCCATATGATAGACATCATTATAGTGTTAAGAAAATGTAATGTCAATGGCATATGTTGAAAATAGTGCTCCACTTGTACTGTGGTGCCGGCCTGACCATTCCCGATAGATTCAAATCATGGACTGGGACGAAGATGACCGCGGTCCGGCGGAAGAGGAATCGGCGAGCGAGGGCGAGACGGCGCCGTGCCCGCACTGCAGCGCCGACATCTACGACGACGCGGAGCGGTGCCCCGCGTGCGGGATGTACCTGTCGGCCGAGGACGCGCCCCGTCCGGGGTGGCCGGCCTGGATGTGGATCGCCGCGGCGCTGGCGCTGGTCGTGTGCGCGCTTATGGCGGGAGTGCAGATGCTCCCGTGGCTCTTCAGGTAGCCAATAGAAAAGGGCCGCCGGAAACCGGCGGCCCTGTCGAACGACTCGTGGAACTACCTCGACCCGCCGTAGTGCGGCGCCCCGCCGCGATCGAAGCTGCCCGAGCTGCTCCCTGAGGGGCCTACCGGGCCGTAATAGTTGGAGCCCGCGCCCTGGTACTGGGAGCCGTAGTAACTGCCGCCGTAGTAACCCGGGTAGTAGCCGTAACCGTAGTGGTTCGTGCCGAACGAGAACGAGTAGTCGCCGTGGGAGTAGTAGATTCCGGGCGAGGAGGAGTAATAGCTCGGGTAGTAGTACCCGGGGGAGTAGTAGTACCCGTACGGATAATACGACACGGTCCCCGCCCAGTACGTCCCGCCGTACGAGCTCCAACCGTCGTAATAGCGGCGCGGCCAGGCCCGCGGCGACCTGCGGCTGTCGAACGAATCGTCCCGGTCCTGCATGCGCCGCTGAACGCGCTCCTGCGATTCGTAGAAGGCGCGCAGCCGGTCCTCCTCCGTCTCAGCAGCGGCGCGCTTCGCTTTCTTCTCCGCCTCGGCCAGCTCGCGCTCGAGGCGCTTCTTTTCTTTCGCAACCGCTTCCGCTGCGGCCGTTTCTTTCGACATCCACTTTCCGTTGACCTTCACCATCCCCCGCGCCAGGAGAAGTTCCTCGCCGCGAAGCCACTTGCCGCCTACCTTTTCGTAACTGAGCCGCTTGCGCGCGTCGGCGTTGTCCGGATCGGCCGCGATCGTCGCTTCGAGCTCGACGCGCTCGAAGTGCGAAAGTCCCTTTTCGGCGCACCAGTTGGCGAGTTCGAGGTGCCCCTTCGCGTCACCCGGCTTCAGCTTCGCCGCCGCGAGCTCGTACTCTTCCATCGCGGTCGCCCGGTGGACGATCTTCTGGACCTGGTCCTTGTCGAGCTTGATGACGCCGCTTGGCATCTTGACGACGAGTTTGTCGCCTTCCATCGACGTCGTGACGCCTTCAAGTTTGCCGCCGTTCTTGAGCCAGACGGTGTCGGCTGAAGCGACGTGTGCGGCGGCCGCGACGAGCGCGGCGGAGAGAAGGATACGCATGTATGAATGACCTCCTCGGGCCCCCTTGGAAGACAGGGTAGACGGACGGGGAAGGTGGATCAAGGCGAAAGTGCCACGACAATTCCCAACTCCAACTCCAACCCCAACTCAAAACAGCTTTCTTGGAGTTTGTGGTTGGAGTTGGAGTTGGGATTTGCCGTGGCATTTTTCCCGAACCCCGCGGCGATTCCTCCGTTCTCATGACCCGGCCCTCACTCCGTCCCGTCCCGGGGGGGACTTTCACCTCTACCTCAGGAGGTCGCATGCTTCGCTCAGCCGCCCTTTTGGCCGCTTCATTCCTCGCCCTTCCCGCCCTTGCAGGCGACCCCGCCCCCGCACTCAAAACCCGGGTGGGGGACAAGGCCGACCGCCTGAAAGCAGGTGGCGGCGACGACCACACCGAGGCTGCCGTCAAAGCCGGACTTCTCTGGCTCGCCCGCCACCAGGCCAACGACGGTTCCTGGCGCGCCGAGAAATTCTCCGCAGAGTGCGTCGACGCCGGATGCACCGGCGACGGCCTCCCGGAATTCGACACAGGCGAGACCGGGCTCGCCCTTCTCGCCTTCCTCGGCGCGGGAATCGGGCCCAACTTCGCAGAAACCTGGCGAGATCCCGCCACGGCGCGCGACGTGAAGCCGGGGGAGATCGTGAAGCGCGGCGCCGAGTGGCTCGAGAAGCAGCAGAACCAGGACGGCGCGTTCGGGCCGCGCAACGCCTCCAAGGTCATGTACAACCACGCCGTCGCGACCGCCGCGATGTGCGAGCTGTACGCGCTGACGAAGGACGGGGCCTGGAAGCCGTCGGCGGAAGCGGGCGTCGATTTCCTGCTCGCGGCGCGCAATCCCGCAGGCGCGTGGAGATATTCGCCGATGTGCGGCGACAACGACACTTCGGTGACGAGCTGGTGCGTGCACGCGCTTCATGCGGCGCTTGCGGGCGGACTCGAAGTGGACGAAGAGGGCGTGAAGGGAGCGCTCGCGTGGGTGAAGCGGGTGACGGACCAGGATTACGGCCGGGTGGGGTACACGGCGAAAGGGACGGGGAAAGTGATCATCATGGGGAAGAACGAGGACTGGGAGCACCACGAAACGCTGACGGCGGCGGGGATGCTGACGCGGCTGTATGCGGGGGCGAAGCCGGGGTCCAGGGTGCTTGACAACGGCGCGAAGCTGCTGGTGTGCGATCTCCCGGTCAAGGAGGACGCGGCGAAGGTCGATTCCTATTACTGGTACTACGGGACCGAGGCGCTGTGGGAATGCCACGGGCCCGAAACGAAGTACTGGAAGGCATGGAACACCACGATGAAGAAGGCGGTGGTCGGTTCGCAGCAGGGAGGGACCGACTGCGACGCGGGGAGTTGGGATCCCGCGAGGGACAGGTGGGGATGCGAGGGGGGAAGGATTTTTTCGACGGTGATGGGGGTGATGACGCTGGAGGTTTATTACAGGTGGCCGGAGGGGGGACACGGGGAAGAGGGAAAATAGTCGCCGGATTGGCGACGACGACGGCAACGACAAAGGCAAATCCCAACTCCAACTCCAACCCCAACTCCAAGAAAGCAGTTTTGGAGTTGGAGTCGGGGTTGGAGTTGGGATTTGTCCTTCATTCAGGCGAGTTTCCCTTTCCTCCTGCTTGACTTTCCCCTTAGCTTCTTCGGAGAGACCAACCGCGCCGCCCACCCGGAGACCGCCGCATGCCCACCCCCATGCCCCACAAGCTCGTCACCCTCCAACGCCACATCCTATCTCGCGCGAAGTCAACAAGGCAGGTATCGCGGAGATCCTCGGGGACGCCGGGCACGATAACGTGCAGGGCGAAGCGGTGATGAAGCTGGACGAATTTGCGCAGGACCGGATTTACAAGGCGATGGACCACGGTGGGCACCTGTGCTGCATGGCGAGCGAGGAGTCGGCGGAGCTGATTGCGATCCCGCCTCAGTTCCCGACCGGACGATACGTCCTCATGTTCGACCCGCTCGACGGCAGCTCGAACATCGACGCCAACGTCTCGATCGGAACGATCTTCGCGATCCACCGCCGAAAGACCGCGCACGGTCCCGGCACCCTCGAGGACGCTCTTCAGGTCGGCAATAACCTCGTGTGCGCCGGCTACGTCCTCTATGGCCCCTCCACCGTCCTCGTCTACTCGACCGCGAGCGGGGTCGCCGGATTCACGCTCGATCCGTCGATCGGCGAGTTCTGCCTCTCTCACGAGGAAATCCGGATGCCGGAACGCTCGAAGTACTACAGCGCGAACGAAGGGAACCGGGCGTACTGGGGGGAAGCGGACCGGAAGTTCATCGACCACCTGAAGACCCCGGACAAGGACAGCGGGCGGCCGTACTCGTCGCGGTACATCGGGACGCTCGTCTCGGATTTCCACCGCAATCTGCTCGCCGGCGGCGTGTTCCTCTACCCGTCGGACCGGAAGGATCCGAAAAAGCCGCAGGGAAAATTGCGGCTGCTCTATGAAGCGGCGCCGCTGGCGTACATCGCGGAGCAGGCGGGGGGAGCGGCGACGGACGGCAAGCACAGGATTCTGGATCTGCAGCCGAAGGGGTTGCATGACCGGACGCCCTTGTGCATCGGCCCGAAAGCCGACGTTGCGCTGTATGAGAAGTTTGTGCGCGAGAACGGAGGTTAAGGCGAAGCCGCCCTGCGGGCGGCAACTCCAAATTCCAACTCCAACTCCAAATCCCAAGGCCGAGATTCGGAGGCCGTCATTGGGATTTGGGGTTGGAGTTGGAATTTGGGATTTATCCTTCGCCGTTCATGCCGATGCCAACCCTCCGCGTCGTAGCCCACCGCGGCGTCCCTCACCTCTCCCCCGAAAACACCCTCGCTTCCTTCGCGAGGGCCGTCGAACTCGGCGCCACCGCCATCGAGCTCGATGTCCACCTCACTGCCGACAACCGCCTCGCCGTCCTCCACGACGAAACGGTCGACCGCACGACGAACGGCGCCGGCCGCGTCGCCGACATCACCCTCGAAGACATGCAGCGCCTGAGAATCGCCGGCGGCCACCGCATCCCTTCCCTCGACGAAGTCCTCGAATGGGCCGCCCCCGCAGGCGTCTTCCTCCACGTCGAAGTCAAAGCCTCGCTCGCTCTCAAGGCCGCCGTCGACCTCCTCGTGAAAAAGAACTTCGTCGGCCGCGCCCGCATCTCTTCCTTCTGGCACCGCGCCGTCCAGCAGGTCAAATCCATCTGCCCCGACCTCGAAACCGGCGTCCTCTACTCCGCCGCACCCGTCCAGAACACCCAGCTCGCCATCGACGCCGGCGCCGACGCCCTCCATCCCCACCATACCTACGTCACCGCCGAACTCCTCAGCGAAGCCCGCGCCCGCGGCCTCAAAGTCTGCGCCTGGACCGTCGACGCCGCTTCCGACATCGAACGCCTCGCCGCCCTCGGCATCGACGAATTCGTCACCAACGTCCCCGACACCGCGCTGAAAGTGCTGGAGTACGTTGCGAAGCGGCCTTCGCCGGCGATGCGCGAAAAAACGGAAGACGAGAAGCGGATGGACGCCGAGCGCGCGTCGATCCAGGCGCTGATGAAGACGAAGCCGGGAGAGCCCGATGCGCCGAGGCAGCCCGGCAAGAAGCCAGGCTGGTAGATCAATGCAGTGCGGAGTTTTGAGTTCGGAGAGTTGAGGAACAGCACCTGAAGATCCTCAGACCGGGCACGTTCTCTCTTCTGGCGGGCGCCATGGTTGCGCTGGGGTGCGGGAACGGCGTGCCTCCTGATCTGTCGAAAACGGGGCAGGAAATCCGCGAGAAGTTTCCCGGCGTGAAGCAGCTTGCGACCGGGGATCTGGCGGCGTGGCTCGCGGACGGGAAGCGGCCCAAGCCGGTGCTGCTTGACGTGCGGTCGGAGGAGGAGTGGAAGGTGAGTCGGCTTCCAGGGGCGAAGCACACGCCGCCGGGGACGAAGCCGGACGATGCGCTGGCGGGGGTGGCAAAGGATGCGCCCGTGGTCGTGTACTGCTCGGTAGGGTACCGCTCGAGTGCGTACGCGGAGAAACTGCAGAAGGAGGGCTGGACGAACGTCGTGAATCTCGAGGGGTCCATCTTCGCCTGGGCGAACGAAGGCCGGCCGGTCGTGGACGAGAAGGGGCCCGCTTCCAAGGTGCATCCCTACGACGCGAAGTGGGGCGAGCTGCTCAAGCAGGAGTTGCGCGCGCCGCTGAAGTGATCACCCCGGATCGACCCGGCGCAGGGTCCTTCCTGCCTCCTACCAACTACCTGCTACCGACTACTCAATACTCCCCACTCACTTCTTCTTTCCAACGATCACCACATAATTGTTGTTCGCGCCAGCGCCGACGCCCACGGCGGTCCACTGAGGGTCGAGCAGCGTGCTGCGGTTCACCTGGACTTTCTCCAGGTCGTCGAGCGCGGCGGCGGGCCCGTTTCCTTTCGCGGTCAGCGGGATGGACGTCCCCTCGAATTTCGGCAGCCCTTCAGCCGCCTTTCCACCCTTTGCCGTGCCGGTCGCGATCTTCATCAGCGTCTCGTCCGGGAGAAGCGGCGGGCGGCCGAGCATCTGGCGCTCGGCGTTGACGGCCGCCAGGATGGCCTTCGCGGCGGAGCCGAGCGCGGAGAGATCGGGAGCGGGGAGGATGAGCGCGCGCTCCTCCGGCGTGAGCGCGACCGTCTCGAGCGTGACCGTTTCGAGCCCGGCGTTCGCGGCGGCGACCGGGTACCGCTTCTCCCATCCCGGATCCGCGGCCGTCAGGTCCGCCGCCGCATTTCGCAGGCCGCAGGGGACCGAGGGCGTCTTTCTCGTCGCCCAGTACGCCGCGAGTTTCTTCATCGGCGCTTCGGCCGCCTTCGGATCGGCGGCGATCAGCCCGGAGCGCGCGGCCGTGCGGAGCATCTCGAGTTCTTTTTTTCGCGCGAGAAGAGCCTGCACGTCCTTGTCGTCGAGCCAGGCACGGACGCGCGCGATCGCCGCGTCGCGACGGCCCCAGGCCGCCGCTTTCGCCCGCCACCCGACCGCTTCCCGGACCCAGCGGGGCCACGAAGCGTCCGCCATCGCGCCCGGATCGAGCGCGCCGACCTTCGCCCCCCACGCCGCTTCCTCCGCCGTCACCCAGAGGTGCAGGTCTTTCGAGTACGTGCGGTCGGCAGAATCGAAATGACGGCGCAGAAGCGGTTTCGGGTCCGCGACGAGCGCGAGGAGGTCGCTTCCCTCGTGCCGGAGGCCGTGCGAGAACGCGTACTCAGCTTTCGTCGCGGCGTCGCCCTTGAGCAGCTTCAGCAGGTCAATCGGTTGAACGCTTTCCCAGTTCTCAAACGAAGCGTCGACCTCCGTGCCGTCCCAGAGGCGGGCCTTGCCGGGCGCGAAGTCCGGCTTCGCGTCGGCGACGTCGAGCCCGCCGCTGAATTCCGCGGGATCCCAGCGCATCCCGTTGCCGCGCGGTTTCGGAAAACGGTCGGAGCCGGCGAGGTCGAGGAACAGGCCCCAGTGCCGCTTCTCGGCCGGCGTCACCTTGCCGTCCTCGTTGTAGTCTTCCTTTCCGTAAAGGACGCCGAATCCGATGCGGTCGTCCTTGGGCTGGTAGAGGTCGTCGCCGCCGCCGTCCTGGAAGAGGGAGATTCCGAGGCCGATGGAGGTGCCGAGGCCGGAAGCGGGGCCGAGGTACTGGTCGTTGCCGCGGCCGTCGAGGAAGAATCCGATGCCGTAGTCGACGGACATGGCGGGGCCGTTCCAGCCGCCGACCTTGTAGACGTCGTCGCCGCGCGCGTCGAGCTGGATGCCGAAACCGCCGTGCGCGCCGCTTCCCATGACGTAGACCCACGCTTCGTACGAATCGTTTCCGGCGAGATCGATGCACGCTCCGATCGCCTGGAAGTAGCCGACGCCCTGGGCCCAGCAGCCGGCCTCGTAGCGGTCGTCTCCCGCGACGTCAAGGAGGAGGCCGACGCCGCCGGCGCGGAAGGGCTGGCCGTTGTGGCCGAAGGCGGCGCCCTGGGCCATGTTGGCGTTGTGTTTTTCGTCCTGCGGGGCGGGGACGGTGACCTTGTCGCCGAACGCGGCGTCGCGGGCGTGGTAGAGGTCGTCGCCGGCGCGGTCGAGGAGGAGGCCGAACGCGGCCTGGCCGCCGTAGCCCTGCCCGTTACCGGTGAGCGTGAAGCGGTCGTTTCCGGCGTCGTCGACGAGCAGGCCGACGCCGTCCTGCGCGGCGCCCTGCGCGAACCCCTCGGCTTCGTAGGTGTCGTTTCCGCCCGCGTCCCAGAGCACGCCTGTGCCGCCGAGCGCGGCGCCCTGTGCGACGTACTTCGCGGTCCTGTACGTGTCGTTCCCGCCGAAATCGGCGTGAAACGCGATCCCTCCGTTCTGCGCCGCGCCCTGCGCGATGTCCTCTTCGCCCGCTTCGTAGGTGTCGTTCCCCGACACGTCGATCAGCACGCGCACGACGCCGGCTCCGTCCGCGCCGCCCCACGCCCCCTTGTAGGTGTCGTTGCCGCCGAAGCGGATCGTGAGTCTGGCCGACGCGTCCGCGGGCGTCGCCGCGCTCGTCACCACGACGCCGTCCTTCGCGTACTCGACCTCCCCCTTGAACGCCTCCAGCGCCGGGCGCGCCTCGACGACCGCCCGCCAGATCAGGGCAGGCTCCTTCTTCTCCATCGCCGCGAGAATCGTTCCCACCGGCGCGCGCAGGTCGTCGCGCAGATCCGGCAGCTCCACCGCTACCGGCACCTCGCGCGGAGGCAGCTCCCGATCCAGCGCCGCCGCGATCGCTTCCCACATCTCGTCCCGCTGAATTCGCCCCGTGATCTTCTGGACTTCCTCGGGAAACTCGACCGGCACGTTCTGCACCCGACGCCACACCGCGAGCTGCCCTTCTTTCGACTTCGTGTTCGAATGCGAAGCGACGTAGTTCGGCGGCATCGAGTCGAGGTGCTCGAAGTCGAACCCCAGGTTTTCCGACTTCAGCCCCTTTTTCGCGAGCAGCTCCGCCAGCCCCTTGCGGTCGACCACAATGTCCTGGGCGAGCGCGGGAAGGGCGAGCAGCGCGAGGGCGAAGAGGGCTCGCATCGCCCTACTCGGGCTTCTTCACCAGCGCGGACGCGATGAGCGACACGACGATCCCGGTCACGATGGTCCCGATGGCGCCGAACGTCGCCTGAAGGTACGGGTTCTCCATTGCGGCGGCGGCCTTCAGCGTCTCCACGATCTGCGCTTCCGGAATCCCCTGCGTGCGCAGCAAGGACTCCTGCATGGCGCGGATTTCGTCGAAGTACTTCGGAAAGACCACCTGCGTGAAGAGGAGCGAGTTCAGGAAGACGAGGGGGGCGGCGACGACAGAAGTGCCCGCGCCCTTGACGAACTTTCCGGCGAATCCCGCCCCTTCCTTCGCCGCGCGCTTGATGACGAAGGTGAGGACGACGATCTGGATCAGGATGACGAACCAGAACATGAACACCATCTTCGGGTCCTTGTACCAGCCCATGTACCCGATGACGTACATCCAGGAGGCGAGGAGGACGGCGAGGATGATCCCGGGGAAGAGTGATTTCTTCATGGGCGAAGCCTAGACCAGAGGGCTCGCCCGGGCAAGGGCCCGATTCCGGGATCCGATGACGCTGAGCGTTGCTCTTCCCGGGACCTGAATCCTCCAGAGTGCCGGTATGATCTGAACATCATGGCAACCGTCACACTTCAGCTTCCTGACAATCTGCCAGGAAGACGGAGGTGGATGTAGAGGAGGCCATTCCGGTCAAGTGATGCTCATCGCATTCCACAAGCCCTATGGAGTTCTCTCGCAGTTCACCGGCGACGGCTCGCCGAACCGCGCGCTGGCGGCGTTCGGGTTTCCGATGGGCGTCTATCCGATCGGGCGACTGGACGCGGATTCGGAAGGCCTGCTGTTGCTCAGCGATGAACCGGAATGGAACGAGCGCCTGCTGCATCCGCGCAACGCCCACGAACGCGAATACTGGGTGCAGGTCGAGAGGAATCCGTCGACGGAGAATCTGAAGCGGCTTGGGCGAGGCATTTCGATTCAAGGCCGGAAGACACTGCCCTGCCGGGCGTGGATGCTGAAGCCGCAGCCGGAAGTTCTTCCGCGCGTGCCCCCGATCCGCTTCCGCAAGAGCGTCCCGGATTCCTGGATCGGCCTGGAGTTGATCGAGGGCAGGAATCGCCAGGTACGGCGGATGACGGCTGCGATCGGCCATCCGACGTTGCGCCTGATGCGCGTGCGGATGGGCGGCTTGAAACTGGGTGCCTTGCGCGCGGGCGAGTGGAGAATTCTCACGATGGAAGAGCGTGCGCTGGTGGCGCCCTGATCGGCTCTCCGAGAAAACTACACTTTACTTTTAGACGTCTAAACATAAAGTGTGATTTCATGATTGAACGTCCCCTCTGGCTCGACCGCCTTGCGGCCGCCTGGAAGCAGGCNGAGGCGTTCGGGCAAGACCGTCCTCGCCAGGGCCCTGCCGGACGCCGAGTACCTCAATTGCGACCTGCCCAGCGTGGCCGAGCGGTTGCTCGACCCGGAGACCTTTTTCCGAGCCGTCCGAAAGCCGCTGGTCGTCCTGGATGAAGTCCACCAGTTGCCCGACCCCAGCCGCTTGCTCAAGATCGGCGCGGACGACTTCCCCAGACTGAAAATCCTCGCCACCGGTTCTTCCACGCTGGCGGCCACGCAGAAGTTCCGCGACAGCCTTACCGGGCGGAAGCGCGTCGTAGAGCTTGTGCCCGTGCTCCATGAAGAACTCGAGGCCTTCGGCGTCCGGGACATCCGTCGGCGTCTCCTGCGCGGCGGATTGCCCCCCGCGCTGCTCGCGGTAGAGCGTCCGGAGGAATTCTACGGCGAATGGCTCGACTCTTACTTCGCGCGCGACGTGCAGGAACTGTTCCGGCTGGAGAAGCGCGCGGGATTCCTGAGGGTGCTGGAACTGCTGTTGCGCCAGAGCGGCGGACTGCTCGACGTAACCAGGCTCGCCAGCGAGAGCCAGATCACACGGCCCACCGTCAACAACTGGCTGGAGGTCTACCAGGCAACGCAGACCATTCACATGGTTCGTCCCTTCTCCGGGGGCGGGCGCAGGGAGATCATTGGGCAACCAAAGGTGTATGGGTTTGACACCGGCTTCGTCGCCTACGCGCGCGGCTGGGACGAACTGCGCGCCGAAGACTGCGGCCTGCTCTGGGAGCATCTCGTGCTCGACACGATTCTCGCCGCCGGCCTGCCGCAAGTTCAGTTCTGGCGCGACAAGCAGCAGCGTGAAGTGGATTTCGTCGTGCCGCGGGGACGGAGTCATGTTCACGCCATTGAATGCAAATGGAAGCCGGACGGCTTCGAGACCCGGAACCTGGCGGTCTTTCGCGCGTCGTATGCGCGCGGCCGCAATTTCGTCGTCAGTCCCCTGACCGGATCGGGGTACCAGAGGACGGCAGGCGGGTTCAGGGTGGAATTCGTCACTCCTCGCGAGTTGAGGCTTGCGTTGATCGCCCGCTGACCGGCGATGCCGGACCGGCGCGCGGCGAGTCGCGGGTATCGGCGAGCGCGGCCGGGTATGATGCGCCGGGGGGCGAAGAAGGGATTCGCCATGAAAAAGCTGCTTCCGCCCGTCGCCGTGCTGCTCGCGCTGGCGCTCGCTTCCGCCGAGCCGCCGAAGAAGCCCGTCAAGGGGCCGCCGCTTCCCGAAGCGGATGCGAAGGTGCTGGAGAAGATCAACGCGGTCCGGAAGCTGGCGGGAGTGGGGCCGGTGACGATCGACGCGGCGATGTCGAAGGCGTGCGCGGGGCACGCGGCGTACCTGCTGAAACATTTCGACGCGATGATGAAAGCCGGGACGAGCATGCACACGGAGGACCCGAAGCTGGAGGGGTACACGAAGGAGGGCGCGGCGGCGGGGAAGGCGTCGGACATCCATTACGTGGAGCCGGCAGAAGCGGTGGACGGCTGGATGGCGTCGCTTTACCACCGGATTCCGCTTCTCAACGCCGACTTGCTGAAAGTCGGGCTGGGGTACGTGAAAGGGACGGCGAATCCGCCGTGGGTCTGCTGCGTCGACGTGCTGACGGGTCTGCCGTCGCTCACGGAGGAAAGAGCGAAGGTCGTGATGTACCCGGCGGACGCGCAGAAGGACGTCCCGCTCGACTTCGGCGGCGAGCGGCCGACGCCGATCCCGGATGACCCGGACCAGAAGGGGGGGTTCCCTGTGACGGCGACGTTCCGGGAAATCGTGAAGGTCACCGAGGCCACGGCGACATTGAAGGACGCAACGGGCGCCGAAGTCCCGGTCTGGCTCTCGACCCCCGAAAAAACCGCGCAGCCGCAGGGCCAGCGCAACACGGTTGCGTTGATCGCGCAGGATCCGCTGAAGCCGGCGACGACGTACACGGTGACGGTGGACGCGAAAGTCGACGGGAAGGCGTGGAAGAAGGTGTGGAGATTCACAACGAAGAAATAGGCGCGTTACCCTCCCATTCCGCATCCGGGCAGGATTCCACGCTGATTTTCCCTGTCGATTAGAGTGCTGCGACTCCCATGCACTCTTCCCCCGCCTTCATCCCCCCGGACATTTCCGTCCCGATCGAGTTCCAGATCGCCTTCGCGATCCTCGCCGCGATCGAGCTCGTGCTCTTCCTCGCCGCCGCTGCCCATGCCGTCATGTGGCGGCGCGAGCCCCGGGCGGCGGCGGATCCGCACGAGGCGTGCGACCCCGCGGCGCGCGCCGCGCTGGTGGGCGACCTCGACCCGCTCGCGAAGCTGACCGACCGCATTTCGGCCGAGCCGCTGGTCGACGGGAACCGGATCGAGCCGTTGTGGGATGGGGAAGAAGCGTTTCCCGCGATGCTGGGGGCGATTGCCGAAGCGAAGCAAACCGTGGCGCTGTGTTCGTATATCTTCGACTGCGACGCGACCGGGCTCGCGTTCGCCGACGCGCTTGCGGCCGCCGCTTCCCGCGGCGTGAAGGTGAAGCTCCTGGTCGATGCGCTCGGCGCAGGCGGGATTTTCTCAAAGCTCGGGCGCACGCTGCGGAGGCGGCGGCTCAAGGCGGCGTCGTTCGACCCGCTCGGATTCGCGCCGTCGCGGCTTGTGCATTTCAACCTGCGCAACCACCGCAAGATCCTCGTCGTGGATGGCCGCGTCGCGTTCAGCGGGGGGATCAACATCTCGGCGCGGCATCTGATGGCCGACCTGAAGCATCCCGGCCGCTGCCGCGACGTTCATTTCCGGATGCGCGGCCCGGTCGTCGCGCAGGCGATGCGCGCGTTCGCGGACGACTGGCATTTCGCCGCGGAGGAAACGCTCTCCGGCGAAGCCTGGTTTCCGGCTCTCGGCCACGAAGGCCCGACGCTCGCCCGCGGCATCCCCTCCGGCCCCGACCAGGACCTCGAGCGCATCTACTGGGCGATCACCGGCGCCGTCACCGCCGCGCGCAAGTCCATCCACTTCGTCACGCCGTACTTCATTCCCGAACAGGGCCTCCGCCACGCGATCATCGCCGCGGCTCTCCAGGGCGTGGACGTGCGCCTCTTCCTTCCCCTGGAAACCGACAACCGCGTCGTCGCGTGGGCCACCCGCGCATTCCTGTGGGAGTTCCTTCAGGCCGGCGTTCGCGTGGTCTACACGCCGCCGCCCTTCGACCACTCGAAGATCGTTCTCGTCGACGGGCGGTGGGCGCTCTTTGGAAGCGCGAATCTCGACCCGCGGAGCCTGAGGCTGAATTTCGAATACAACGTGGAAGCGTACGATCGCAACCTGTGCGCGGCGCTGGCGGCGAAGTATGAGGCGCTGGCGGAGAAGGGGAGGAAGGTCACGCTCGCGGACGTGGACGGGAGGTCGATGGCCGTTCGAATACGCGACGGCGTGGCCAAGTTGTTTTCGCCCTACCTGTAGTGGGTAGTTGGTAGTGGGTAGGGGGTAGGAACGACGACCGCACCCACACCCTGCCACCGTCGGCCATTTGCAATCCAGCGCCGCGGTCGTACGATATCTACCTATGAACAAGCACAGTTCGACGATCTGGGCCAACGGAAAACTCATCCCCTGGGACGACGCCAAGGTCCACGTCATGTGCCACGTGCTTCATTACGGCACCGGCGTGTTCGAGGGAATCCGCGCGTACGCGACCGATCGCGGCCCCGCCATCTTCCGGCTCAAGGAGCACACCTCCCGCTTCTTCAATTCCGCAAAGGTCTACGACATCAAGGTTCCCTTCACGCACCGCCAGATCGAGGACGCGTGCGTCGAAACGCTGGCCGCTTCCGGCCTCTCCGCCGCCTACCTCCGACCTCTCGCGTTCTGGGGCTACGGCCGCTTCGGCCTCCATGCCACCGGACTTCCGACGGAAGTGTTCGTCGCGAGCTGGGAGTGGGAGCGGTATCTCGGATCGGACTGTCTTGAGAAGGGGATCCGGGCGATGTTCAGCGCGTGGCGCAAGTTTGCGCCGGATGCGCTGCCGGCCGCAGCGAAGGCTTGCGGGCAGTATCTGTCGAGCATCCTGTCGGGGAACGATGCGCGGCGGCGGGGGTACGACGAGGCGATCCTGATGGACCACCGGGGGTGCGTGTCCGAGGGCTGCGGGGAAAACGTATTTTTCGTGAAGGACGGGGAGCTGATCACGAACGACCTGTCGAGTTCGATCCTGCCCGGGATCACGAGGGACTCGATTATTCGCGTTGCGAAGGATCTCGGGATCGCGGTGACGGTCAAGGACATCGCGCCCTCGGAGTTGTTTCACGCCGACGAAGTCTTCTTCACCGGCACGGCCGCGGAGGTCACTCCCGTGCGCGAAATCAACGACCGGCAGATCGGGGACGGGAAGCGCGGGCCGGTGACGGAGCGGCTGCAGACGGAGTTCTTCAGGATCGTGCGGGGCGAAAACGCTCGCTACCACAAGTGGCTGACCTGGCTTCCCGCGTCGGCGGAGAAGAAACCCGGCGGCAAGAAGGCGGTCGCGGCGAAGTAGGCGGCGCTTCATGGAAATCGCGCCCCCGAGCGGTCTTCTCCTCGACGTCCCGCTCGTGCGGCAGGGGCCGAACTGCGGCTGCGGGCTGGCGTGCGTGACGATGGCGCTCAAGGCGGCGCGAATTCCGGCGGAGCTGGAAGATCTGGAGCGGCACGCGCTGGTTCTCCCTGTGATGTTGCGGAGCTGGGGGATCGGCCCCGGGCGGCTGGGGCGTGTGGCCCTGGCGCGCGGGGCGCGGGCGACGCTGATCGACCCTTGCCGCCGCGACGTCGGCGAGATGTTTCTCAAGTCCGGCGGCCGGTGGATCGAGCGAGAGCCCCGGAAAGCGGACATCGAAAGGTGCCTTGCGGCCGGCCGCGCGCCGGTGGCGTGCATCCCCGACAAGGACTCGGCGTTCGGCGACCGGCGGCCCGGCTCGCACTGGGTCGTCGTGATCGGCCGCGACGGCGGCGACTTCCGGATCCACGATCCCGCGCCGTGGCGGCAGGCGAAAAAGTGCGCACCGGGATACTGGGACCGGTGGGAATGCAGCCTGCTCCTCATCGAGCCGGCCGAAGGTGACCCCGTGTTCAAGGAGGAAAAGTGAAGCGCGACCCGGCCATCCGCACGATCCTTCTCCCGAAGGACACCAACGGGCACGGCACGATCTTCGGCGGCGTGATCCTCTCGTACATCGACCTGGCGGGCGCCGTCGCGGCGCGAACGCTCGGCCCGCACAAGTTCGTGACCGTCGGGATGGACAAGATCGCCTTCCCCGAGCCGGTCTACGTCGGCGACGTAATCAGCTTCTATGCCGAAGTGGCCAGGGTCGGGAATACGTCGGTGACCGTGAGAGTGCGCGTTGAAGCGCAGCGGTTTGAGGACCCGAGCGTGACGGTCAAGGTCACCGAAGCGACGGTGACCTACGTTGCGGTCGACGTTGGCGGAAGGCCGATTCCTATCAAGGGAGGGCTGCCGAAGACCGTGGCGTTCGGGCGGAAGAAAAGCTGAGTTCGGAGTCGGGAGTTCGGAGTCGGGAGTTCGGTTCAGGCATCCGGAACTCACGACCCCAAACTCCCGGTTCTGCGCAGAATACGCTTCCCCCGGCATATAATCCGCCCCGATGCCCGAACTCTCCTCCCGCGGCCACGCCATTCGACTCGGCTACTCGATGAACGTCCACCCCTGCGAAACGGCGGACGAACTCGATGCGGCTCTTCGTGACGGCCCCGGCGAAATCCGGCGACGTCTTTTCGCCGGCAGAAAGACGGGCGCGGGGCTCCGGCTGTCGGCGCAGGCCGCCGATCTGCTCGCGGGCGACCCGTATCGCCTCGCAAAAACGAAGGCGCTCCTCGAGTCCCTCGATCTCTTCGCCTTCACCGCCAATGTTTTCCCGTTCGGGAAGTTCAACGCCGGGCGCGTGAAGGAAGACGTGTACCGGCCGTCCTGGGCGGATCCGCGGCGCGCGGCGTACACGCTCGCTGCGGCGCACGTGATGGCGGCGCTGGGGGGCGGGCAGTCGCTGACGCTTTCAACGGTCGCGGGGGGCTACAAAGCCGACGGAGACGACAAGCCGGCGCGCGACAACATGGCGCGCAACCTCGCCCAGGTCGCGGCGGGACTCCACACCCTGAAAAACGAAACCGGCGTGAGCATCCGCGTCTGCCTCGAGCCCGAGCCGCTTACCACGTGCGAGACCGCCGCCGACGCGATCGAGTTCTTCCGGCGCCACATCTACCCCGGCGGCGAACGCGCACTTCACGGGACCGACAAGTACAACCGCGAGCAGGCCACAGATATCCTCCACGAACACCTCGGCCTCTGCTTCGACGCCTGTCACCACGCGGTCATGTGGGAAGACCCGGCTGAAGCGATCGACCGGATCGACCGGAGCGGCATCGTCATCGGCAAGATGCAGGTGACGTGCGCGCTCGAAGGTCCGCCGGGCGAGCTTGCGCGCTTCGACGAGCCGCGTTATTTCCATCAGGTCTGCGCCGAGGGCGGGAGGCGAGCCGCCGATCTCGGCGAGGCCAAGGGGTGGCCGGACGGTGCGGCGCGAGCCCACTTCCACGTGCCGGTGTTCCTCGAGCAGATCGGCGGGCTGAAGACGACGCAGGGATTCCTGAAGGCGGCGATGGAAGAGGTCCTGAAGCGGGGGCTGTGCTCGGACTTCGAGATCGAGACGTACACATGGGATGTGATCCCGGCAGCGGAGCGTGAGAAGACCTGCGGGAAGTCGCTGGTGGAGAGCTTGATGAAGGAGTACGACTGGGTGATGAAGGTTCTCGAGGCCAGGTAAGGCCGGATCGCTTGACGTTCCGGACGCTGAGGGTGGAACCGGAATTTACACCGTGTCAATCCTGTTGGCGTTTTCGAGATGCCTCGAGACCCCTAAAGCATTCAGGATAAAGGACTTATGAATCCGAGATCCCCGGCGCGCTTCTTGCATTCCATTCTCGCCATGAAAACCACACTGTCCGCGCTGTTTCTCGCCCTGGCCGCTTCCCTCGCCGCCGCCGATACCGTCACAACCATCGATGGCCGCCGCATCGAGGGCAAAGTCACGGACCTGGGCGACGAAATTCTCCTGGAGGGGAAGTACGGCTCGACCCGCTTCAGGAAAAACCAGATCGACAAGATCGAATACGGCAAGACTTCCCTCGAGCTCTACGCCGAGAAATCGGCCGCGCTGAAGGACGACGACGCCAAGGGCCATTGGGCGCTCGCGAAGTGGTGCAAGGACAACGGGATTGAAGCCGAGTACCGCAAGGAAGCGGGGAAAACGGTCGCCGCCGACCCGAACCATGAGGCCGCGCGTCTCGCACTCGGGCACAAGCTGATCGCGGGCGAATGGAAGTCGCCCGACGACATCCATCTCGACAACGGCGAAGTCAAGCGCGACGGCGAGTGGATGACGGAGGACGAGGCCGACCGCCGCGATGGCGAAGACCTGGCGAAGAAGTGCCTGGGCGAAGCCGGCCTGAAGGACCCCGCGAAACACGACGCAGCGGTCGCCGCGATTCTCAAGATCCGCGCCGACTCGCTCCTGGCTCCGTGCTCCCGCTCGATCGGCAGCTCGAACAAGGGAACGCGCATCGCGGCCTGGAAAGGCCTGAAGCGTTTCTTCCAGCACACGCACGACAACCTCCCCTCGATCCGCGACCTGCAGGCGCGCTTCGACAAACTCGGCGACCTGACCGGGACGGCGCTTCGGGAAAAGGACGAGGCGATCCGCGAAATTGCCGTGGACGCGACCCGCGGGATGGGGGACGACTACGCGCGGATGTGGTACCAGAAGCGGGTGGTCGAGGAAGAGCAGTGGGATTCGCGCCGGCGCTCGGCGAAGGTCCTGGGCGAGATGGGAAGCGCTTCCAGCGTTCCGTACATGATCGCGGCGTTCTACACGATCTACATGGAGATCCGGGCGACGAATGCGACGCAGGTGCAGGACATCACGGATTCGTTCGTGGACATCTTCCCGGACCCGACGCGCCGGGCGATTCCTGTGCCCGTGCGGATCGAGACGCCGCGTCTGCAGATCCAGCGGGTGAAGACGACGGTCGCGTTCCCGGAGGGGTATCACGAGACGTCGGCGATGTTCGGCGCCGTTCTCCAGAAGCTGACGGGCCAGGAGTTGGGCGACGACTTCACTCCCTGGAACGAGTGGTACCGCAAGGACGGCAAGGCGTGGGTGAAGACGAAGGTTGCGGAGGAAGCCGAGGCGAGGGAGAAGCGGGCGATGGAAAGGAAGTAGCCGAAAATCGCCCTTGAACGGCCCCGGGCTGATCCGCAATAATCCGGGCAGGACAGGACAGAACCCATCGAAGTCAACGACGAAAGAATGATTGAAGCCGCCAGGGCCACAGAGGCCCCGGCGGTTTTTTTTTAAACAGGGTGCAGGGCACATTCAGAAGCAGGAGGACGCATGGCGACGGGCACCGTGAAGTGGTTCAGCGACCAGAAGGGCTACGGTTTCATCGCTCCTGATGACGGAGGGAAGGACGTATTCGTCCACCACACCGCCATCCAGATGCAGGGATTCCGGACTCTGCAGGAGGGGATGAAGGTGAGCTTCGACATCACGCAGGACGTCAAGGGGGCCCGCGCGGTGAATGTGCAGGCTGCCACTTAAAGTCTGGAGTTCAGAGTTCAGAGTTGAGAGGGCCCCGGCATGCAGGGGTCCTTTTTTCTTTGTTCCTGCGCGGGCACTTCGTACCCGGGAAGTGACGCGCGCGGGTCGACGAGCGAAGGAGGAGGGCGGCGGCGGCCATTCCGGCAGAAGCTTCGCTCCTACCTGCACCGATGGCCGCCCTCGCCCTCCTCCGAAGCGAGGAGACCCGTGCGCGTCACTTCCCGGGTACGAAGTGCCCGCGCGTCTTCTCATTCGTCAGCACGTACTTGATCACCTTCTTCGCGCAGTCATTGCAGTACCCGCCGCGGTCGCTCCCGGTTGCCGCCGCGCTCCTCCGGCGCATGTTGTTCAGCACGCGCGCTACCTCGGTCGCCGCCTTCTCCGTGCTTCCGGAGCCCGGCGTCGGCTTGAGCTCCGCGAACGCGTCCTCATCGGCGGGGTCGAAGCGCTCGAGGGCGAGAAGGAACGCCTGGAAATTGAACTTGTCGCGGACGGAGCGGGTGAGGCGGTCGCGGTAGCGGTCGAACAGCTCGGGGACGGCGTCGCGCGGGTTGGGGCGCGTGCCGGCGGCGACCGCGGCCTTCCCGAATTTCTGCACCATCGAGACACGGAAGTCGCTTCGCTGCCCCGGCGCGATGTCGAGGAACTCCTCTTCGCGCGAGAGGTACTCCTCGGGGTCGACCTGCTTTTTCTGGAAGGCGTCGAGGACCGATTCCTTGCGGACGTAGGCGCGCGCGTGCTCGAGAAATCCCTCGACGCGCTTCAGCAGGTCGGGTTCGGTGACCTCGAAGAGCGCTTCTTCGGATTCCTTCACGACGTTCCGGTTGTATTCCTCCTGGACCATGTCGAGGAGGTGCTGGGATTCGTCGTCGGTGGACGTCTGGATCTGGGAGTAGACCTGGAAGGGATTGATGCAGCGGTTGTTTTCGTCCATGGAGAGGCGTCCGAGGATGCGTTTGAACCAGCGCGGCGAGCGGCCGGTGGTGCCTTCGGAGCCGCGGTGTTCTTCGCGGATGGCGTACAGGAAGGCGTCGGTGAGGATGTCCGTCCGGTCGTGGCTGATCCAATGGAGATCGCCGGCGTAGAGCTTGGCTTTCTGGAGGAGCGTCATGCGCTTGACGACTTCTTCCTGCCGCAGCAGGAGGAACTTGCGCGATTCGAACTTCGCCTTGTCGTGCTCGAACTGCTGCATGCGGCGGCGCTCGGCGGTGAAGTAGTCGGCGAGGCCGGAGTTGCGGAGGCGGGAGAGCACGGCGAAGAGAGCGCCGGTGCGGATCGAGTGGGGGGCGACGTGCTGGGACTTGCGGATTTCGCGGACGTTGGGCTCGTAAATCTGTTCTTCGTCGTGGAAGTTCAGGAGGTAGGGGACGGGGATCTGCTCGATGCGGTCGCGCAGCCCCTCGGTGAGCAGGTCTTCTTCGAGGAGTTTGTTCTCCGGCAGATTCGTCGAGCCGAAGATCGCGTAGTCGACCTTCTGCGTGACGTCGCCGAAGCTCACGGTCTTTTCTTCAACCGCGCTGAGCAGGTGCTGCAGCTGCTGGTGGCTCTTGTTGAAGATGTCCTGGTAATTGATCATCCCGCGGTTCGCGCTCGCGGGCTTCCCGTGAAACGTGTAGAGCCGGATCCCGCGCAGCAACCCGGAGAGATTCGACTTGTTCTCGTCGTGGGAAGCGGGGGACAGCTCGGTCTCGACGTTGACGCCCGGGTCGACCTCGGCCATGCCGCGCCCCATCTCGAGGGAGTAGTGCCAGCGCGTCACCTGCACGTGCTTGGTCATCTTCTCCCAGTTCCCCTCGTACAGCTCGAGCAGCCGGTCGCGGATGTTCTGGCAGTTGCGGCAAAGCTCGGCTTCGACCAGCTTCTGCGGTATCACCAGCTGCTGCAGCCGCCGGATCTCCTCCTTCGCCGCGTCCGTCTGGTCGCGCTTGAGCGCCTCGATCCGCTGGTCGACC